>DASYPH010000385.1:0-19964 GCA_036006925.1 Gaiellaceae bacterium
CGTGGCGCCCGCATCGTCGACGTCCGTGTGCTCGGTACCACCGACGAGCTCGCACACCTGCTCCGCGACAACAAACCGGACGAGGTGCTGATCGCGATTCCGTCCGCCGCCGGCACCGTGCGGCGCCAGATCGTGGAGGAGTGCCGCGCAGCAAACGTCCCGGTGAAGACGCTGCCGGGTCTGCACGAGCTGATCTCGGGCGATGTCAACCTGGCGGGCCAGATCCGACCCGTGCAGGTCGAAGACGTGCTCGGCCGCCAGCAGGTCGAGGTCGACCTCCAGGCCGTCGCCGCCTACGTGCGAGAGAAGACGGTGCTGGTCACCGGCGCGGGCGGTTCGATCGGCGGGGAGCTCTGCCGGCAGCTGGCACGCCTCGGCGCCGCGCGGCTCGTGCTGGTCGACAAGGGCGAGTCGCCGTTGTTCGAGATCGAGCGCGAGCTCGTCGACGAGCGCGATTTCCCGGCGGCGATCCCCGTGCTCGCCGATGTCGGCGACGTGCCGAAGATGCGTCAGATCTTCGAGCGGTACCGGCCCCACGTCGTCTTCCATGCCGCGGCGTACAAGCACGTCGGGATGCTGGAGGCCAACCCGCTGCAGGCGGTCTCGAACAACGTGCTCGGTACGAGGGCGCTCGCCGAGGTCGCGGTCGACGCCGGAGCGGAGCGGTTCGTCCTGATCTCCACCGACAAGGCCGCGAACCCGAAGAACGTGATGGGGCAGTCGAAGGCCGTGTGCGAGTGGATCGTCGAGTCGTTCGCGCTGCACCCGGAGGTCGAGACGCGGTTCGTCGCGGTCCGCTTCGGCAACGTGCTCGGCTCGTCGGGCTCAGTGATCCCGATCTTCCGTCGCCAGATCGAGCGCGGCGGCCCGGTGACGGTGACCAACCCCGAGATGACGCGCTTCTTCATGACGATCCCGGAGGCCTCGTCGCTGGTCGTCCAGGCGGGGGCGATGGGCGGCCGTGGCCAGGTCTACGTGCTCGACATGGGCGAGCCGGTGCGGATCCTCGACCTGGCGAAGCAGATGATCCGGCTCTCGGGCCGCCGCGAAGAGGACATCCCGATCGTCTTCACGGGCTCACGCGCCGGCGAGAAGGTGCACGAGGTGCTCTGGAACGAAGGAGAGGCGGTCGGACCGACCTCGCATCCGAAGATCATGCGTGCGGCGCGACCGCAGATCGACGCGGCCTGGCTGGCCGAGGCGCTCGCCGAGCTCGAGCGGCTCGTCGACGACGGCAACACGCTGGGCGTCGTCGCCAAGCTCGGCGCGATGGTCGCCGAGCCCGTGCGCACGGGCCGCGCGCCGGTTCTGGAAGACACGTTGCACTGACGTCACTCACGCCAGCTGGACCGGTGGCTAGGGTGGCCCGGTGAACCCCCTAGACGGGCTGAACGCCGAGCAACGGCGCGCGGCCGAGGCCGTTCGCGGCCCGGTCTGCATCCTCGCCGGTGCCGGCTCGGGCAAGACGACCACCATCACCCGCAGGATCGCGCAGCAGGTGGCGACCGGTGCGTTCGCCCCGGCTCAGATCATGGCGGTGACCTTCACCGACAAGGCCGCCGGCGAGCTGAAGGCGAGGCTGGCAGTGCTCGGCGCCGGCGGCGTGCGTGCGTCCACGTTCCATTCCGCCGCCCTCCGCCAACTGCGCCACTTCGGGCCTGACGAGGTGGGGCGGATCCTGCCGTCGAAGGTGCTAGCGCTGCGCCAGATCGCGAACAGCCTGCCGGGCGCCTACCGGTTTCGGCCCGCGGGCGACCTCGCGACGGAGATCGAATGGGCGAAGAACCGCCGCATCGGGCCGGACGTCTACCGCGAGGCGGCGGCCGAGCGAGAGCCTCCGATCCCGCTCGATCTGATGCACCGCGTCTACCGCGACTACGAACGGCGGAAGGCAGCGGAGGGGATGCTCGATTTCGAGGATCTGCTCGAGCGCACCGTGCAGCTGTTCGAGCGCGAGCGCGAGGTGCGCGTCACCTTCCAGGCCCAGTACCGCGCCTTCACCGTCGACGAGTACCAGGACGTGAACCTGCTGCAGCAGAGGTTGCTCGACCTCTGGCTCGGCGATCGGGATGACCTCTGTGTGGTCGGCGACGACTACCAGTCGATCTACGCCTTTACCGGCGCCGGTCCCGAGTACCTGCTCGGCGTTCCCGACCGGTTCCCGCATGCCACTGTGGTCCGGCTGGAGGAGAACTACCGCTCGACGCCGCAAGTGTTGGCCTTCGCGAACCGGCTGGTGCCGAAGCTTGGTGGCGCTGCGAAGGTGCTGCGGGCCGTGCGTCCCGACGGGCCCGACCCGGTCGTGCGGCCGTTCGCCGCGCCCGACGCCGAGGGAGCAGCGATCGTTGAGCGGATCCGCTCACTCGACTGCACGCTCGAAGACGTCGCGATTCTCGGGCGCACGAACGCGCGGCTGACCGACTACGAGGAGCTCCTGCACGATGCCGGGATCGCGTTCCAGGGCTCATCCCTGCTCGAGCGCGATGCCGCCCGGCGGCTGACGCGCCGCCTCGAACGCTCGAGCGGAGACGCGGCTTCGACGGTGCGCGACGCGGCGCTCGAGGCAGGCTGGCTGCCACGTCTGCCCGACGCGCTCGGCGAGCGCGAGCTCGTGCGCCAGAACGACCTGGCGCGGCTCGTCTCGCTTGCCGCCGGCTTCGACGGCGACGCGGCGGCGTTCGTCACGGAGCTGCGACGGCGGTACCACCCCGGCGGGGACGGTGCGCGCGGCGTCCACCTGCTCACCTTCCACCGGGCGAAGGGGCTCGAGTTCGAGGCCGTGTTCCTGCCGTCGCTCCGCGAGAAGGAGCTGCCATGGAAGCAGGCGCGAAGCGACGAGGCGATCGCGGAAGAACGCCGGCTCCTGTACGTGGGGATGACGAGGGCGAAGAGCGTCCTCTGGCTGAGCTGGTCGGGCAAGCGAAGCCGCTTCCTGGCCGATCTCGGCGTCGCACGTGGCGAACAGGCCGCCGCTCCGCGCGAGCGCGGCGGGAGCCTGTGGACCGAAACGGGTGAGCGGCTCCGGGCCTGGCGCCTCGAGCGAGCGAAGGCCGACGGTGTGCCGCCGTACGTCGTCTTCCACGATCGTGTGCTGCACGAGATCGCCGACACCCGTCCGACCTCCGTCGGTGAGCTCGCCCAGATCGCGGGGGTCGGGCCGGCGAAGCTCGAGCGCTACGCCGACGAGCTGCTAGCGGTCATCGAGCGCTGAGAGCAGCAGGTCGAGCATCAGCTGCGGGTCTCGGCGCGTGCGCACGTGGTCTCCCGCGGCTCGTTTGTGCAGCTCGAGCGCCCGCGGATCCGTCAACGGTCGCAGGCGGTTCTCGCGGATCAGCTGCTCGTCGACGCCGCCGAGCCGGCCGCCGTAGGTCGTGTAAACCGGCACCCCGAGCGCCGCCGCCTCGCGGTTCATCGTCCCGCCGGCCGAGACGACCAAGTCCGAGAACGCGATCAGGCTCTGCGCATCGACTGCTCGCTCGGGGACGATCACGGACGGCAGCGCGAGCGATTTCACGTAGTCGCGTTGCTCGTCGGTGCGCGGGATCACGAAGGCGTGCACGTGGTCGAGCGTGCCGACGTGCTCGAGCGTCTGCGGGAAGAGCGGATTCGAATGCCGGTGGTACAGCGAGACGTCCGGCGGCGGCCGCAAGACGACGAGCACGCGCTCCCGCTCGATGCCCCAGTCGTCGAGCACGGTCTCGTCGGGCTCGAAGTCTGCGAGGTAGTACTCCTCCTTCAACCCGGGGTACTGCTGGAGCTTCGGCGGGCGCGTGCCGTACTTCGCGAGGCGCGCAGGCGGAATCGAGTCGGGCACCACCACACGCGTTGCCGCGCGGCAGCCGAGCTCGTGCTGCAGCCACGCCCACTCGTAGTCGAAGGTCGTCGCACTCGGGATTCCGAGCCGCCGGGCCGAGAGTGTCAGCTCGTGCGACCCGTGCGCGAGCGCGACGTCGAAGTCGCGACCCTTCGCCCACGCGCGCAGCGCATGCATACGCCCCCACATCTGGCGAGCCTTGCCGAATGACGAGCGGCCGCCGTGGTGGCCGATCACGGTTGCTGTCATCCCGTGTGTCTCGATCAGCTGCAACGTCTGCGCGTAGTCGCGAGCCGTGATCTCGACGTGGTGTCCCTGCGCGCGCAGCCGCTCGACCAGCGGCCGGAAGACGAGCGGATGCGCGCTCGCGGTCAGGTCGACCCAGACGTTCATTCCCGCTCCAGGGCCGGCGAAGCCGGCACCTCGCTCCCAGGCTGCTCCGTCGAGCCTACGCAGCTCATGCGACGACGCTCGCGAGCGGCGCGTCGCGGCGCACGCCTTCGACATGGTGCTCGTGCCAGAGCGTGAACGCGAGCAGACCCCAGAGCTGGCGCGAGAGGTCGGCGCGGCCCGCGACGTGGTCGTCGAGCACGCGCGTGACCGCGGCGGGCTGAAGGAAGCCCTGACGGCGGATCGTCTCGGGCGACAGGATCTCCCGCGCGAACGGCTCCAGCTCGCCCCGCAGCCACGCAGCGGCCGGGATCGAAAAGCCCCGCTTGCGACCGTGCACGACCTCGCGAGGGAGGAGCGGTAGAACCGCCTGGCGCAGGAGCCGTTTCTTCGAGAGGCCGCGCACCTTGTGCCTCACCGGCAGCGAGAACGCGAAGTTCGCGACGACCGTGTCCATGAACGGGACGCGCGCCTCGAGCGACCAGGCCATCGAAGCGCGATCGGTCTTCGTGAGCAGGTCGTCGACGAGGTACAGGCCGAGGTCGACGTCCTGCAAGCGGGTAAGCAGCTCGTGTCCCTCCGTCTCGGCGAACCGTGCGCGGTGCGTCGTGAGCGGATCGAAGCTGTTCGAGCTGCCGGTGAGCTCGGCGCGGGCATCGGCGGAGAAGATCTCCTTCCAGCCGTGATGACGTTCCAGCGGCGGCAGGTGCGCGGCCTGCGCGAACCGTTTCGCCTTGTACTCGAAGCTGACGCGCCGCGTCGAGGTCGGCAGCCGCTCGACCAGTGGCCTGGCCAGCGATGCGAGCGGGCCGACACGCTCGGCGAGCTGATCGGCGACGTAGGTGTAGTAGCCGCCGAAGAGTTCGTCGCCGCCCTCGCCCGACAGGGCGACCTTCACGTCCTCGGCCGCGAGCTCCGAGACGAGGTAGGTCGGTAGGGCGGACGAGTCGGCGAAGGGCTCGTCGAATGCCTGAGCGAGGGCCGGCAGGAGCAGGGCGGCGTCGGGCCGGAGCACGAGCTCCCGGTGCCGCGTGCCGTAGCGGGCCGAGACGGCACGGGCGCCCGCCAGCTCGTCGAAGGACGCCTCCTCGAACCCGATCGAGAACGTCCGCACCGCTTCCGACGACTCCTCGGCGGCCAGCGCGGCCAGCGCGCCCGAGTCGACGCCGCCCGAAAGGAGCACGCCAACGGGCACGTCCGCGATCAGGTGGGCGCGCACCGAGTCGCGAAGACGTGCGCGGCACTCCTCGACCAGCTCCGCCTCGTCCTCGTCGTGTCGTGCGGGCAAAGGGCCGGGCCGGGCGAAGCGAGTGAACGTGCTCGTACCGAGCTCCCAGGTGAGAGTGTGACCGGGCAGCAGCTTGCGGATGTCGCTGAAGATCGAGAGCGGTGCGGGCACGACGTTGAAGCTGAGGAACGCCTCGACGGCCTGCAGGTCGACGTCGCCGTGCGGGAGCGCGTCGAGCTCCGAGGCGAACGACAGCTCGCCTCCCTGGTCGCGGTAGTAGAGCGGCTTGATCCCGAAGCGGTCGCGGGCCAGCGTCAGGCGACCGCGCCGCGCGTCCCAGAGGGCGACTGCGAACATCCCGCGGAGCCGCTCCCACAGGCCTTCGCCCCACTCCTCGTAGCCGTGGACGAGGACCTCGGTGTCGCTGCGCGTGTGGAAGCTGTGCCCCGCGCGTGCGAGCGAGTGTGCGAGCTCACGGTAGTTGTAGATCTCGCCGTTCTGCACGACGACCACGGAGCCGTCCTCGTTCGCGATCGGCTGGTCGCCGCCTGTCAGGTCGATGATCGCGAGCCGCCGCGCCACAATTCCCACCGGACCTTCGACGTGCATGCCTTCGGAGTCGGGGCCGCGATGGATGAGCGTCGCCGCCATCCTGCCGAGCCGCTCGCGGTCGACGACCCCACGGCCGGACGCGATCCCGCAGATCCCGCACATGGCGGATCAGTCTATGGGCCGACGCCCGAAGATCTGGCGAAGCACGCGAACGCCGGTGACGAAGACCGTGCGCAGGTACAGGCGGACGGAGCGATCGGCGATCCACTCCAGGTCGTGTGCAAGCTTCTCGGCCATCGACGTCTCGTAACCGCGACGCAGTTGCGCGAACCCGGTCAGTCCGGGGCGGACGACGAGCCGTTGCCAGTACGCGGGCAGGTCCTCCGCGAGATGCGCGAAGAAGCGGGGCCGAATCGGCCGCGGGCCGACGAACGACATGTCACCGCGAAGCACGTTCCAGAGCTGGGGGATCTCATCGAGCTGTGACGCCTTCAGCCAGCGTCCAAGCCCGGTCAGCTCGGCGTGGGTAGCATCGATCAAGTCGGCCCCGAGGTGGTGGCCGATTCGCTCCTCGGCGCCGGCCTGCATCGTCCGGAACTTGACCATCTGGAAGAACCGGCCGCGCCGGCCGACCCGCTCGCCTCGATAGAGCACCGGCCGTCCGCTCGTCACCAGCGCGACCAGCGCGATCACGAGCGCAAACGGGAGCACGAGCAGCCCGAAAAAGCTCGCGAGCACGACGTCGAGAGCGCGGAGCTCGGCGTCGATGCGCCGGTGTGGCGCGTCCGAGGCGAGGCGCGTGTAGCCGCGGACGAGGGTGTTCTCGAGGCGATGCGTCTCGGCGTGCTGCGGCGCGGATGCCACGCGATCGATGGTAGACCGTCGGGGATGGCGATTCTCGGGATCGACCACGTCCAGGTCGCCGCCCCGGCCGGCTGCGAGGCCGAGGCGCGCGCTTTCTACGGCGGCCTGCTCGGCCTCGAAGAGCTGGAAAAGCCGGAGCCTCTGCGTCAGCGTGGCGGCTGCTGGTTCCGGGCGGGTGCGGCAGAGCTGCACGTCGGCGTCGAGGAGCCCTTCAGCCCGGCGCGAAAGGCACACCCCGGATTCGTCGTCGACGGCCTCGCCGACCTGGTTGCGCGCTTGCGCGCCGAGGGGGTCGTCGCGACGCCCGACGAGACGATCCGGGGCGTCGAGCGGGCCCATGTCGCGGACCCGTTCGGCAACCGCCTCGAGCTGCGGCAAGCGTCTCCCGACGAGACAGCCGCCGGGCGGGGGCGCTGACCCTCGAACCTCGTTCGAACTTCGTTCGAACGAGGTTCGGGTGTGGAGCGTCGCCAGACGTTGGGCGGGCCTACGTCGCCGACCCGTCCGACAACCGCCGCGAGCTGCGGCAGGCGACACCCCGATGAGACGGCCGCCGGGCGTGGGCGCTGACCTCTCGAACCTCGTTCGAACGAGGTTCGGGTGTCGAACATAGCCGTCAAACGCCTCGGATCGAAGTGCGTGGCTGAGCGAGTGTGCGTGCTGGTCACTGAGTGGCCGCGCTGGCCGCTCTTCACTTGAATTGGCAACGTAACTCGTGAGACGAGGGCGGTTGGTCTGGGCTGCTCTGCATCGCCCAGTAAGAACCGCTCTTCGGCATCGCGAGCTGGGGTTCGGTTCGTCGGCTGGGCTGCGCCCCCTCGTCGTTGCCGCTCCGACTGAAAAGATGCCGCCGTGAACTACGGCGAAGTCGTCACGATCATGCACGTCGACGTCGAGGGCTCGACCCGACTCACGACGACCCGCGGTGACGAGGTCGCGCAACGCGTCCTCGCCGATACGAAGCGGATCGTTCGCGAGCGAGTCGAGGCCTCAGGGGGGCGCGAGATCGACGCTGTCGGAGACGCGATGATGCTTGCGTTCGTCTCGACGCGATCTGCGATCACCGGGGCGATGGCGGTGCAGGAGGCGATCGCCGCGCGCGAGCAGGAGCGGCCCGACGAGACCCTCCGCGTCCGAATCGGTCTCAATGTCGGCGAGGTGCTGGAGCGCAACGGACACCCGTTCGGCGCCGCCGTCAACGCGGGCGCACGCGTCATGTCGTACGCCCACGGCGGCGAGATCCTCGTTTCGGAGGTCGTCCGCAACCTCGCCGGCACAGTTCCCGGAGTCACCTACAAGGACCGCGGGCGCCATGAGTTCAAGGGATGGGACGAGCGTTGGCGGCTCTACCAAGTCGTCTGGCCCGGCGCCCCCGTCGCCCGGCCCAGGGAGCGCAAGCGCGGCCGCCTGCGCTGGTGGATCGCCGTTGCCGCTGTCGCACTCGCCGCCCTCATCGCGGCCGTAATCGCATTCTCGACGAGCGGCGGAGACGGCCACACCTCGCTGAAGTCATTGCCGCGGAACAGCGTGGGCCACATCGATCCGGCTTCTGACATGCTCGACCGCGCTATCCCCGTCCCGGCCGGCCCCGCCGCGCTCGCCTCGCACGGGACGGAGCTCTGGGTCGCGAGCGCCGACGCAGAGTCGGTGACCAGGATTGACGAGCAAACGGGCAAGCAAACGACCATCCCGGTCGACGGCCACCCCACGGCGATCGTCGCCGATGCGAAAGGCGCCTGGGTCGCCGAGCTGGCAAATCGAAAGCTGCAGCGGGTCGACTCTCGGTTCGGGCACGTGACGTCGACGATCGCTGTCGCCGCGGCAGCGCTTGCCCTCGGCCCGGACGGCCTCTACGACACCGTCGGCGGCGCGATCGTCGAGCGTCGCGACCGAACGACGGGCGTGTTGCTCGCCAGGCGTTCGCTCGATCTCGGGGCAGTGCCACTCGTGCTCTCGGATTCGACTCTCTGGGTCGGCGCCGATTCCGCTCAGCTGCAAGCTCTGGATCCGAGGAGGCTGATTTCGGTCGGCGCGCCGATCACCCTGACCAGCAAGCCGATTGCGCTCGTTGTCGGCCGCGGCTCGCTCTGGACGGTCAACCAGGACGGCTCGGTGCAGCAGGTGAGCACAAGGACGTCGAGTATCGTCGCGACGCGCGTGATCCCGAACGGTGCCTCGATCGCAGCCACGCCGGCCTCAGCGTACGTCGGCGTGCCGTCCGCAGGCACCGTTGTCCACGTTGACGAATCGCGCATTCCCATAGGCGCGACACCGCGAGCTCTGGTCGCGGACGCGGGCGGAGTGTGGGTCGCGGCGAGCTAGCCGCGCAGGCAGAGGTTCGAAAGGTTGAGGTCCGTCATCACGTTGAACGAGACGCAGCTCAGCCGCGGCGAGACCAGTACAGCCCGTGTGAACGAATAGAGCGGGACGACAGCGGAGTACCTCGCGACCGCGTCGTGAGCGAGGCGTGCGAACGCAGTGTCGCGGGCGGCGCCGGTCAGCCCGCTCGCATGACGCTCACGCCGCACGAACGCAGCATCCGGGATGGCGGCAGAGCCGCCAGGCCCGACAATCGGCAGCACGAAGTCGGACGTGGCCGCGAAGTCAGCGAACCAGACTCCGGTGCCCACGTCCCAGTGCTCGTTCGGATCGAGCAGTTTCTGCTGCTCAATCAGCGCGCCGAACGTCTGCACCGTCACGTGCAGGCCGATCTGCCGCAGATTGTAGGCGATGATTTCGGCAACACGTACGAAATTGGCGTTCGCGAAGGTGTCGAAGATCAGATTGCCGCCGCGGAGGTGACCCCTTGCTAGCCGGCGTGCAAGCTTGAGCCTCGCGCCGCTGAGCGGATACACGTCCTCGCCGTGCCCGGCAACTCCGGGCGGGATCAGCTGGCCGAGTCGCCGCCCAGAGTACGGCGCGAGTTGCCGCACGATCTCTGGGCGATCGACCGCGTACTCGACGGCGCGACGGAGCGGGAGGTTATTCTCGAAGAGCGGGCTCCTCAGGTTAAGCGGCAGGTAAACGAGTCCCTGAAACGGCGCGTAGAAGAGCCGTCCCTTGCCGACTCGATACTTCGCCGCGACAGTTGGGACCAGCTTCCCTGGAACGCCGTCGAACGAGTAATCCAGGCGGCCCGTGGCAACGTCGGCCACGAGCGATTCAGGCGTTCCGCCGATCGTGTACGTGATCTGGCCGACGCGCGCGGTGCGGGGCCCGCGGTAGAACCGGTTGCGGACGAGCGTCGCCGACCGGCCGGGAACGACGCTCTTCACACGGTACGGTCCCGTGCCGACCGTCAGCGTGATGCCCGCCGGATCGACAGGAAACGCGACGGGGACCGGGCAGAACATCGGCAGGGCGAGCCGGTCGAGCAAGTCGCCGGCAGGTTCCCTCAAGGTGATCACGAGTGTCTGGCCACTTCCGTGGACGGCCTTGATCCCGTGTGCGTAGAAGAGCATGTCGGAGTGGAGTGCAGGGTCGACGAGGCGCCCGATCGCGCGCGCATAATTCGCCGCCGTTACATGCGTCCCGTCCGAGAAACGTAGATCCCTACGCACTGTGAACGTGTAGGTCCTGCCGTCAGGCGAGACGCGAGGGAAACCCGTGGCGCCATCGGGCACCATCGCCGGCGCCGCCTGGCCAAGTTGACCGCTGACTGCCGGAGACGTGACGAGCGTGGTGCAACTCGCTTGCAGGAGCGACCAGGCGTCGGACCAGAACGTGCCGACCTGCGGGTCGAGCGCCGTCCAATTCGCCTCGGCTGCCCCGAGCCGAAGCGTGTCGCCTGCGGCTGACGCCGAGACGCAACAGGCGACTACGGCGAACGCTGCCGCAACGGCAGCAACCATTCGACGAGCCATTGCCTCCATCGTAAACCGCTGCAAATCTGTTGCAAGTCGGCCGCCGATTCCAGAACTGGAGTTGGGGAAGCCGTCGTGGCCCCGCGTGAAACGTGGTCCACGACGGCTAGTCGCCGAGCGACGTGGCGCGGCGGTTAGGCGCGTCGAGCCGCCTCTGCTGCGGTGCGAGTCGGGTGAGCGCGCAACGACCGCCGAACTGACCGATGAAGCCCGTGGGCCGTCAGGGCCATCGAACTCGACGCCTGCAACGGGTCTGCACCGCATGACCAAACCCGGCACCTATGACACGGCTGACCCACGGAGCCATGCGGGTTTCCGCTCAGCCCCATGGGTCTGAAAAGGGCCTGGGTGGACTCACATACGCTATAAGTAGTTGTTATGGATACGCGGCAGTTGCAGGCATTTTGCGAGGTCGTCGAGCGGAAGTCGTTCTCGCAGGCGGCCGAGCGGCTCGGCGTCACCCAGCCGGCGGTCAGCCTGCAGGTGCGGGCGCTCGAGAAGCGGCTCGGGACGCAGCTCCTCGACCGCTCCGGGCGCCGCGTCGAACCGACGGAGGCGGGGCTTCGGCTCTACCGGGGCGCGCAGCGCCTGTTGCAACTCGAGGAGGAGATCGTCAGCGAGCTGCAGGAGGGCGCCACCGGCGAGCTCGCGGGGCAGTTCGAGATCGGCGCCTCGACGGGGCCGGGTGGGGTGGTGCTCGCGCAGCTGCTCTGCCAGTTCGCCGAGGCGCATCCGCAACTGCAGGTCGCGCTGAGCGTGTTCGACACGCAGACCGTCGTCGAGCGCGTCGCCGACCGCAGCCTGCAGCTCGGCGTCGTCGGGGCGGCGCCGCGCCACCGCGGCGTGGAGTACGAGCCGTTCGTCAGAGACACGGTCATCCTGGCTTGCCCGCCCGGGCACGCGTTTGCCGGCCGCACGATCACGCTCGACGAGCTCAAGCACGAGACGCTGATCGTCATGCAGGAGGGCGCCGGCGTTCGCCAGATGATCGACGACGAGCTGCATCGTGCAGGCCTGCGCCTACGAGATCTCGATGTACGACTCGAGCTCGGTCTCCAGGAGTCGGTGACGAGCGCCGTACGCGGGGGGTACGGCGTCACGTTCATCTCGCGCTCGTCCGTCGAGAACGACCTCGCCGCCGGCACGCTCGTCGAGGCGCATGTCCGCGAGCTGGAGCTCGAGCGCGAGATCTATCTCGTCCGTTCGGCCGGGCGCGCCGAGACGCGGGCTGCGCGGGCCTTCCTCGAGTTCGCGAAGGGCCGCCTGCCGTCGTGATCGTCCGGTGGTCGCTCGCCGAGCTTCCGGACGCACTCGCGGAGGCGGGAATCGAGCGGCCCTTCGTGATCGCGAGCCCGCGTTGGGACGCTCTCGCCCTGCCGCCGCACGTCGGCCGCGCGAGCGAGGTTCCGTCGGAGAGCGTCGACGTGCCGGCCGCGGCCGACGGGATCCTGGCGATCGGCGGCGGATCTGCGATCGACACCGGCAAGCACGCGTCGGCGAACACGGGGCTGCCGGTGGTGCACGTGCCGACGACCTACTCGGGCGCCGAATGGACGACCTTCTACGGCATCCGCTCCGCCGACCGCCGTATCCAGGGTGGTGGCGCCGGTGCGCACCCGGTCGCGCTCGTCTACGACGTCGAGTTGACCCTCGACCTGCCTCGCGAGGAGTCGGCCGGGACCGCGATGAACGCGCTCGCCCACTGCGCCGAGGCGTTGTACGTTCGCGGCCACTCGCCAGAAGGAGACGCGCAGGCGCTCGCGGGCGCGCCGCTGATCGCCTCGGCGCTGCCACGGGTCCTCGCCGCGCCGCGCGAGCGGGACGCAAGGCTCGAGTTGCTGCAGGGGGCGGCACACGCCGGCCATGCACTCGCACTCGCCGGTCTCGGTCTCGGGCACGCCATGGCGCAGGCGCTCGGCGGCCGCTACGGATTGCCGCACGGTGCGATGAACGCGCTCTGCCTGCCCCCGGCGCTGGCGTTCAACCGGGTGCTCGTGCCGGCGGAGGTCGAGCGGTTCGGCACGGCGATCGGCGGCGACCCGGTTGACGGATCCCGCGCGCTGGCACGCCTCGGCGGCTTCGAGCGGCTCCGCGATTTCGTCGTTCCGAAGGATGACCTGCCCGACGTCGCCGCGGCAGCGGCCGCGCGTGCAGGCAACCAGGCGAACCCACGACCCGCCACGCCGAGCGAGATCGAGGGCCTGCTGGCAGCGATCTGGTGATCGTCCGATACATCCGCGTTTCCGCACTTCGGCAGTGAACAAAGTATAAGCACGGCTAATATCAGGTATGGTTTCGGCCGTGGAGACGGCGGTTCCCTCGTTCGACGTGCTCGTGATCGGCAGTGGAGCCTCCGGTCTCGCTGCCTCGGTCTCGGCTGAACGCGCGGGCGCCCGTGTCGCTCTCGCGACCAAGGGCTCGCTGCAGGCGAACAACTCGTCGAAGGCGCAGGGCGGCATCCAGGCGGCGTTCGGCGCGGACGACTCGCCCGAGCAGCACGCTGCCGACGTCTGGCGCTCCTCGCACGAGACGGCCGACCTCCGCCTGGTCGACGTGCTGACAGGCGACGCCCAGTCGGCGATCCACTGGCTCGAGGAGCTCGGAGTCGAGTTCAGCCGTGAGAACGGCGGCTACCGGCTCGCGCGCTGCGGCGGCTCGTCGGCGAAGCGACTGCTCCAGGTCGGGGACCGGACCGGGCACGCGATCACCAAGGGTCTGCGCGAGGCGTGGGAGGCCGGCTCCGGCACGAGCTTCACCAACGCGCCGCTCCGTGAGCTCGTCGGGACCGACGGACGCTGGCGCGCGCGGGTCGGTGACCACGTCGTCGATGCGGGAACGGTCGTGCTCGCTGCCGGAGGACGGTGCTACGCCGAGGCCGAACGGATCGGCGAGCTCTCCACCAACCACCCGAATGCAACCGGCGAGGTCACGCAGATCGCTCTGTCGCTCGGCGCCGAGGCTCGCGACCTCGATGCGCTGCAGTACCACCCGAATGGAGGCGCGTGGCCGCCGAACATGCAGGGCTACTCGATTCCCGAGACGACGCGCGCCTACGGCGCCGTCCTCGTCAACGTCGACGGCGAGGAGTTCACGGACTCACTCGGGCCGCGCGACGAGGTGAGCCAGGCGATCTTCGACGAGGTGGCGAAGGGCAAAGGAACGACGACGCCCGATGGTCGCCCTGCGGTCTACCTCGACACGACCCGTATTCCGGAGGACGACGCCGACGTGTCGCTGCCGTACATGCTGCGCCGCTATCGCGGCTCGGGCATCGACCCGCTCTCCGAGCGGATCCTCACCTATCCGGTGTTGCACTACCAGAACGGCGGTCTCGTGATCGACACCGACGCGGCGACGACACTCGAAGGCGTCTACGCCTGCGGGGAGATCGCCGGAGGCACGCATGGCCGCAATCGCATGATGGGTAACAGCCTCCTCGAATGTGTCGTCTTCGGTCGGAGAGCTGGTCGAAATGCATCCGAGCTGGCTAGGAGCTGAATGACGATCGATATCGATACCGACCTGCAACACGCCGTCGAAGACGCGGCCGCACATCTCTACGTGTGGGCGCTCAAGGACATTCCCCAAGACCTGCGCGACGCGCTGGCAGCCGCTCGCGACCGAGAGACGTCGATCCCGGGCAAGCGCGTGCTCGAAGTGATCCACCGGAACGTCAGCATCGCCGACGGCGAGAAGAACCTCGTCTGCCAGGACACCGGCATCGCCGTGTACCACGCGAAGGTCGGCGAGCACTTTCCGCTGCATCCGGTGCGCATCTACGAAGGGCTTCGCGACGGCACCGCGCGCGCAACGGTCGAGCATCCGTTGCGCTCGAACGCCGTGCACACGATCACCCGTGAGAACACCGGCCCGAACATCGGCTACCGACTCCCGATCGTCCACTGGGAGTTCATCGCCGACTGGGACGGGCTCGACGTGAAGTGCGTCCCGAAGGGCTCAGGCAGCGAGAACATGAGCTTCCTGAAGATGTGCGTCCCCGCCGACGGTGTGACGGGCATCAAGAAATTCGTGCTCGAGTCGATCGTCAACGCCGGTGGGAAGCCGTGCCCGCCGGGGATCGTCGGCGTCGGCATCGGCGGCTCGGCCGACTACGCGATGCACCTCGCCAAGGACGCGATCATGCGGCCGATCGGAACTCGCAACGCGGATCCGGTCGTCGCGCAACTCGAGGACGAGCTCTTCGGGCTGCTCAACGAAACCGGAATCGGCCCGATGGGGCTCGGCGGTGACGTGACCGTCCTGCAGTGCCACATCGAGCACGCCGACACGCACATGACCCTCAACCCCGTCGCGGTCAACTACCAGTGCTGGGCGGCGCGGCGCGCCTCGGCCCACATCGGCGCCGACGGCTCCATCGACTACGACCGGGAAGCGTAGGACCCACCATGGCGACTCACGAAGTCACGTTCCCGATCACCGACCCGCAGGAGATCCTGAAGCTCCGCGCCGGCGACGAGGTGACGGTGCAGGGCCACATCATCGGCATCCGCGACCGAACGCAGATCCGGATCTTCGACGAGGGCATCCCGTCACCGATGGATCTAACCGGCGCGTTCCTGCTCCATACGGCGCCCGGCGTGCGCAAGCTCAGCACCGACGCCGAAGGCAGAGGCAAATACGAAAAGGTTTGCATCGGCACCACGACGTCGGCTCGCATGGTCAGGTTCACGGAGCCGCTCGGGCGCCAGTACGGCGTCCGCGCGATCTGCGGCAAGGGCGGCTTCCCCGACGAGGCGATCGCTCCGATGCACGAGCTCGGGATGGTCTACTTCGCGATCGTCGGCGGCGCTGCGGCGCTCGAGACGACGCAGATCGAGGAGATCGAGGAAGTGCTCTGGGAGGAGCTCATGCCCGAGTGCCTCTGGAAGTTCCGCGTCAAGGACTTCGGTCCGCTGACCGTCGGCATCGATGCACACGGCAACTCGCTGTACCACGACGTGCAGACCCGCGCCCTCGCGAAGCTGGAGGAGCTCTATGCCCGCTTATAGAGCTCTTGACCTGCGGCTCGGCCGTCATGTCGGCCTGACGCACGTGATCGACAAGGGTCTCGGGCCGCGGGCCTGGGAGGACATCCTCGAGGTCGCCGCGGACCACATCTCGATCGTCAAGCTCGGTTGGGGAACCGCGTATGTCACAAGCAACCTCGCGCGGAAGCTCGAGGTGCTTCGCGACAAGCCGGTCGTGATCGGCGGCACCTTCTTCGAGGTCGTGTACGTCAAGGATCAGCTCGACGAGTACAAGCAGTGGCTGACCGACCTGGGCCTGACCCACGTCGAGATCTCCGACGGCACGATCGAGATCCCGCGCGACCGCAAGCTCGAGTTGATCGCCGATTTCGCGCGCGAGTTCACCGTCCTGTCGGAGGTCGGCTCGAAGGACTCGTCGGTCGAGTACACGGTCGACGAGTGGACGCGTTGGTTGAACGAAGAGCTCGAGGCCGGCGCGTGGAAAGTGATCACCGAGGCCCGCGAGGGCGGCACTGCCGGCATCTTCGACTCGTCCGGTGGGATGCGGACCGAGCTGATCGCCGAGATCGCGACTGTCGTCGGCCCGGCGAACATCATCTTCGAGGCGCCGACGAAAGCGGCTCAGTCCTGGTTCGTGAAGCAGTTCGGTCCCTCGGTCAACCTCGGCAACATCCCACCCGAGGAAGTGATCCCGCTCGAGACGCTGCGCCTCGGTCTCCGGGGCGACACGCTCAAGGAGGTGCTCCTCGATGGCGGCGAGCCAGTTCACGCTTCCTGACGCCGCAGTCGTCGAGGCGATGAGCGCCGAGGAGATCGTGGCGCTCTGCGTGCGCGAGTTCACCGGCGGCGTGTCGCTCGCCTGCTCCTTCCAGAAGGAAGAGACGGTGCTGCTCGACATGCTGTTCGCTGCCGAGCCAGATGCGCGCGTGTTCGCGATCGACACCCACTATCTCTTCCCCGAGACCTACGAGGTCTGGCGCGCGGTCGAGCAGCGCTATCGAACGACGGTCGAGGTGTTCGAGGGGCCGAGCCCCGAGGCGCTGACGAAGACCCACGGGGAGAAGCTCTGGGAGAGCAAGCCCGATCTGTACCTCGCCGTGGCGAAGGTCGAGCCGCTGGTCAGGGCACTCGGCGAGCTCGACGCGTGGATCACCGGCATTCGCCGCGACCAGTCGCCGACGCGCGCGAACGCGCCGAAGCTCGGCTGGGACGCAGCTCACGAGCTCTGGAAGGCGAACCCTCTGGCCGACTGGGGCGACGACGACTGCTGGGCGTACATCCGCGAGCGCGGGCTGCCGTACAACCCGTTGCACGACAGCGGCTACGAGTCGATCGGCGACACCCACTCGACCGCTCCCGGGGCAGGCCGTGACGGCCGCTGGGCCGGCACGGACCGCACGGAGTGCGGCCTGCACGTCGAGGAGCCTGCTTCGTGAGCAGCGCGACGTCACGCCGCACCCTCTCGCACCTCGACGAGCTCGAGGCCGAAGCGATCCACATCATGCGAGAGGTCGCGGCGGAGCGCGAGCGGCCGGTGCTGCTGTTCTCGGGTGGCAAGGACTCGATCGTGATGCTCAGGCTCGCCGAGAAGGCCTTTCGGCCGGCGAGGTTTCCCTTCCCGGTGATGCACGTCGACACCGGCCACAACTTCCCCGAGGTGATCGAGTACCGCGACCGCCGCATCGATGAGCTCGGTGAGCGACTGGTCGTCGCGAGCGTCCAGCAGTCGATCGACACCGGCCGTGTCCAGGAACAGACGGGTCCACGCGCGTCACGCAACCAGCTCCAGACCACGACGCTGCTCGACGCGATCGAAGAACACGGGTTCGACGCCGCGATGGGCGGCGCGCGGCGCGACGAGGAGCGTGCACGCGCGAAGGAGCGGATCTTCAGCTTCCGTGACGACTTCGGCCAGTGGAACCCGCGCGCGCAGCGCCCGGAGCTCTGGAATCTCTACAACGCCCGCATCCGCAAGGGCGAGCACATCCGAGTCTTCCCGATCTCGAACTGGACCGAGCTCGACGTGTGGCAGTACGTCGCTCGCGAGAACCTCGAGCTCCCCTCGATCTACTTCTCGCACGAGCGCGACGTCTTCAAGCGCGACGGCATGCTCTACGCCGCCTCCGACTTCATCGAACGCCTCCCGGAGGAGCAGCCGTTCAGCGCCATTGTCCGCTTCCGCACCGTCGGCGACATGACGTGCACCGGTGGCGTCGTCAGCGCTGCAGCCACGATCGACGACGTCGTGACCGAGATCGCCGCGACGCGCGTCACCGAGCGCGGCGAGACTCGCGCCGACGACCGCGTCTCGGAAGCGGCGATGGAAGACAGGAAGCGCGTTGGCTACTTCTAAGGAGTTCCTCGACGCAGAGCTGCTCCGCATCGTCACGGCCGGCTCTGTCGACGACGGCAAGTCGACGCTGATCGGCCGGCTGCTCTACGACACGAAGCAGATTCTCGTCGACCAGCTCGAGCACATCGAGGATGCGTCACGGCGGCGCGGGCACGACTACGTCGACCTCGCGCTGCTGACCGACGGGCTCCGCGCGGAGCGAGAGCAGGGGATCACGATCGACGTCGCCTATCGCTCGTTCGTCACGCCCCGCCGGCGCTTCCAGCTCGCCGACGCGCCCGGGCACGTGCAGTACACGCGCAACATGGTCACGGGTGCGTCGACCGCCGACGTCGCCGTGATCCTCGTCGACGCGCGGAAGGGTGTGATCGAGCAGACCCGCCGCCACTCCTACATCGTCTCGATGCTCGAGCTTCCGCACGTGGTCTATGCCGTGAACAAAATGGATCTCGTCGAGTTCTCGGCGGCGCGGTTCGAGGAGATCGTCACCGAGCTCGAGACATTGAGCGCGCAGCTCGGGTTGCGTGATCCGCGGCCGATCCCGGTCTCCGCGCTGAGAGGCGACAACGTCGTCGACCGGACGGAATCGATGCCCTGGTACGACGGACCGACGCTGCTCGAGTATCTCGAGACCGTCGAGCTGGCCGGTGACCGCAATCACGACGACCGCCGCTTCCCGGTGCAGTGGGTCGTGCGGCCGATGGCCGACGCGCACCACGACTACCGCGGCTATGCCGGGCAGGTCGCGGGCGGCGATTGGCATCCCGGCGACGAGGTCGTGGTGCTTCCTTCGGGTCTCCGCACCACGGTGGCGGCGATCGACGGCGTCGACGGCGAGCTGCCGGAAGCCCTGCCGGGGCAGTCGGTGACGATTCGGCTCGCCGATGACGTCGACGTCTCCCGTGGCGATCTGCTCGCCGACCCGGTCGATCCGCCGATCGCGGCCCGCGAGCTCGTCGCGCAGGTGTGCTGGATGACCGAGCAGCCGCTGGTCGACAAGGCGCGGTTGCTCGTCAAGCAGACGACGCGCACGGTGCCGGCTCGCGTCGACGAGGTGCTGTCGGTGGTCGAGATCGAGACGCTGCAAGATCGGCCGTCGCCGGGGAAGCTCGAGCTGAACGACCTCGGCATCGTGCGCTTCCGCCTTGCCGAGCCACTCGTCGTCGATGCGTACGCCCGCAATCGCGCGATGGGCGCGTTCATCCTGATCGACGAGTCGACCAACGACACCGTCGGCGCCGGCATGGTGGTCGAGGCGTCGTGACGCGGCGTGCCGATCCGTACCGTCACCTCGACGTGATCGACTCACGTGCGCCGCGGACGAACCAGGCGGTGATCGGCGTGCTCGCCCTGGTCGCCGTCGCGACGGGTTGGTGGTGGCTGCTCGCGCTCCTTGCGGCCCAGCTGGCGATCGGCCTCACGTTCGGGCGCCGCTTCTGCCTCGCCTGTGTCGCGTACTTCGAGCTGATCCAGCCGCGTTTCGGCGAGGGGCCGCTGGAGGACTCCCGCCCGCCGCGCGCGGCGAACGTCGTCGGGCTGGTCGTGCTGGCCGCGGCGTCGGTCGTGTCCGCCCTCGGGTGGACGACCGCCGGGGCGGCGTTGGGGCTGCTCGTGGCAGGCCTCGCACTGCTTGCCGCGGTCACCGGGTTCTGCACCGGCTGCGAGGCGTACAAGCTGGCCTGCCTGCTGCGCGGCCGGCCCTTCGTCTCCTGTCCGATCCCGGGCGGACGCACGTGACCTGGGAACTCTCGCTCGCCGGCGCCTTGATCGGCCTGCTCGTCGGCATGACCGGCATGGGTGGGGGCAGCCTGATGACGCCGATGCTGATCCTGCTCTTCGGGTTCGACCCGAAGACGGCCGTCGGCACCGACATCCTGCACGGCGCGGTCTTCAAGTCGTTCGGCGCGGTGCG
>DASYPH010000386.1:0-4525 GCA_036006925.1 Gaiellaceae bacterium
CGTCGAGCGGGTCGACATGGTGAAGCACCCGCGCGGCGACGATGGCGTCCCACCGCTCCGACGTCAGCGCCGCCGCAACCTTCTGAAACTCGCTCCGCAGATAGCGGTCCCCAGCCGGCGCTCGCGGATCGACGCCCACCACGTCGTACCCGCGCCCGGCGAGCTCCGGAACGAGCCCTCCCTCATCGCCGCAGCCCACCTCGAGGACGCGGGCCGGCGAGGGCGGTAGGTGACGGAGGACAAACGGTAGGAAATCGTGAGCCTCGCGCACGGCGCTATTCGTAGCCAAAGCCGCTCCGGAAGCCAAGAGCTCGCACTCTCTCAACCCTTTCGCTACGACTTATCTGTCCCTCGATTGAACTGTCAGCTGCGAGCGGCCTGCTCTCCTACCGGCTGGAACGGCGCTGCGTCTGAGGCATCAGGTGCCGATCTGGCCGACGGGCGCCGATCCGCCGAGCGGCGCGCGTGGACGCGAAAAGTCGGCGGCGTCGCCGCGCTGCTCGGGCTCGCGCTCGGCATCCGCCTCCACCTCGCCCCCGAAGCGGAGAGAGTCGGCTCGTTCCTCGGCGCGCGCCTCGAGCGAGATCCGTCGGGTCGTTACCGTCGCACGCTCCTGTAGCCGGTGTACCTCGACGAGGTCAGTGGACTGGAGCGCCGCGGCGCTGCGCTCGTAAGCGCCGCCCGTGCTGAAGAGGTGGATGAGCTTGAGCAGGATCGCGACGAGGTCGAGGGAGATCAGGAAGGCGAGGAAGAACAGGACGTACTTCCGCACAGCCGGGTTCGCACGCTCCACCCGCTCGAGCGCCGCCTGCCGGGAGAGGAAGTCACGATCGGCTTTGATCGCGGCCGTCCGGCTCGCGAGCTGCGTTCTCGCGTCCGTGCGCCAGAGCGCGATCTTGTGCCGGTCGGCGGCGATGGTCGCCTCGATCTGCGGGCGAGCGCTCTTCAACGCAGCCGCGGCAGCCGCGGCGCGGCGGGCGTCGCGCCTGCAGTATGGCCCGCATCCGAGCTTGTGGGTTTGCGAGCAACTCGTCTCGCCGGCCTCGCACTGCGACAGGAACGTACTGTTCGTGACCTGCCGCTGCAGGCTCGCCTCCTGGGACCGAGCCGCGTCGATCTCCTTCTGGGCGGTGGCGATCCTCGCGTCGTAGGTGCGGGTGATGTCGGCGGTCGCCTGTTGGATCCGGGCCGTCGTCGTCTTGCTCACCTCGTCGTTGATCGATCCGCTGTAAATCACCTGAGCCATCGGAAGCCCGACGACGAGCGCGATCGCGAGCGAGAGCAGGAGACGCG
Source organism: Gaiellaceae bacterium (assembly GCA_036006925.1). Taxonomy (GTDB): domain Bacteria; phylum Actinomycetota; class Thermoleophilia; order Gaiellales; family Gaiellaceae; genus PALSA-600. The sequence continues at coordinate 1,294 of DASYPH010000386.1, forward strand.
GGATCGTCAGAACAAGGTTGCCGAGCCGACTCGTGCCGAAGCTCTTCAGAACGAGACGCTCGATCAGGCAGTAGAGCACCGCCCAGAGCGGGACTACCCAGAGGACGCTCACGATCGAGGTACTCCACCACTGGCTCGCCGCGACCGTCATCGCGAAACCGCTCACGACGGCCATCCCGACGACCCACATGCCGAGCCCGTTCAGGAAGCTCGCCTCGCTCGGGACCAGCGCGAGGACGCGGCCATCGCCGCCCGCAAACCAAGCCCACCCGGCGCGTGCACGCGGCCTCCGCGCCGTCACTTCGTCTCCGATTGCGACACCGCCCACTGAGGAGGACGATACGCACGACGCGGTTGAGCTTGGCGTCCCGGCCCGGCTTCTTACGATCCTCTGAGGTACCGCACGGCATCCGTTCATGAGCGAGCAGGGAGTCCAGCCCACGGCCTGTTCGCCCTCGGTACCGTTACGCTCTTGCGGATGAACCTTCGCTGGGCTGCGGCCGGGCTGATGGGTCTCGTGCTGGGTTGCAGCTGTGGATCCTCGAACTCCGCGACGAGCGCGGCAGATGCCTCCGTGAAGCACGACCTGCTCCGTGGCGTTGCGGTGATTCGGGCCACCCAAGATCGGAAGCGGCTCGAGACTCAGCTCGGCGGCATCGTCGCGAGCCTGCGCGGAGAACGTGGATCGACCACGGCGGTGGAACGGGCGAGGAAGGTCGCGCTCGCCGGGTTTCAGCTGACCCGGAAGGGAGTCAGAAGCCAGCTCGACTTCAGCGAGAACGACAGAGGCGAGGTCGCGGCGGCGGCGAGGGATGCACGACGCGCCGACCGGTACCTGGGGAGCGGCGCAGATCGGCTCCGCCTGGCCGGGCTGGCGCTCGGGATTCAGATCGGGATGCTCGACGGATATTGAGCGGCCTGGAGCCGCACGTCCCGGCTGCGCTCCCGGTAGCGAGCGCCCGCTCGAACAGAGTAAGCTCGCTCCGACTCCAGGGGGTTCCGATCTGGCGACGATCGAATTCGACAAGGTCTCGAAGGTCTTCGACGACGGCACGCAGGCTGTCTTCGACCTCGATCTGGCGATCAACGACGGCGAGTTGATGGTGATGGTCGGCCCGTCGGGCTGCGGCAAGACGACCGCTCTGCGGATGGTTGCGGGCCTCGAGGAGATCACGGACGGCGAGCTCCGCATCGACGACCAGGTCGTCAACGACCTCACGCCGAAAGAGCGAGACATCGCGATGGTCTTCCAGAACTACGCGCTGTATCCGCACATGACCGTCGAGGAGAACCTTGCGTTCGGGCTGAAGCTCCGCAAGCTGTCGAAAGAGGAGGTCACTCGGCGGGTCAAGGACGCTGCGACCGCCCTCGAGATCGAAGAGTTCCTCCAGCGAAAGCCTCGGGCGCTTTCCGGCGGCCAGCGCCAGCGAGTGGCGATGGGGCGCGCGATCGTCCGCGAGCCCCACGCGTTCCTGATGGACGAGCCCCTGTCGAACCTCGACGCCAAGCTGCGGGTGCAGATGCGCGCGGAGATCCATCAACTGCAGCGCCGCCTCGGCGTGACGACGATCTACGTCACCCACGACCAGGTCGAGGCAATGACCATGGGCGATCGGGTTGCAGTCATGCGCAACGGCCACCTGCAGCAGGTCGATACGCCGCAGGTGCTCTACGACCAACCGGTCAACGAGTTCGTCGCCGGCTTCATCGGCTCCCCCTCGATCAACCTCGTCGAGGCCGAGCTGGCGCGAAACAACGGGGGCCTCGCGGTGACCTTCGGCGGCCACCGGCTTTCCGTTGACGATCGGGCGGCGAAGAACCGCTCTGGCCTCGCGGACTACGTCGGACGCAATCTGATCCTGGGCATCCGCCCCGAGGATCTGGAGGACGCGAGCCTGCAGCCGAATACTCCTGCGGACCAGCGGATCAAGACCGTTGCCACCTTGACGGAGCCGCTCGGTGCCGAGGTGCTCGTCCACTTCGCGACGTCGGCGGTCGGAATCGTCTCGAGTGCTGTCGAGGAGCACGGCGCCGACGCCGACGTCCATTTCGGGAGCGGCGATGGAGAGGAAGAGGGAAAGACCCGTCTGGTCGCCCGCGTCAGTCCGAAGTCGCGTGTCGCCGAGCAGCACCCAATCGAGTTGGCGGTCGACACGAGCCGCCTCTACTTCTTCGACCCGGACACGCGCGAGCGTATCTAGCCGAAGGGTTCAGCCCTTGACCGCTCCGGCCGTCAGGCCGGCGAGGATTCGGCGCTGCAGCGCCAACGTGAGGATGATCAACGGAAGGGTGACGATGACGGTCGCGGCCATGATCTCGCCCCACGGAATCTGAAACGCGCTCCCGGTCTTGCCGGTGAACGTCGTGATCGCCACGGTGATCGTGTGCTTGTCGGGGGTCTCCGTGAACGAGAGTGCGAAGAGGAACTCCTGCCACGCCGCGATGAAGGCGAGCAGACCGGCGGTGACCAGGCCGGGAGCGACCAGCGGCAGCATTACCTTGTAGAAGACCTGGAACGGCGTCGCGCCGTCGATGTACGCGGCTTCCTCGAGGTCCTTCGGCAACGCACGCATGAACGTCGTCAGGATCCACACCGTCAGCGGCAGCACGAGAACCATGTCGCTGAAGATCAGCGCATACAGCGTGTTGTAGAGATGGACGCGATTGATCATCGTGTAGAGCGCCCCGAGGATCGCGATCTGCGGGAAGATCGTCATCGACAGCATCATGTAAAGCGCCGTCGAGCGACCCCGAAAGCGGAATCGTCCGAGGGCGTATCCGGCGAGCGAGCCGAGCGCGAGCGAGATGATCGTGATCGAGCCCGCGACGATCGTCGAGTTGATCAGTGCACGCTGAAAGTCACTACTGGAGAGCACGGCGCTGAAGTTCGACCACGTCGGATTGCTCGGCCAGTACTGCACGGGCGTCTTGAACAGCTCGACGTCCGGCGTGAAGGCGGACCGGATCGCCCAGTAGAACGGAAACGCGATGTACACGATGATGATCGCGAGCAGCAGGTAGAACGCGCTGCGATTCACGAAGCGCATGGTGCGACGCCGGCGGGCGCGGGCGCGGGCACGCTCACGCGTTCGAGTCCGGGCCGCAGTCTCCGCGACGGTGCTCACTGCTCGTCCACCCTGATGAAGGTCACGTAGATGACGACGAAGAGGGCGATGATCAGGAAGATCGCGACGCTGATCGCTGCGCCGTAACCGACGTTCCCGACCGACAC
>DASYPH010000387.1:0-5943 GCA_036006925.1 Gaiellaceae bacterium
ACCGGACGCCTCGTCGTAGATGCCGATGTCGACGACCTGCGCGTCGAAGACCTCCTGGAGCTTGTCGCCGACGACGTCATAGATCGCCTGCAGCTCGAGCTCGCCGGCCAGCGCCTCCTGGACGCTGTTGACGAGTGCGAGCTCGGCGTTGCGCTGCCGCGTCTCCTCGATCGCCCGTGCACGCGAGAGCGCCGCGCCGACGTGCTGCCCCACGAACGCGAGCAGCTCCTTCTCCTGCTCGCCGTAGCGAACGTCCTTCGTGTACGACTGCACGACGAGGAGGCCGACCGTCCGCCGCTCTGCCTTGAGCGGGACGCCGAGCCAGCTGGAGTCCTCCGTGACGACTCCGACGAGCTCGATCTCGCCCTGCTCGATCAGTTCCTGGTGCCTCTGGTACGTGATGAGTTGAGGCTCGCCGGTGCGGAGCGCGTACCCCGTCACCCCGCGCGCCTGGCCGCTGCCGAACTCGATCCACTCGTTCGCTTCGGGCCATTGGTCGTCGAGCTCGTCTACGTGGTACGGGAAGTTGATCTGCTGCCGGTCCTCGTCGTAGAGGGCGATGTAGAGGTTGCTCGCCTGCATCAGCTCGCCGATGACGGCGTGCATCGCCCGGTAGAACTCCTGCATGTCCTGCGCTGCGCTCGCGAGCTCGGCTATGCGGTAGAGCGCGGCCTGCACTTTCCCGGCGTGACGGCGCGCCACCTCGGCGAGCTCCGAAGAGGGGCCGGAGCCCGATGTCACAGCAGCTCGATTCCGGCTCCCGAGGCCTGCGGATGCCGCGCGCACGCGCGCGCCATCCCCTTGTCGAACCGATTCCACATCACGACGAGCAGTATCGTCGGCGAGGGGGAGGCCGTCTAGTCAGGCTGTTGAACGCTTCCGATAGCGCTAGGAGAACGGCTTGGTCACCATGTCGGCGATCACGAGTAGCAGCATGGCGATGTCGAAGCGAACGATCAGCATGATCCGCTTGACGAGTGCGATCGTCTCGGGATGGGTCGCGCCGTTCGTCTCGACGGAGGCATCGATCTTCTTCGCGAGCGGCGCGAGCACGCCGATCCCGGTCGTGAAGGTCAGCGCGTAGCCGATCAGGCCGGCGACGATCCAGAACCTTCCCCAACCCCAGTTGGTGTTCAGCATCATCGCGACCCCCATCAGGAGAACGATCAGCCCGGCCGGTGCGAACAGCTTCTCGCCGACCATCGCCGCCTGACGGGCGACGATCGCGATCTCGTCGGGGTCGTTCTTGCGCTCGGCGATGATCCCGAGCAGGGTGAGGAGGAAGCCGCCGCCGATCCAGATCACGGCGAAGGTGACGTGCACCGTCTTGAACAACGCGTACCAGCCGCCGTAGAGAGAGTTTGCGGCGAAGAGCACGATCACCGCGGCGACGATCAGGAGCAGTACGGCGGTGAGTTGGAACGTCGAGCGGTTCGGGGTGATTTCAGCAGGTGTGTCCATCGGCCGATCTAGCCAGGTTCGGCTGCGGATTTCAAGTCGAAAGTGCCCGGCAGCCCGCGAGCAGCTCGTCGATGTCCGGTACCTCGCTGTTCTCGTACGCCCACGCCGCGCGCACGATGCCGCCTTCGTCGACGAGGAATGCGCAGCGTCGCGCGACGTTCTTGAACCCGCGGAACTCCTGTCCGATTCCGAAGGCCGAGACGGCATCGCCGTTGAAGTCGGAGAGCAGCCCGAAATTCAGGTCGAGCGCCTGCGTCCACGCGATGTGCGTCCACGGGGAGTCGCGCGAGATCCCGACCGGCTGGACGCCGAGCGCCTCGAACTCCGCTCTCCTGTCACGCAGGAGCTCGAGTTCGTTCGTTCAGGTGGATGACCAGTCGAACAAGTAGAAGACGAGCAGCTTCGGCCCGTCGTCGACCAGGTCGAGCATCGTCAGCGGCTCGTTCGGGCCGAGGTAGACGGTCGCGTCGGGGACGCGCTCACCGGCGTTCAGCATTCGACGAATCTAGACGATTGACCCCAAGTGGGGTCACTCGTCTGGGCAGCACCAGCGGCCTGCGATCTGGAGCGTCGGCCGGACGTCGTCGTGGCGTGGGAACTCGGTGCCGATCGCGACGGCGTGCACCCTCTGGCCGCGTAGGAAGATCCACTGGCTCGCCGTCGGCCAGTCGACCAGCAAGGTGCTGGCGTCCGGCGACCAGACGATGTCGCCGAAGCTGCCCGGGCCGGCGAAGAGCAGTCGGCTTCGGCCGGGACGGTCGACATCGACGAGCCGGAGCTCGGTGCGCACCGGCGAGCGGGCGACCACCGCGAGCCGATGGTCGCCCGGCTTGAACGCGGCCGCCGTCAGCAGGCTGCCGAGCGACGAGATCGATCGCCGTACGCGACCCTGCGCGTCGAGGACGACCACGCGGTGGGGAGACCGCACCGCAAGCAGCTTGCCGTCGGTCGACCATTGCAGCGCGGCGGGAACCACGTCGACGTGGCGGTGCCACAAAACACGCCCGTCGACGCTACGCAGCACGATCGTCCTGCCCGAGACATAGGTGATCGCGAACCGGCGTCGCGGCGCCCACACGGGTGCGACCGCGGCCGCCCTTCCGTCGAGCAAGCGGTCGTCGTGGCCGTCGCCGCCCACGACGCGCAGCCCGCTCGCGGCGAGGTAGGCGATCCGCGTGTCCGTGCGCGTCCCGGCCCACGCCGGCGAGGCCACCTGCCGACGGGCGAGCGACCAGCGGACGCCCTTGTCGACGTCGAGCGCGATCAGCTCGTCTCGGCGAGTCGCGACGACGTAGAGCCCGTGGGGCGACCATTCGGCGTCGTCGTACGAGCCGAGCTTGCGCTTGTAGCCGTTCGCCTCGGCGAGCCACACGCCGCCGCCGTGCGCGGAGACGACGAGCAGGCGTCCTGGAGCCGGCAGCGCGAAGAGCGCCGGGTCGGCGTGCTCGACCCCGACGGCCTCACGTACCCGCTCGAAGACGGCACGGCCCGGCGGCGAGAACACCGCTGCGAGCACGGCGGTCAAGAGAGCCGCGCCGACCCCTGCAAGGAGCAACGCGTTACGCGGGCGCGCGCGGCGGCGTGGGGTGCGCTCGAGCTCCTCGAACGCGCGGCGCACGACCTCCCAGCTCCGCTCCTCGGCGTCCTTCACGTCAGATCCTTCATCCGGTCGAGACCGCGACGGAGGCGCGAGTTGACGGTGCCGCGAGGCAGGTCGAGCAGCTCGGCGATCTCGCCCGGTGTGTACTCGAGGAGGTAGCGCAGCACGATCACAGCCCGGTGCTCAGGCGGGAGCTCCGCGATCCCGTTGAGAGCGCTGCCGTCGGGCTCGGACGCCGGCGGAGCCGGGAGGTGCTCGCCCAGCTCGACCTCGGCCCGCAGCCGACGCGCCCGCGTCCAGTCGATTGCGCGGTTGACGACGATCCGGTGTAGCCACGGAGCGAACGGACGGCGCCGGTCGAAGCGATCGAGGTTGCGAATCGCGGCCAGGAACGCCTCCTGGGCGATGTCCTCGGCGGCGGCGGGGTCACCCGTGACGAGCTTGGCCGCGCGGAACGCACGCGGCCAGTGCTCGCGAAAGAGCAGCTCGAGGTCGGCGACAGACCCCTGCTGGGCACCCCTGATCCAGGCGCGCTCCGCCACCCGTCCAATCTACGATGGCAGCGGCTCACAAGGTCCATACGAATCCAGGACCTCCTCGGGTCCCGCGGTCGTAGGAGTTGCATGAAGCGTCTCGCGTTCGTCCTCGCCGCCGTCGCCGTCGCGCTGCCGAGCGCAGCCCGTGCGGCCGCCTGCTCGCCGCTGACCTGCGCCGCGAGCCAGTTCTCACTCGCCGGAGGCACGATGCTCGGCTTCCGTACCTCTGTCGGCAGTCCCGTGCGCGTCGTCGATTTGCGAACCGGTGACACCAAGTGGGTGCTTCCTGCGGGCGTCACCGCCGGTGATCTGCTCGTGCACCAGCAGGCCCGCATGCTCGTCTGGTACGACGCGAGCCGCGGCACGCGCCTGCGCGCGGTGACTCTGGCGGCGAAGGGCTACCGCCTCGCCGGCGTGTCGCAGGACGGCACGCGGGCGGTCGTGATGCACGTCTCGAAGGGCGCGACGAGCCTGTCCGTGGTCTCGGCTCGCGGCGAGCGAACGATCGCGTTGCCGGGATCCAACTGGAGCTTCGATGCGCTTCGCGGCGACAAGCTCTTCCTGATCAAGTACCTGAACGGGGCCGGCTACCAGGTGCGTCTCGTCCACGTCGGCTCGGGGCGGCTGGCCGCGAAGGCGCTCAAGGACCCGCACGAGTCGGGAACGATCTGGGGCTCGCCGTTCTCACGTCTCTCGTCCAGCGACGGGCGCTACCTCTTCACGCTCTACATCGGCTCGAACGGCGGCTCGATGGTGCACGAGCTCGATCTCAGGACCGCCAAGGCCCGCTGCATCGACCTGCCGGGGACGGGCGACTACCGCTCGTCCACGTCCTGGGCGCTCGTGCTGGCCAACGACGAGCGCACCCTCTGGGCGGTCAGTCCCGGCTACGGCCGCGTGGTCGCGATCGACGTCGCCACACGGAAGGCGACGAGCGCGTTCCGGATCGAGCTTCCCAGGTGGAACCTCGGCATGGGGACCAGCGCCACGCTGTCACCCGACGGAGGGCAGCTTGCGATCGCCGATCGGGAGTCGGTGGCCGTGGTCGGTCTCGCGGAGCAGAAGGTGCTGGCGCGGAATGCCGCCCGCGCACTCGCGCTCGGCTACTCGCCCGACGGCGCGACGCTCTGGAAGCTCATGTAGCGACGGCCGCGGCCTCGGTCGCGAGGGAGATCTCGCGTACGACCTCGACGATGTCGCGGTTCGCATTCCAGACCCGCAGCTGACGGTCGGCGCCGTTGCCGCGGGCGAGAATCTCGCGGACGCCTTCGAGCTCGCGTTCGGAGCCGAGCTCACGAGCGTGCGGCTCGACGTCGCGGAGGGTCCGGCGGATCAGCTGCGCGACGGGCACGCGGTTTCGCCTGCCGGTCGCGAGGTCCATCACCGGCGCCTCGAGGCCGTAGCGAGCGGCGAGCCACTTGTTCTCGGTGGTCAGCATCCGATGCCAGCTCGGGATCTCGCGGCCCGCCTCGAACTCCTCGCAGTACAGCTTCACGAGCGCCTGGAAGTACGCTGTGATCGCGACGACGTCCTCGAGCCGCGTGACGGCATCGCACACGCGCATCTCGATCGTCCCGAGCCGCGGGTGGGGGCGGATGTCCCACCAGATGTGCGTGTAGTCGGCGATGCAACCTGTCCGTTCGAGCTGCCCGACCACCTCCGCGTAGTCCGCGTAGTCCTTGAAGCGGGGCGGCGGGCCTGAGCGCGGGAAGGCTGCGAACACCATCTGGCGGCTCGACGAGAGGCCGGTCGGCTCCCCACGCCAGAACGGCGATGACGCCGAGAGCGCAAGCACCTGCGGTAGGTGCAGCAAGAGGCCGTTCATCACCTGGATCACCTTCTCGGGATCGTCGACTGCGACGTGCATGTGCATGCCGAAGATCAGCTCGCGTCGCGCGACGTACTGCAGTTGGTCGACGAGCTGGCGGTAGCGGTCGCGCGCGGTGATCCGCTGCCGTTCGAAGAGGCTGAACGGATGCGTGCCGGCGCTACCGACCCGGCAGCCTTCCGAACGGGCGATCTCGGCGACGTACCCCCGCAGCTGGGCCAGGGAGCGCATCACGTCCCCGGCAGTGCGGCAAACCGGCGTCGTCACCTCGAGCACGGACTGCATCAGCTCGGCGTGGATGTGATCCTCGTGATCGCCGTGCGCGACCGCCGCGAGCACCGAGTCGATGTGCTGAACGAGGTCCCACGTCTCGGGATCGAGGAGCTGGTACTCCTCCTCGACGCCCAGCGTGTACGCGTCGCTCTTCCCGAACGAGTGCTCGAGCACGCTCGCCTGCGAGCTGCCCAGCCCTTCGGCGCCCTTGCCCGTGATCGACGGCGGGAAGATCTGCTTCACGC
>DASYPH010000388.1:0-7419 GCA_036006925.1 Gaiellaceae bacterium
TGGAGCTTTGAGAGGAGTCGTCTCTAGTACGAGAGGACCGAGACGAACAGACCTCTGGTGTATCAGTCGTCGTGCCAACGGCGCTGCTGATTAGCCACGTCTGGATGGGATAACCGCTGAAAGCATCTAAGCGGGAAGCCCACCTCGAGATGAGAGCTCCCATCCCCTCGAGGGAGTAAGGGCGGTCGGAGACTACGACCTTGATAGGCGGGACGTGTAATCGCAGCAATGCGTTCAGCGGACCCGTACTAATTGCCCGAGGTCTTGATTTGAACGCCGGTCAGAGTCGCTATGGAGTTTTGAGGGTGCTGCGCGGAAACGTGCGCCCTTGACAGTTCGGCGGTCATACCGGCAGGGAGACACCTCTTCCCATTCCGAACAGAGAAGTTAAGCCTGCCAGGGCCGATGGTACTCGGAGGGCAACCTCCCGGGAGAGTAGGTCGCCGCCGATTTACTTTGCTGAAAAGGAGCCGCGAAAGCGGCTCTTTTTCGTTCCAGGGCTCAGGCAGCAGCCTCGCTATGGACCCGGTCGCGCCACGCGGGATCGAGGCGGCGCAGCCGGCGCACTCGCTCCGCGATCGGGGGGTGCGTGACGAAGAGCGCACCGAGCCCACGCTCTGCGAACGGGTTGATCGTGAACAGCGGCTCCGTGGCCGGGCTGCCCTCGAACTCGACGAGCTCCGCCGTCTGCTCGAGGCGGATCAGCGCGTCGGCGAGCCCGTGCGGCGAGTCGCACAGCTTGGCTGCGAGACGATCCGCCGCGAACTCCCGCTTCGGCGACACGAGAAGGTGGACGCAGGCCGCAGCCACCGGGCCGAGGACGATGAGCAGCGTCCGCTCGAGCCAGCCGCCGATCCGACTGGTCTCGAGCAGCACCGCGGCGGTGACGGCTGCCGCCGTCTGCACCTGGACGTCGTGAAGCCGTACGTGGGCGATCTCGTGTGCGAGCACCCCTTCGAGCTCGGCCGGCGTGCAGGCGGCGAGGCAGCCGGTGCTCACGGCAACAGAGGAGCTGCGCACGCTGCGCCCCGTCGCCGCGGCGATCGGCAGCCCGTCCGGCACGAGATAGAGGCGTGGCTTTGCGATCCCGGCCCGCGCCGCGAGCCGCTCAACGGTGGAGTGGAGCAGCGGGGCCTCGCCGAGCGGCAGCTCACGCGCTCCGATCATGCCGAGCACAACGCGGTCGAACGTCCAATATGCGCCTGCCGCGAGGAGCAGTGCGCAGAACACGAATATCGAGAGGCCCCGGACGCCGTCCAGCACCCAGCCGACGAGCCCGAAGAAGCCGGCGAGCGCCAGCACGAGCAGCCATGACTTGGCGATGTTGCGGAGCGAGACGAGCACGCCTACTCCTCAGCGATCGTCGCCGCCGTCTTCCTGCCCGTCGTCCTCGAGCAGGCCGCGCGGCGGCCAGTCCTCGTTCTGCGGCGCGTCGCACCGGCTCGAGCAGTGGAGCGACGCGATGTTCTGGAGCGGGACGAGGATGTGCCCGTTGAGCTCGATGTGCGCGACCTCGTCGACGTAGCAGTACGCGGTCAGCACGCCTTCCTGGTACTCGCCGCCGAAGAGCGCGACCTCGACCTGCTCGCCCTTGTACTTGCTCGTGTAGTCCTCCACGCCTCGGAGCGTAGCCACGCCCGCATGGTTACGCGGTTCGTATTCGCCGTCTAGGCCGTATTCGGTGTGACGGTGTGGTCCCGGTGTGGTCTCGGCCACGGCCTCGAGCATCGCCTCCGTCTGCCAGATCGCGTAAGACAATCCGAGCTGGGGGTCGATCTCGCCTGCAGCGGTCAACGACTGGGCGAACCGGCCGAGCAGGATGGAGAGCGGATCGTGGCGGCGCGCCTGCATCACCTCGCGGAGCTCGGCAATGCTGACCGCCTCGAGGTTCAGGACCGGCCCGCGCCGGGACGAGTGCCGAGGATCGCGCCGCCAATGCGATTCCCGACGGCCGGCAAGCCTCTGAGGAGCCGATCGTCCGCTGGGTCGACGATCCAGCTGACCTTGCCGGAGCTCGTCTGCTCGCTGCTCGACCTTCGGATCAGCGCCTCGTTCCGGGCGAAGACAGGAAGAGAGCTCGAGCCACGCGGGAATGTCGCCACTGGCGGCAACATGGCACGCGATCGACAGGTACATTGTCACTCGTGACAACAGGAATCGAGACACGCGCAGACTTGCTCACGCCGAAGCAGGTCGCGCACCGTCTCGGCGTCGACGTGTCTGCCGTTTACCGGGCTGTCAACAGAGGCGAGCTGCCTGCCATCCGGCTGGTGCCCCGTGGCGCGATCCGCGTTCCGGCCTCAGCGATTGAACCGCACCACCAATCGGAGGGCCATACCGGGGGGGCGGTGTCACGACGGGCAACGCGACAGCACGCCTGACCCCAGGCGAGGCGTTTCGCGAAATGTACGGCTATCGAAAAACGGTGGTCGGGTGAGCGTTCTCAAGCGGTGCGCCGCCGGTAGTTGTTCGCGGCTTGTGCCGCGTGGGATGCGTTTCTGTCGGGACCATGCGGCGGTCGAGCGTGTGCGGCGCGATGAGAAGCGGCAGCGGTTCGGATATTCGCGGCCGCATTGGCGGAGGCTGCGCGTCCAACGGCTGAGCTTGGCCCACGGGTTGTGCGAGCTCCGGCTTCCTGGCTGTTCGATGCGGGCGACGCATGTGCATCTCGATCCGCGGCTCGAGGGCAACCATGACGCGGCGACGCTGGAGGATTGCCGGGCGTGTTGCGCGAGTTGTAGTGGGGCGGTCGACGCGCCACGCGCGCACGAGGTGCAGCGCTGATGGCCGGCCGCGTCCCGAGAGGGCGGAAGCCGCAAGATCAGTTGCGGCGTCGGAACCCGCCGGAGCAGTGGGTGTCGCTGCCCGCGGAGGGCTGCAAGCTGAAACTACCGGCCTGGCCGATCGGCAAGCCCTTGCCCGAAGAGCAGAAGCTCTGGGCTGACTTGTGGGCGCTCCCGATCGCGGCTTATTGGCATGAAACGCGGATCGCGCCAACCGTCGTCGCCCGCTACGTCACGTTGAGCCTGAAGAAGCCGGAGCATGCGACCGTCGCGACACTCGAGCGCGAGCTCGGGCTGACCCCGGCGGCGATGCTGAGGATGCGGCTCGTCGTCGAAGAGCCAGAACCGGTCGACGAGCCGCGGGAGAGCCCCTATGCGCATCTTCGGGCTCGGGAGGGCCGATCGTGACGCCTTCGCGAGGATGGGAGATTCTCGACTGGGCTTACGGCGTGCTTCCGTCGCCGTCTGACCCATCACAGCCGCTCGTTTTGACCGACGAGCAGGCCGAGTTCGTGCTCGCGTTCTACGAGATCGACCTGGATGGCGTCTACGTGTACCGCAGGGCGGCCCTCCAGGGTCCGAAAGGCCTCGGGAAGTCGCCGCTGGGTGCGGTGATCGCGCTTGCCGAGTTCTGTGGGCCGGTCGCACCGTCGGTCCCGTGGGTCCAGATCGCGGCGAACGCCGAGGAGCAGGCGTACAGCAACGTCTATGCGTTGCTGTGGCAGTTGTTGAGCGAGAACGACGCGGAAGCCGCACGGGAGCTCGGAATTGATCTCGGCCGCGGCCGGCTCTACCTCAAAGCGAACCCCGGCGCGAAGCTCGAGGCCGTTTCGTCTGCGTGGGGAACTCGCGAGGGGCAGCGGGTGACGTTCGCGCTCGCTGACGAGACGCACACCTGGCTGAAGTCGAACGGCGGCCACAGGCTCGCCCGTGTCCTGCGCCGGAACGCCGCAAAAGTTGACGGTCGCGTGCTCGAACTCTCGAACGCACACGAGCTCGGCGAGGAGTCGACCGCGGAGCAGACCGAATCTGAGGCCGGCCATCCGGGCGTCTTGTTCGTCGGGCGCCGCCCGAGCATCGAGCCGTCGCCGGAGATGAACGACGAGCAGCTGCTCGGCCTGCTCAAAGAGGTCTACGCGGGCGCGTCCTGGGTCGATCTCCCGCGTCTACTGCGCGAGGTGCGCGATCCTGGCGCACCGTTCACCGAAAGTCTGCGCTTCTACTTCAACCTGCCGAGCGCCGGCCTGCTCGCCGCGGTCGACCCGATCGCCTGGGCGGCGCGAAGGACGCCGCACACGCTGCAGGACGGGGAGCGGATCGGGCTCGGCTTCGATGGGTCTCGCAGCCGTGACGCGACCGCGCTCGTCGCATGCACGAAGGACGGGTTTCTCGTCCCAATGGCGATCGAAGAGCGGCCGGCGAACGCACCCGAAGGGTGGACGATCGACCGGCGCGTGATCCAGCATGCGCTCGAGGACGCTTTCGACCGCTTCGACGTCGGCTACCTCTACGCCGATCCTTGGCATTGGCGGGACGAGCTCGACGAATGGGGATCCCGCTGGCCGGAAAAGGTTGTCGAGTTTCCGACCAATTCGAACGCGAAGATGGCACCCGTCGTAGACCGCTTCCGCACCGGCATCACCGAGAACCGGATCACGCACGCCGGAGACGAAGCCCTCACCCGCCACATCCTCAACGCCCGGCTGAGAAAGGTCGGCCGCGACGAGGACGGCCGCGGCCGCTACACGCTCGAAAAGGCAGGCCCAGGCCGACTGATCGACGCCTGCGTCGCCGCCGCCCTCGCGCTCGAAGCCGCCGCGCAAATGCCCGAGCCGACCCGGCCGCCGTTCTTCGCAGTCGTGTTCGAATGAGCGCCGAGTCCCATCGGCACACTGCAACCCTCGGTCCGGTCGCCACGCTAGACGGCAGCGCTTCGGACCTTCAGATGAGAGGACGCTCGCCCAGGCGAGGGTGACGCGCGCTCGCGCCGAACGACCGCTGCTAGTCGCCGGGAATAGACGTCCGGAATCGGGGTCTTCAGGGGATGACCGATGTCATCCACCGAAGGAGAAGCATGTCTCGTATTACCATCGGCGCGTCTCTTGCAGTGCTCGTGGCCCTCGCCGCCGCCGCTGCCGTTCTCGTCATCGTCGTCCCCGCGAGCGCGGCGAGCAGCCGGGTCGGAGTAGGCTTCAACGCCCCATCAATCGCCGGCTTTCCCGGCGACTTTTCCGGGGGAAAGGTCTTTCTCACGGGCGGCGGAGCCTATGACCCTGCCAGCGCCTCCAACGCCGATCCCGAGAGCGCATTCGTGCACTCGAACGGCGGATTTCGCTGTCTCGCCGACGTCCGACAAGGCCCCCTGAAGGGCTGCCTGCAGGGGCAGGGTGTCCGCTGGGACACGGACGGCCTGCTCCAGAGCACGCGCTTCAAGTGCACAGGCGCGGCGACAGAGCCCGCGAAGACCGCCGTGACCGACGCGCACACGGCCGTCCTCGTCTCCGACTTCTACCGCGCCGGAGACGGCAACGACGCCTCTTTCAAGGGCGTGCAGGTGATCGTCTCCGACCACGACCTCGCCCCCGACATCGCCGGCGTCCAGAACGTCTGGATCCAGCAGGTCGGCTGCGCCACGGCGAACGTCAACTTCAGTTCGTAAGCCACAACCGGAACCACCACCACAAAGGAGCTGCAATGAGAACCAGAAGCGCCCTAGTCGTCGCAGCAACAGCCGCGATCGCGGCCGTGCTGATCCCGGCCAGCCTCGCCGGCCAGTCGAAAGCCGTCCGCGCGAGCGTCGGCGTCGCACAGTCGAGCCTCGGCCGGATCCTCGTCGACGGGCGCGGCCACACTCTCTACCTGTTCGGGAAGGACAAGAACGGCAATAGCGGCTGCGCTGGGAAGTGCGCGACCTTCTGGTCGCCGTTGATCACGGCCAGCGAGCCGCGGGTCGCGGGAGTCGCGAAGGCGTCCCTGCTCGGGACGACGAAGCGGGCCGACGGACGGCTGCAGGTGACATACAACCGCCACCCGCTCTACACGTTCGTCAAGGACAAGCAGAAGGGCCAGACGAAGGGCGAGGGCCTGAACGTCTTCGGGGCCAAGTGGTATGCGGTCTCGCCGGCCGGAGGCAAGGTCCGACCCCAGCCTGTTGGGGACGGAATCCCGCAGAACAACGGTGGCGATCAGGACTCGGACAACAACGGCGGTCCGAGCGACGGCGATGGAAATATCTGATCGGATGGTCGACGGGTCGCGGCGGCTGCTTGTGGTCGCCGCGACCGTCGTTGCGATCCTCGGTGTCTGGGGCGGCGCAGCGCAGGGAAGCGGGGCCGTCACCACTCGAGCGTCCGGGTTTCGGTGGCTGCAGCCGCAGCGCACGCCACACGGCTGGAAGCTCGCACGGCTTCCGTCCGGCAATGCGACATTCGCCTACCCAAGGACCTGGAGGCCGATTCGGAGCGACCCGGGAACCGGCTCGGTCGCGCTGCTCGGCCACGGGCGCACGATCCGCGGCTATCTCAACCTGACCCCCCACCAGGGAACGGAGACGCTTGCGAACTGGCCGAGCTTCCGGATCGAGCACTTGGGCGACGAGGGCTCGACGGACGTTCGTCTGATTGCCAGCGCGCACCGCCTCGCGTTTCGCTCTGGCCGAGGCTCGTGCGTAATCGACAGCTATCGCACGTCGCGAACCCGCTACCGCGAGATCGCGTGTCTCGTCGCGGGCACTCGCACCAGTAGCGTCCTGGTGGGGGCAGCCCCGTGGAAGACCTGGGAGCAGCAAGCGGAAACAGTCGAGAGGGCGATCTCAACCCTTCGAACCGACTAGAGGGGGCCGCTCGTCGAAGGGCGGCGGAATATCCGCGCCTTCTAGGAGTCTTTCTTGGTCGACAGCAGCTATCGCAAAGCGATCGCGAAACGCATCCGGGAAGGAGCATGAAATGAAGGGCTTGGTTCTCAACTTGTCGGCCGCGGCGGCGGGCGTCGCCGTCGCAGCGGCCGCGGCCTATCCCGCTCAGGGAGCTGCGGCTCCGCACCGGCACCACCTCGAGCCCGCGCGCGTGCGGCTCGCGCATCACACCCTGCGCGTCGCGCGGCAGGCTCATTCGAAAGGTCAGGTGCACCGATGAAAGTCGGTCGAGGCGATGCGCCGAGCGGAATCATCGGGTACATCAAACGCCACCACCTGGCACTGCTCGCACTGTTCTTTGCGCTCGGTGGGACATCGTTCGCCGCTGGTAACGCACTCCTGCCGAAAAACAGCGTTGGCAGCAATCAAGTGATCAACGGGTCGCTGCAGACGAGCGACCTGAGCAAAAAAGCGCGGAAGGCGCTCAAGGGCAGCAGGGGACTGAGCGGCCCAGCGGGCGCACAGGGTGCCCAAGGAGCGACGGGCGCGACGGGGGCGACCGGGGCGCAAGGTGTGCAGGGAGCGCCGGGTCAGCCGGCGACCACGCTCTTTGTTGCAATGGATGCAGGCGGCACGCTCACGAAGAACAGCGGCGCAACGTCGGCGGCTCGAGCCAGCGCTGGCGTTTACCGCATCACCTTCAACACCAACATCACAAACTGCGTGTACGTCGCGACCGGCGGTCAGGACGCGGGTGCGCTCTTCGAGGACTACCACCTCTAT
>DASYPH010000389.1:0-13882 GCA_036006925.1 Gaiellaceae bacterium
CGCCCCCCCCCCCCCCCCCCCCGTCCGGTCAGAGGCTGCTCATCGCGGGGTTGTAGGACGCCCCGCTGGAGCTGGACGAGCTCGAGCCCATGTTCGGGCAGTTCGAGCCGTGCGGCGCCTTGCTCGGCGCCTGGCTCGGCGTCGTCGAACTCGGCGTGGTGGTCGTCGAGTTGCCACTCGCTGCCCAGGCGGCGCCGCCTGCGCTGAGTGCCGCGGCGGCGACGATCGGTGCGATGTAGCGCATTCGAGTCACCGTGTACCTCCTTTCCTTCGTTGACCCGATCAGACCACCGCGACCTAAGGATTGCTGGAGAGTCGCCTAACAATTGCCGTTTCGGTGCCAACTCGGGCGCACCGGTCGACTACATCTACGTCGTGCGTGTGCTCGTCTCAGCGATCCTCTGCGCGACTGCCGTACTCGCGACGGCCTGCGGCGGCGGCGCCTCGGTCGACACGGGCTCGCTCGACACGGGCTCGATCGGCGTAGGCCTGCGCGGGCCGTCGGATCTGAAGGCCGTCGTCGACACGCGTGGCCTGAGACACGTCTCGGCACTGGCGCTCGACACGAAGGGCCGGCTGTGGGCGACCATCTCGGGTTCAGCCACCCACGCCACAGACGGCGTCTTCTTCGTCCCACGTCCCGGAGCCCGTCCGGTGAAGGTGGTCTCCGGGCTCGTCGCGCCGCTCGGCCTCGCCTGGGTGGGGAAGCAGCTCATCGTCAGCTCGCTCGGCCGCGTGACCGCGTACTCGGGCTTCGCCGGCCCTCACTTCGCGCACGCGAGGGTGATCCTCCACGGGCCAGTAGCCGGTGGCGAGAACAACAACCTCGTGCTCGCGCCCGACGGGCGGCTCGTGATGGGCATCTCGGCCTCGTGCGACCACTGCGTGCCGGCGTCGCAGTGGTCGGGCTCGATCGTCTCGTTTCGGCCCGACGGCAGCGGCCTCGCGATCGTGGCGTCGCACGTCCGCGCGGCGTACGGGCTCGCCTACCTCCCAGGGACGAGCACCTTGTTCGCGACCATGAATCAGCGCGACGACCTCGGCGCACGAACCCCTGGCGACTGGCTTGCGGTTGTTCGCTCCGGGCAGGACTGGGGCTTTCCGCGCTGCTACGGCCAGCAGACCAGGGCGTGCGCAGGCCAGCCGAAGCCGGCGGCTGTCCTCGACGCCCATGCCGCGGCGGGTGGTGCCGCCCTGCTCGCTGCCCAGCTTGGCGCGCGGTACCAAACTTAGGCGCTCGTCGCCGAGTGGCAGCTCGGTGTCGTCAAGCGCGTCGCGTTGCACGCCTCCGGCGCCACATACACCGGCAGCGCGAGCACGTTCCTCTTCGGGTTCCAGCACCCGCTACCGGTGCTCGCGGCTGGCAGCTCGGTGCTCGTCGGCGACTGGGGCAGCGGCATCGTCTATCGGATCACGCCGCGCGGTTGACCCCGCACAGGTGGCATTTCCTGCCGGCTTCGAGTGCCGCCGAGCTGAGGCCCGGCAGCGCACGAACCTCGTTCGAACGTGGTTCGAACGAGGTTCGCGGGTTTCGAGCTGGTGCAGCGTCATGATCTGCCGCATCACGCCGCGGGTTGACTCGCGCCCGGCTTCTTTCCTGCTGGCTTCGAGTGCCGCCGAGCTGAGGGCCGGCAACGCACGAACCTCGTTCGAACGTGGTTCGAACGAGGTTCGCGGGTTTCGAGCCGCGGCGACGCTGCCCGGCGAGATGTTCTTGGCCTCTCCGAGACTTCTCGGCCTCTCCGAGACTCAGTTCGCCGCGACTCCGACGACGTGTCCCTGGGCGTCGGCGAAGACGCCGAAGCTCACGCCGGGAACCGACTGCGCGGGCTGGATCGTCGTGCCGCCGAGCTCCTCGGCACGCTGGAGCGTCGCCTCGACGTCGTCGACGGCGACGAAGAACAGCACCGCATCGCTGCCTCCCTGTAGCGGTCCGATCGCCGTGGGAATCGCGCCCTGGACGCCGGTGTCGGCGAACGTGTAGCCGGGAAACGCGCCGTCCGAGTACGTCCAGCCGAACAGCTCGCCGAAGAACGCGCGGGTTGCGTCGGGGTCTGCCGAGCGGATCTCGGCGTGGATGACGGGGTGTGCCATGAGTTCTCCTCCCAGTGGTCGGTCGGCGGCTGGAGGCCGCCTTAGAGAAGACGAGTGGGAACAGGCAGAATCGACACTCCTAGTCGAGAAGGCCGCGAACTGCGCGAGCGACGACGACGTCCTCACGCGCGTGCACGACCCGAACCTGCACGGCAGAGGCAGGCGCCTCGATCGCGCCCTCCCCGGAAAGCGAGTCGTTCGCGGCCTCGTCGAGCGAGACTCCGAGGTGGCCCAACCTCGTGCAGACCTGCGCCCGGATCTGCGCCGAATGCTCTCCGACGCCCGCCGTGAAGGCGAGCGCGTCGAGGCCGCCCAGCGACGCCGTCATGGCAGCGACCGCCTGCGCGATGCGGTAGCAGTAGATGTCGAGCGCCAGCACGGCATCGGGGCCCGGGTCGCCTGCCAGAGCGGAGACGTCGTCGCTGCCCGCCAGCCCCACGAGCCCCGATTCGTGTTCGAGTGCATGGTCGAGCTCGTCGAGTTCGACGCCGTGCCGTAGGAGATGGAGAAGAGCGCCGGGATCGACCGAGCCCGCGCGCGTGCCCATCGGCACTCCCTCGAGCGGTGTGAAGCCCATCGTCGTGTCGATCGACCGCCCGCCGGCGACGGCGGTCACCGAGACGCCTCCGCCGAGGTGGCAGACGACCAGCCGGTCGACCGGGATCTGCCCGGCGGCCCAGGCGATCGAGAGCCCGTGGAAGCCGAACCGTCGAATGCCCCGGTCGCGGAATCGGCGCGGGAGAGCGTACGTTCGTGCGACTGCAGGAATCGTGTGATGGAACGCCGTGTCGAAGACGGCGACCTGGGTTGCGGCGGGAAACCGCGCGCGCGACTCGGTGATTGCCGCCAGCGCCGGCGCGTTGTGCAGCGGTGCGAGCTCGAGGAGCGACGCAAGTTCGGCGGTGACGGCGTCGTCGATCAGCGTCGGCGCGGAGAACCTCTCGCCCCCGTGGACGACGCGGTGGCCGATCGCGCCGACTTCGGGCGCGGTCGTGAGTGAATCCACGGGATGTGACCTTTCGTCGTCGTCGACCAGGCTCAGCTTCAGGCTTGTCGACCCGGCATTGACGACGAGGACGTCACTCAGTACGGCCACGTCCAGTCGCGGATCTCCGGATCGTCGTCGCCGTGCTCGCGCGTATAGGCCCTGGCGGCGAGCCGGCGCTCGCCCATCTCCTGGCGCAGGTGGGCGGCGCTGTCACCGAGCCCTGCGACCCGGTCGATGACGTCGATCACCAGGTGGAAGCGGTCCAGGTCGTTCAGCATCACCATGTCGAAGGGCGTGGTCGTCGTCCCCTCTTCCTTGTAGCCGCGGACGTGCAGGTTGTCGTGGTTCGTCCGGCGGTAGGTGAGACGGTGGATCAGCCACGGGTAGCCGTGGTAGGCGAAGACGACCGGCTGCGAGTGGGTGAAGAGCGAGTCGAACTCGGCCGTCGTCATGCCGTGCGGATGCTCGGTGTTCGGTTGCAGACGCATCAGGTCGACAACGTTGACGACCCGTACCTTGAGGTCGGGGAGGCGCTCGCGCAGGATCGCCGCCGCCGCGAGGGTTTCGAGCGTCGGGATGTCGCCGCAGCACGCCAGCACGACGTCGGGCTCGGCGCCGTCGTCAGTCGAAGCCCAGTCCCAGATCCCGGCTCCGAGCGTGCAATGACCGATCGCCTCGTCGATCGAGAGGTAGTTCAACGCGGGTTGCTTGCCGGCGACGATCACGTTCACGTTGTTGCGCGAGCGCAGGCAATGGTCGACAACCGAGAGCAGGGTGTTCGCGTCGGGTGGTAGGTAGACCCGGATCACTTCGGCCTTCTTGTTCACCACGTGATCGATGAAGCCAGGGTCCTGATGCGAGAAGCCGTTGTGATCCTGGCGCCAGACATGGGACGAGAGGAGGTAGTTCAGGGAGGCGACCGGCCGACGCCAGGGGATGTCGCCGGTCACCTTCAACCATTTCGCATGCTGGTTGAACATCGAGTCGATGATGTGGATGAACGCCTCGTAGCAGTTGAAGAGGCCATGGCGGCCCGTCAGGAGGTAGCCCTCGAGCCAGCCCTGGCACTGGTGCTCCGAGAGGACCTCCATCACGCGCCCGTCCACTGCGAGCCCCTCGTCGGTCGGCTCGGTTTCGGCGTCCCAGGCCCGCGCGGTGACCGTGAAGACGTCACCCAGACGGTTCGACTCGGTCTCGTCGGGACCGAAGAGTCTGAAGCTCGTTCGATTCCGCTCGATCACGTCGCGGAGGAACGCGCCGAGCACACGGGTCGCCTCGGATGTGGCCTTGCCGGGTTGCTCCACCTCGACGCCGTAGCTGCGGAAGTCGGGCAGCACCAGATCACGGAGCAGGATCCCGCCGTTCGCGTGCGGGTTCGCGCTCATCCGGCGTTCGCCGGTGGGCGCGAGCTCCCGAAGCTGCGGCCTGAGACGTCCGTTCTCGTCGAACAACTCGTCGGCGCGGTAGCTCCGCAGCCACCTTTCGAGCACATCCCGGTGCTTCGCGCTCTGGCGCACGCCGAGGACCGGCACCTGGTGCGCGCGCCACGTGCCTTCGATCTGCACGCCGTCGACGTCGCGCGGGCCGGTCCAACCCTTCGGCGTGCGCAGGATCAACATCGGCCAGCGAGGCCGCTCCGTCGCTCCACGCCGAGCGGCCTCCTGGAAGGTTCTGATGTCGTCGAGCGCCTCGTCCAACGCTGTGGCGAACCGCTCATGCGCAGCTGCGTGCGGGTCGTCGAGCCTGGCCGAGACGATCAGCGGCCGCCAGCCGTAGCCCTCGAACAGCGCGACCAGCTCGCGCTCCGGGATCCGGGCGAGGATGGTCGGGTTGGCGATCTTGTACCCGTTCAGGTGGAGAATCGGCAGCACGGCTCCGTCCGTCGCCGCGTTCAGGAACTTGTTCGAGTGCCAGCTCGTCGCGAGCGGGCCGGTCTCGGCTTCGCCGTCGCCGACGACACAGGCGACCAGCAGCTCGGGGTTGTCGAATGCGGCGCCGAACGCGTGCGAGAGGGCGTAGCCGAGCTCCCCGCCCTCGTGAATCGAGCCTGGTGTCTCGGGCGCGACGTGCGACGGGATGCCGCCCGGGAACGAAAACTGTCGGAAGAGCTCGCGCAACCCGGCTTCGTCCTCCGAGACATGCGGGTACAGCTCTGCGTAGGTCCCTTCGAGATACGCGTTCGCAACGAGACCCGGCCCGCCGTGGCCCGGTCCCGCAATGTAGATCGCCGACAGGTCGCGCGCCTTGATCGCCCGGTTCAGATGCGCGTAGACGAAGTTGAGCCCCGGTGTCGTCCCGAAGTGGCCGAGCAGGCGCGGTTTTACGTGCTCGGCCGCGAGCGGCTCGCGCAGCAGCGGGTTGTCGAGCAGGTAGATCTGGCCGACCGAGAGGTAGTTGGCCGCCCGCCAGTAGGCGTCGATCAGCTCGAGCTCCGGTTGCGAAAGGGTGGACGTCACGCGCAGGTCAGCCGCGCTTGTCGAAGATCACGAGCACGCTCAGCTGCTCGTAGCCCGTGAAGCGGTGGTCTGCGCCGGCAGGGACGAACGCTGCGTGCCCGACGCGCAGCTCGACCTGCTGGCCTTCGATCTCCAGCATCCCTTCGCCTTCGAGCACGACATACACCTCGTCGTCGTCGTGGGGCTGCTGCCGATCCGGCTCCGGGGCGACGAGGACGTAGACGCCGATCTGGAGTCCCTCGGACTGGTGGACGATCTCGTACCCACCGGTTTCGGCGAGGCGCGCCTTCGCGGCCTCGATGTCGATCGGGTGCGGTGCCGGCAACGGCCTGCCTCCTCGGTCCGTGGTTCCGCGCTCGACCTTACCGCGCGGGGCCGGCAACCGCCTCGGCGGTGAGCGAGCGCGCGATCGCGATGGCCCAGGCCGTCACGGCGTCCCATTGCCGGTAGTCGCCGCTGGGCACGTGCAGCGCGCCGGTCAGCGCCCGCTCCGCCAGACCCAGGTCCGCTTTGTCGAGCTTGCCGCTGAACAGCTGATGGTCGCGCGCGCGTGTCGCCGCCACGAGGTCGGCGACGTCGAACGAGTCGTTCCCCGGCGATTCGAGCGGGCCGATCGGCCCGCTGCTGAACAACCACGTCGGATGGCGTGCGAGCAACTCGGCGTGCCCGTCGACGAACTTCCGCGCGCCGCGCATCCATCGGCCCATGTAGACGGCGCTGCCCACGACGAAGGCGCTGTAGGGAAGGACGGTGTCGACGTCCTCCATTCGCTTGACGTCGACCGTCAGCCCCTGCCCGTCGAGAATCTCTCCGATCGAGCGGGCGATCTCTTCGGTCGCGCCGTGCTTGCTGGAGAATGCAACCAGGACTGTCATCGGAGACCTCCTTTGTCTCTAGAGCCACCGGCACGTGCAGGATGCGCCGGGACGGTGGCAGACCGGGCAGGAGGGGGTCCGGCGACGAAGCCGCCGCTTCCCGAGCCCGGCCTGCGTCATCAGGAACGCGGCCGCCGCCACGAGTGCGGCGGCCGCGGTCGGATCGAGTGAGGACATGGCCAACGTCGGCACGTCCCCTAGCGGACGACGACCTTGAGGGTGAGGACGTTGTCCTCGCCGGTCGTCTTGACGCCCTTCATGTAGTCCTCGCCGGCCTTCGTGGTGAAGGCGTACGTGCCTGCGCGCGGGAATTTCACCGTTGTGGTTGCGCCAACGTGCGACATCGTCGGCGACCCGGAGACGACGGCCTTGGGCCCGCTCTGCTGGATCAAGTGGTGCGACATCACGTCGTCGTTGGTGAACGTGATCGCGCCGCCAACGGCGATCGCGGCGTTCAGATGCGCTCCGTATGTGCCGTGGCCGAGCGCCCAGGCATGGCAGTGGCTCGTCTGGTGCCGGATCGTGATCTTCGCGTGCGTCGTCGATGAGGCGGCACCTGCGGCAAGCGCAGCGCCGAGAACGACAACAGCGAACAGGGAAGTGAAGGTCTTCATGGTGGCTCCATTTCGTCGTTGATGCTTGAGGAGCACCCTCGCCGAGTCCGGGGTCCGGCGCGTTCGTGAATTTGCGGAACACCGCTGCGTACTAGCCCGCACGGTTCTCTGCGCAGGTGGGGGAAAAGCCGCACCTCAGTTCAGCGCTGACCACGATTGCTGGACGCCCGTACGCGCCGACACTCCCCGAAAAGGGAAACGGTCGAAGGCGCGGAGACGAGCATCGGCCCTGATGGAAGGAGATTCGAGATGCGCAAGTTCTTCGAGATCGGCGGGCTCGTTGCCGCTGCAGTCCTGATCGCGTTCGGCGTCGCCGCAATCGTGATGGGCGTCAACGGCCGCAGCACCGTCCAGGACAGCCTGAAGCTCGAGCAGATCGTCGGCTCACCCGACATGACGCCGGCGGCGATCGCAGCCGAGGCCAAGAAGGCCGGCCTGCCGGCATCGATCGCGCTCCCGACGACTGATGTCGCCGGCAAGGCGATCAACACCGGAGCTCGCGCACGCGCATTCGCCAGCTACATGCGGATCCACACGCTCGAGGCCACCGGCGGTGTCCCGTACGCACAGATGCCCCGCTATGCGACGGCAAACGGCAAGGGCACCAACGACCCGAAGGCCGCGCTGCAGGCGAACGGTCGTCCGGTCGACAACGCGGCGCGCAACATCTGGGTCACCGAGACGGCGCTGACGACGGCGCTCAACACGAGCTACATGGCCGAGCAGCTCGCGCTCTTCGGCATCGTCGTCGGGGTGGCGCTCCTGCTCTCCGGATTCGGCTTCGCGATCCTCGCGATCGGCGGCGCACTCCGGAATCCCGACACGGCACTGGCCTGGTTCGCACGCAAGCCGAGCGGCGGCACGAAGCCACTCGCCACCGCGTAGCGGAAAGTCCCCATCAGGGTAGGAGAGGGCCGCGAAAGCGGCCCTCTCCTATTCCTCGAGCAGACCCTGCTCGATCGCGTAGCGCACGAGCTCGGCGCGGCTCGTCAGCCGAAGCTTCTGCATGATGTGCGCGCGGTGTGTCTCCGCGGTGCGAACCGAGATGAAGAGCTGCTTCGCGATCTCCTGGTTCGTATGGCCGAGTGCCAGGAGCCGCAGAACTTCGCGTTCGCGATCCGAGAGTGGATCCTGTTCGGCTTTGCGCGCGGCGTCGGCGTCGGCCTCGATCAGGCGAGCGCCGAGCTCGGGATGCACGTACCGGCCGCCGCGTGCAACTTCCCGGACGGCGGACACGACTTCGACGTCGGCCGCCTCTTTGAGCACGTAGCCGCTGGCGCCTGCCGCGAAGGCCGCCCGGACATAGCGAGGATCGTCCTGCATCGACAGCACGAGGATCTTCGTCTCGGGTCGTTCCCTGAGGAGCGTCGGAATCGCGTCGAGCCCACTCCCGTCGGGCATCACGAGGTCCATCAGGATCACGTCCGGCTTGAGGGCGCGCGCCTCGAAAACAGCCTCGCGTCCCGAGCCCGCTTCGCCGACCGGCGTGATGTCCGGCTCCTGCTCGAGGAGCAGTCGGATGCCGGCGCGAACGACCGCGTGGTCGTCGACGATCAGTACCCGGGTCGGAGCATTCATCGGGCGACCTTAACCACCAATGCAGATGGGGTCATACCGAGAAACCCGCAAACCGAACAGGTGTCCCCCCGATGGGGTGGCGGCGAGCCCGCCCTACCGTATGACGGATGAAAGGCACGATCGCGATTCTCTGGATGCTCCACGGCAAGCGTCATTCCGGCAGCCTCGAGGTGCTCGCCGACCGGCTCGAGCTTCGCGGCCGGGGACGAACGCTCGTGATTCCGCTCGCGTCGATCGATGGGTTCGAGATCGAGCGCGGTGCGCCGGCTCGGATCAACGGCCTCGCCGTGCTCCGGCTGACCCTGGCGGGCGACATGATCGTGCGGGTTGCAAGTCTGCAGGGAATGGGTGTCCTGCATCAGCTGGCGGGCCGACTCGCTCCTGCTGCCGTTGCGTTGAGCGGCACCTGAGCGGCGATCGTCGTCCCGGACTCCGGCGACGACTCGACCGCCAGCGTTCCGCCCACGAGCGCGAGCCGCTCGCGCATCCCGAGGAGGCCGAGGGCGCCGGCGCGGACGTCGCCGACGTCGAACCCACGTCCGTCGTCGTCGATCGTCGCGGCGACGCTCCGGTTCCGACTCGAGATGACGATGCTCGCGTGCTCGGCGCCGGCGTGCTTGACGACGTTGGTGAGTGCCTCCTGGACTACGCGGTAGAGCGTCGTCTCGATCTCCGGTGGCAGGCGTCCGTCCACGCTCGCTTCGACCATCGTCTCGATGCCGCTCCGCTCCGAGAACGTCTCGGCGAGACGCTCGATCGCGGGGCCGAGGCCGAAATCGTCGAGCGCAGCGGGCCGAAGCTCGACCGCGAGCGCGCGGACGTCTTGTAGCGCCTGGACGACGAGTGCACGCACTGCCGCTTCTGCGCGTTCGGCGTCGTCATCGTTCCCCGCTGAGCGAATCGTCTTCAAGCCGAGCAGAATCGAGGTGAGGGCCTGGCCGGTCTCGTCGTGCAGCTCGAGCGCTAGGCGCCGGCGTTCGCTCTCCTGAGCGTCGATCACGCGGCGCACGGTGTCGCGCGCAACGCGCTCCGAAAGCGAGACCGCAACGGCGGCCCGGGCGGCGAAGATCTCGGCCAGCCGGAGGTCACCGTCGCTGAACCGCGCGTCCACGCCAAGCTTGTCGTGGACGGCGATGATCCCGATCGCCTCGCCTCGGGCGATGAGCGGGACGTAGAGGCCCGTGCGGGCTCGGAGTTTCCGCGCTTCTTCCTGATCGACCTCTGGATCGTCGAGCAGGGCGTCGACGCGAGCGCTCTGCCGCCGCTCGAGCACTCGACCGCTCTTCGAGTGGGTGCGGCTGAGGTGGGAGCCGACCATGGATTCTTCGAGATCGTCTCCGTCCGCGGCGGCGATCGTCAGATCACCGCCGCCCCCCGAGTCACGTAGCGCGATGATCGCCAGACGTGCGCCGATCAGCTCGCGCAGGCGCGCGCAGACCAGGTCGAGGAGATGCTCGAGCTCCATCTCCTCGACGAGCGAGCGAACAACCTCGTGCAGCGACTCGAGCTGTCGCGACCAACGCGTCGCGGTTTCGTACAGGCGCGCGTTCTCGATCGCCACCGCCGCCTGCGCGGCGAGGAGCTCGACGATCTCCTGGTCGTCGACGGTGAACTCGCCTGCGTCCGCCTTCTCGGTCAGGTACAGGTTGCCGTAGGCAACTCCCCGCAGCATGACGGGCACGCCGAGGAAGGTGTCCATCGACGGGTGATTCGGCGGGAACCCGACCGATCGTGGATCGTCGCTCAGCTTCCGCAGGCGGAGGGAGGTCGTGTCGCTGATCAGCACCCCCAGGATGCCCCTGCCGCGTGGCAACTCACCGATCGCCGCGCGTTGTTCAGCATCGAACCCGGTCGTGACGAAGCGCTCGAGCCCCTCTCCGGACTCGTCGATCACGCCCATCGCGGCGTACCTGGCTCCGGTCAGCGCCGCCGCGGCCTCGACGAGCTTTTGCAACAGCGCGTCCAGTGACAGCTCGGAGTTGAGTGCGATGCCTACTTGCAAGAGCTCGCGAAGGCGATCGTCGCTCTGGGCGTCGGTCACGCAGGCAGGCTAACCGCTACGGCGTCCGGCGCCGAAGCGTCGACGCGCCCAGGGCGAGCGCCAGGACAACCGATGCCAGCACGATCAGGCAATCGGCCCAGAGCCTTGCGTCGACGAGGCCGGCGGCGACGCGGGCCAGGCCGTCATACGCGTACGAAACGGGCAAGAGGGCGGAGACGATCCGCAGCGCGCGCGGCAGCTCGGCGCGCGGGACGAACAGGCCCGACAGGATGATCTGGGGCAGCAGCACCGCCGGCATGAATTGGACCGCCTGAAATTCGCTGGTCGCGAAGGCGCTCAGAAAGAGGCCGAGCGCGACGCCGAGCAGGGCATTGCAGACTGCGAGTGTGACCACGAGAGCCGGGGAGCCGACCGTCTCGACGTCGAGCAACCGAAACGCGACCACCGAGGTGATGCAGGCTTGCGCGGCCGCGACGGAGGCGAACGCGAGTCCGTAGCCGGCCAGGAGATCGAGCTTCGCGAGCGGCATCGACATCAGCCGTTCCAGCGTTCCGCCAGTGCGCTCGCGCAGCATCGCGATCGAGGTGACGAGGAACATGACGATCAAGGGAAACAGGCCGACCAGCGGGACAGCCACGCGTTGGAATGCAGCCGGATTGCTGTCGAACACGTAGCGCAGCAGCGTCAAGAGCGCGGGAGGCACGACGAGGATCAGCGCGATGGTTCGCGGGTCGCGCCGTAGTTGAGCGAGCGCCCTGCGCGCGGTCGCGATCGTGATGCGAAGACTCATCGAGCCTCCGCCAGTCGGATGAACGCGGCTTCGATGCCCGAACCGGCTCCCAGCTCGGCCGGCGTGCCGGCCGCCAGGAGCCTCCCTTCGCGCAGCAGCAACAACTCGTCGCAGTGCTCCGCCTCGTCCATCACGTGCGTGGAGATCAGCAGCGACACTCCGTCTGCGGCGAGACGGTGGAACATCGACCAGAGGTCGCGTCGCAGCAGCGGGTCGAGCCCGACCGTCGGTTCATCGAGCACGAGCAGCTCGGGTCGGCCCAGCAGCGCGACTGCCAGCGACACTCGTGACTGCTCGCCGCCCGAGAGCTCCCGGACCAGCTCCCGTTCGCGGCCGTCGAGATCGACAGTGTGCACGACGCCTGCGACCCGTGTGCGGGCGTCCAACACGTCGGCGAAGTACCTCAGGTTCTCGCCCACGGTCAGGTCGCCGTACAGGGACCGCGCCTGCGTCATGTAGCCGACACGACGCTGCAGCGCAGGCGAGCCTGCGGGTAGGCCGAGCACCTCGACGGTTCCGCTCGTGATCTGCTGCACGCCGACGACGGCGCGCATGAGGGTGGACTTGCCACCGCCACTCGGGCCGAGCAGTCCTGTCACGGCTCCGCGACGTACGTCGACCGTCAGCCCGGGTATCACGCGGCGACCTCCGCGGTCGACGCGGAGGTCGCGAGTGACGATCGAGCTCCGGTTCAGGAAGCGACTCCGACCATGGTCTTGACGTCAGTTTCGCCAGGCGTCAGCACATCGCCGTGAACCACCAGCACCGGGCAAGGGGCTGTATGCAGGACGTCGGTCGAGACGCTCCCATGCAGGAGCCTGCCGACGCGTCCCCAGCCGTGTGCACCGATCACCATCAGGCGTGGCTCACGCTCTTCGGCGACGCGGCAGATCTCGGCTGCCGCAGGCCCGTCGGCCGCCACGGTCTCGCAGGACAGGCCGGCGCTCAACGCCCGTTCCTTCACCTCTGCGAGGACCTTGCCGACGCGCTCGTGCTCGGTGGCGTGGATGTCCGCGACGATCTCGGGATACCCGTAGTAGCCGGCGTAGGGCGGAACGGCGGGGTGGACGACTGAAACGACCACGAGCGGCGCGGAAAACGCCTGGGCGAGGTCGATCGCCTCCTGGGTCGCGGCCTCTGCGGACGGCGAACCGTCAGTTGCAAGCAGGATCGGTTTCATGATGGCCCCCTTCGGAGGATGCTCTGAACGTACGACGAGTATCCATTGGCGAGGGCTCTGTCGAATCGGGGCGGGCGCGGGAGCGTTGCGGGTAGTTTCCCGTAGCGCGACTGCGACCCATCGCCGACCCCGCTGCCCTCGCGCGCGTGCAGGATACGGGTGTGTCCGTGCCCGTTCAGCGCGTCGCACCGGAACGATCGGTGGAAGACGTCGTCCTTCGTGACGGCTCGACGCTGCGCCTCCGGGCCCCGACCGTTGCGGACCAAGACCTGCTGATCGACTTCTTCCGGTCGCTCTCGCCCGACAGTCGGTACCTGCGATTTCACGGTACGACCACGATCGATTCTCGGACGGTCGCCGGAGCGCTCGAGACCGACTGGCTGACGCGCGGCTCGCTCCTCGGCGAGCTCGCGGGCCCGGACGGGCACCTGCGTCCGGTCGCGCTCGCCACCTATGTTCAACTTCACGATCTGACTCGCGCGGAAGTAGCGTTCGCCGTCGCCGACGATCTGCACGGGCGCGGGATCGGTACTCGGCTGCTCGAGCGGTTGGCGGCGCACGCCGCCTCGGCCGGGCTCACCGAGCTCGTTGCGGAGGTGCTGCCTCAGAACCGCGCGATGCTCCGCGTCTTCGACGACGCCGGCTTCGAGAGCGGCCGCACGCTGCAGGACGGTGTGATCGAGGTCGTGCTCCGTGTCTCGACCGGGTCGCAAACGGTCGCCGACCAACGAGACCACGTGGCCGTCGCCGCGTCGCTGAAGCCGTTCTTCGCGCCGGTCTCTGTCGCCGTGGTCGGAGCCTCGCCGCGTCGCGGGACGATCGGCGGGGAGCTCTTCCGGAATGTGCTCGCCGCGGACTTCACCGGCTCGGTGTATCCGGTCAACCGCGGCGGCGACCCGGTAGGCGGTGTTGCAGGTTACGCGTCGGTGGCGGAGCTGCCGGTCGCCGTCGACCTGGCTGTGATCTGTGTGCCGGGTGGGGCAGTTCTCGCAGCTGCGCGCGACGTGCTCGCATCCGGCGTCAAGGCGCTGTGCGTCATCTCTGCCGGTTTCGCCGAGACCGGAGCAGAAGGGACGGCGCGGCAGGACGAGCTGCTGGCGCTCGTGCGCGCCCACGGCGCACGGCTCGTCGGTCCGAACTGCCTCGGGATCGCGTCCACTGCGACCCGGCTCAACGCGACCTTCGCCCGGCGCTCTCTACCCGCGGGCCGTATCGCCTTCTCGTCGCAGAGCGGTGCGCTCGGGCTGGCGCTGCTCGAGGCGGCCGCCGGCCGCGGGCTCGGCTTCTCCAGCTTCGTCTCGATCG
>DASYPH010000390.1:0-2493 GCA_036006925.1 Gaiellaceae bacterium
CCGGGCATGGGCATGCGTCGCTGGTCATGTCCGACCGCCACCACCTAGCCGTCGTCGCGCTCATCTGCGCCAACTGCGGATTTGTCCGGCTTCACTCCCTCGACACGCGATCCGAATAGGGCCAAGTCATGCCTCTGTCGGCAGGAACCAACCGAAGCGACGCAGCGTCGCCTGAGCCCTCGTTTCTGCGCGCCTCGGTAATTGACCGAAGCGAGCTACGAATGGCCGCCGATGGCAGCGCGCTCACCGAGCCGTACGGTGAACCTGTCGAGTATGGAGGTGCACGAATGCGGAAGCGAGCGGACTTCTGGTTTCTCCTGTTCTTCGTCGGGCCGGTGCTCGTGTACCTGGGCGTCCTGCTGGCAGTCGCGGTGTTCGTCGTGACACCGTTGACCCTGGGCTGGATCGGGTTCGGGGTCGTCGCATTCATCGGGCTCCTGATCGGCCTTGTCGCCGCTCGGCTCTATCCGCTGACGCGGACGAACGCGGTGCGACTCCAGCCGCGCCCGGGAGAGCCGCTCCGGCTGCTCGTCGTTGCCGACGTGGGCTGTGACAACGCCGCGCTTTGCCGTGGCGTCCAGCGGCGGATCGGCGGCCAAGCCGCCGAGGTCGTCGTCGTCGCCCCCGTCCTCGCCTCGCCACTGCATTTCCTCACCGATGCAGAACCGAGCGAGCGTGACAACGCCAAGGCTCGGCTGAACGAAGCGCTCGCTCGCCTGGCGCGGCTCGGGATCGCGGCCCGCGGCGTCGTCGGCAGCGACGACCCGCTCCAAGCGATCGGCGACGCCCTGACTGACTTCCCCGCCGGCGAGATCATGCTCGCCGCTCCCGCGACGAGCACACGACACTGGCTCGAGCAGGACCTCGAACGGAAAGTATGCGACGTCTACGGCGTGCCCCTCTCCGTTCTCGACCTCGAAGACGACGAGCGCGCTGGCGAGGCGACCAAGTCCCGCCCGCTGTATCCCCTCGGCGAACCAGTCCGCTAGGCTCGGCGGTCGAGGTGGAAGCACTCGAGGTGGAAGCGACCCGGCGACGGCTCGTAGCTGCAGGCGGAGGGTACGAGATCATCCACGACTCTCCCGGGCTCGAAATCGGCGTCTACGTGCTCGTCGCCCCGGAACCGGATCACCAAAACGCGCATGCCGATGACGAGTTGTACGTCGTGCTGGAAGGACGCGGCGAACTGACAATCGAAGGCGCGTCGACTCCGCTCACGGAGGGGCAGGCCGCATTTGTGCCCGCGGGCGCCGAACACCAGTTCACCGGCTACGAGGGGCTGAGCGTGCTCGTCGTCCTCGCCCGGCGCAAGGAGTCGACGCCGCTCGCGGAGCGCGAACGACTCCCGCATCCCCTCTAGATCCGCCGACACGGCGGCCATCGATTTTTCAACATGTGCTCTCGGCTCTCGGCGATCGATCGTGGCCGACTCGCTGCCGGCCTGCAAGTCGCGCGTGAAACCTCGCTCGCAGCGTCCGGCGTCGCAGCCGCGCACACTCAAGGTCTCGCGCTGCCATCGACCCAGAGACCGTAAGCAGCCTCCGATCCCCCGAACCTCAAGAGATCTTCAGTAGCCGCCAGCTCGTTGCCGGTCGAAGGAGACCTCGCGTCAACGCGGGGTCAGCGACTGCTTCGCTCGTGTTTCCGTGGAGGGGAGTTGTCTTTCGTCACGAGTTGGCGATCTAGAGAAGGGGGGTCACCACCTGGTTCGCGTCGGCAGGTGGGGTGAGCGGAAGGAGCGTCGGGCGTGAATCCGTGCGTTTCCGCGCCTGGTTGACACGTTCTGCTGAGGCGGGCTTCCGCGGATGCGGGGAGACTCGAGCCCGTAAGAGTCAGCCGATTTGCGTGCGGGCCGCAGGCGGCGCACGTGACGTTGAGCCCCGACGAAAGGAGCTCCGAATGATTACGGAGCTGAGGCCGCAGCAGCAGGGGCCCGGGCTGGCCGAGATCTCGTCGCCTGGGCCGGTGGCGATGCCTGCCGTTCGCGGCCGGACTCACGGGTTGTGGCTTGCGGCTGGCCTCGCGCTTGCGTTTGCGGTCCCGTTCGCGTTCGCCGACGCTCTCGCCGTGCAGCGTGACGGCTACTACGCGATCTACGCGGTATCGGTGCTCGCGTTCCTGAGCCTGTGGGCGCGGTCGACCCGGCAGGACGTGCCGGGCATGTGTCGGCGTCACCGGCGGTGGGCAGTTGGGCTCGGCCTCGCCTCCGCCGCGGTGCTGGCCGCTATCGTTCTCGGTGACCCGTCGACGACGCATCCGCACGGGTTGACGTTCGCCGGCGAGTTCCTGTTGCGCGGCGTGGTGTACGGCGCGGTCGATGGGTTGCTCTTGTCGAGCTTCCCGATCCTCGCCACCTTCGCGGCCTTCTCGAGGACGCCGTTGCGTGAGCGAAGCAAGCGAGCGGTAGTCGGCATCGGAGCGCTCGCGCTCGCCGTCTCACTTGCGTTCACGGCCGTCTACCACCTCGGCTACCCCGACTTCCGCGGCAGCAAG
>DASYPH010000391.1:0-17241 GCA_036006925.1 Gaiellaceae bacterium
TCGCTGGGTTGATCCTCACGATCGGCGTCGCCGCAGACGCGAACGTCGTCGTCTTCGAACGCATCAAGGAGGAGTCGCGCGCGGGCAAATCGGTGCGCGCGGCGATCTCCGCCGGATACGCAAAGGGATTCCGCACGATCCTCGACGCCAACGCCGTCACAGCGATCACCGCACTGATCCTCTTCGCCGTCGCGACCGCCGGCGTCAAGGGCTTCGCGCTGATGCTGCTGATCGGCACCGTGATCTCGCTGATCACGGCCGTCGCCGCTACGCGCGCGATGCTCGGCCTGCTCGCCGGATTCAAGTGGTTCCAGAACCCGCGCTTCATGGGCGCGAGCGAATGATCAAGTACCTGCAAATCGACTACATGGGCCGGCGCAAGCTGTGGTTTGCGATCTCGGGCACCATTGTCCTGATCGGGCTCGTCTCGCTGGCGACGCGTGGTCTGAACCTCGGCATCGATTTCCGCGGCGGCGTCCAGATCACCTTCAAGACCACGAACTTCACGCCGCTCTCGAAGGTGCGGGCCCAGATGCAGCTGATCGGCCACGCGAAGGACGCAGTCGTCCAGGGGCGCGGCACCTCGCAGTCGGGCGAGGACTACAAGAGCTTCCAGATCCGGCTCAAGAAGCTGACGAACGGCGAGCAGGACAAGCTCAACTCGGCGTTGCGCGACAACCTGCACGCGGTCTCGCCGGGGATCAAGAACGTGTCGTCGAGCTTCGGCAAGCAGATCGCGCGCTCGGCCGTGATCGCGGTGATCTTCTCGCTGTTGATCATCACGCTGTACATCGCGGTGCGCTTCCACGGCCTCGCGTTCGCCGTGCCGGTGATCGTCGCGCTGGTCCACGACATCGTCGTCACCGTCGGGGTCTATTCGCTGACCGGGCGGGAGGTGACCGAATCGACGGTCGCCGCCGTGCTGACGGTGCTCGGGTACTCGATCTACGACACGATCATCATCTTCGACCGCATCCGGGAGAACATCCCGATCATGCGCAGGGCGTCGTTCGCGACGATCGCCAACGTGTCGCTCTGGGAGACGATCCGGCGTTCGTTGGCGACGACGTTCATCACCCTGCTGCCGGTCGCTGCACTGTTCTTCTTCGGCGGCTCGACGCTGCAGGACTTCGCGTTTGCGCTCTTGATCGGCGTCACCTCGGGTGCGTACTCGTCGATCTTCATCGCTGCGCCGCTGCTGACGATCTGGAAGGAACGCGAGCCCGAGTTCGCGCGCCGCAAGGACAACACCTCGATCGAGGGCTCGGTCGCCGCCCGTCTGCTCCGGCAGGCGGAGGTTGCAGCGGCCGAGGAGCCGACACCGGCGACGCCGGTCGACGTCGTCGAGTCGGCCGTCGCCGGCGAGACGGGCGACTCGGACGAGAAGCGCGAGCGGCGCCGGCAGCGTCGCAAGGCGCGGCCTCATGGACGAGCCAGGTAACGGCCCGCCAGGCAGTAGCGCCGACTCGCTCGAGCGCCTGCTGACCTCCCTCGGGCCGCGGCTCGACGACGTGCGCTCGATCTTCGGCGACGTCACCTCCCGCTGGCACGGCGACGCGCTGCGGCTCGGCGAGGAGACGAAGCGGCGGCTCCACGAGCTCGCGCGCGAGCTGGGGCTCGTCACCCGCGAGGAATGGGACGAGCTCGAACTGCGAGTCGCACAGCTCGAGCACCGGCTGCGCCTGCTCGAAGACACCGAACGTCCGTAGCCCCTGCTACCGTGGTTCGCACGGAATGCGGATGGGCCGCATTCCCGTGAGGTCACGTTTCCTGCTTCGGACACGCGATCTCGACGTCCGAAGGAGTTGAGAGAAGTGACAGATTTCCGTTCCCTCGGGGTGTCCGAGGCCGTGAGCGACGTGCTCGCCGCGCGCGGCATCGAAGCCCCGTTCCAGATTCAGGCCCTCGTCATCCCCGAGGCATTGCGAGGCGGAGACGTCCTCGCGAAGAGCCCGACCGGGTCGGGCAAGACGCTCGCCTTTGCGATCCCGATCGTGCAGCGCGCGGGTCGCAGCACGCCGTTCGCACTGATCCTCGTACCGACGCGCGAATTGTGCGCGCAAGTGACGGAGGAGTTCGCGCTGATCGCCGGCGACGACCTCAAGGTCGCCTCGGTCTACGGCGGCGTGCCCTTGAAGGCGCAGGCACAGGAGGCCAAGTCCGCCCACGTGATCGTCGCGACGCCGGGTCGGCTCCAGGATCTCGTCGATCGCAAGCTCGTCTCGCTCGACACCGTCGAGGTGCTGGTGCTCGACGAGGCCGACCGGATGCTCGACATGGGGTTCAAGCCGCAAGTCGACAAGCTGCTGCGCAAGCTGCGCGACGATCGCCAAACGATGTTCTTCTCGGCCACGCTCGACGGCGAGGTCGGAGAGCTGGCTCGGCGCTACACGCACTTCGCCGCGCGCTTCGAGGGTGAGCTGCCGGCCGACCGTCGCTCCGGTGACGTCGACCATCGCTTCGTCCCGGTGACGCACAGTGACAAGGTCGAGACGCTCGTTCAGCTGCTCAACTCGGAGGAGACCGGCCTCGCGCTCGTCTTCGTCCGCACGAAGGCCGGCGCCGACCGGCTCGTCGAGAAACTGCATCGCCACAAGGTGGAAGCGATCGCGATTCACGGCGACAAGGGACAGGTTCAGCGCGAGCGCGCCCTGTCGCACTTCGACTCCGGCAAGGTGCGCACGCTCGTCGCCACCGACGTCGCGGCCCGCGGCCTCGACGTCGACGACATCACGCACGTGATCAACTTCGATCCGCCCGAGGAGCCGGACGTCTACACACACCGGGTCGGGCGAACTGGGCGTGCCGGCAAAGGCGGAGTCGGCATCACGCTCGTCCTGCCGGAGCAGCAGGCCGACGTCTCGCGCGTCGCCCGGCTCCAGGGCCAGGTCGAGCGGTTCTCCGAATCCGGCATGCAGGTGGCGAAGCCCCGCGTCGTCTACACGTCGCGGCGTCGCGGCGGCAGATCCAAGTGGTAGAGCACGAGCTGTTGACCGAGGGCCAGGCCGATGCGCTCCGCACGGAGCTGGCCGAGCTCGAAGGCCCGCGGCGTCGGGACGTGGTCGCCTCGATCGCAAAGGCCCGCGAGTTCGGCGATCTCTCGGAGAATTTCGAGTACCACGCGGCCAAGAACGAGCAGGGGCTGCTCGAGGCGCGCATCCGCACGCTGCGCGCGCGCCTCGACGGCGCCGAGATCGTGGCGGCCGCAGGCGCGGGCGAGGTCGGGGTCGGTTCCGTGGTCGACGTCGAAGGCAACGGACGCACGATCACCGTCGAAGTGAGCGCCGTCGGCGGCGCGGGCACTGTTTCGCCGACGTCACCGCTCGGCTCTGCGCTGCTCGGTTGCAAGGTTGGCGAGACCGTCCAGGTCGAGGCTCCCAAGGGCGCCTGGCAGGCGACGATCAAGCGCATCGACTAGAGAACTCGTGAAACGCCCCCGCGTCGTGCACACTTGACGCGGTGGCGACACGTTCGAAGCAGCGCAACCTCGGCCGGCTGAGCGAGATCGCGCAGGTCGCGGTCCGGCACGGCTTCGGCTACGCGATCGATGGGCGCCGCAACCACGACGCGACGATCGAGGGAACGGCGCGCGGCCGGCACCTCCGCGAGATGCTCGACGAGCTCGGTCCGACCTTCGTCAAGTTCGGACAGCTCCTGTCGACCCGGCCCGACATCGTGCCGCCGGACATCATCGCCGAGCTGCGAGGTCTGCAGGACGACGTTCGCCCGTTCCCGTTCTCGGACGTCCAGCGCACGATCGAGGACGAGCTCGGTCAGACCGTCGAGCGACTCTTCATCGAGTTCGAGGAGGAGCCGCTCGCGGCCGCCTCGATCGGCCAGGTGCACCGCGCGACGTTGCCGAACGGCAAGCGCGTGGCCGTGAAGGTGCAGCGGCCGAACGCCCCGCGGCAGATCGAGGCCGATCTCGCACTGATGTACCAGGCCGCGCGGCTCGCCAAGGAACGGGTGCGTGCGCTCGACTTCATCGACGCCCATGAGATCGTCGACGAGTTCTCGCGCTCGATCCGGCAGGAGCTCGACTACCGGCTCGAAGGTCGGAACGCCGATGCGTTCCATCACAATTTTGCGGGTCACCCGCACGTCGCCGTGCCGAAGGTCTATTGGTCGTACACGCGCTCGCGTGTGCTGACACTCGAGTACCTGGACGGCGTTCAGCTGGCGGACATCGATGTCGAGAGCTGGCCGCTCGATCAGCGTCGCCGGCTGGCATACCTGATCGCCGAGACGTGGATGACGATGATCTTCCGGCAGGGGTTCTTCCATGCGGATCCGCACCCCGCGAACATCATGGTGCTGTCGCCCGAGCGGATCGGCCTCGTCGACTTCGGGCTCTCCGGGAAGCTCACCGACGACGACATGTCGAAGCTGACGCGCCTGTTCATCGACGCCGCGTCCGAGAACATCGAGCTCCTGCCGAGGCGCCTCTCCGATCTCGGTGTCCGCTATCCGAAGGAGCGCGAGGAGGAGTTCATCGGGGAGCTACGCGAGCTCTTCTACCGCTACTACGGTGCGAGCCTTTCGGAGATCGATCCGATCCAGGTGATCCGCGAAGGGTTCGCCTTGATCTACTCGATGAATCTGAGGCTGCCGACGCGCTTCGTGATGCTCGACAAGGCGATCGCGACTCTCGGCTCGGTCGGCGTCGAGCTGTACCCCGACTTCAACGTCTTCGAGGTCGCGAAGCCCTACGCGCGCGCGCTGATGGTCGAGCGGTTCACACCGAGGCGGGTCGCGGCGCGCGCGCGGCGTGAGGGGTGGAAGTTGACCCAGATGGCCGCCGACCTGCCGTACCAGGTGCACGAGACGCTCGAGCAGGTGCGCGACGGCCAGATCGAGGTCGGCTTCGTCCACAAGGGCCTCGACGAGTTCATGGCGAAGCTCGACGTGCTCTTCAACCGGCTCGTGATCGCGCTGATCGTCACCGGCGGGCTGATCGGCTCGAGCCTGATCGGCATCTTCGCGAAGACCGGGCCGCACGTGCTCGGCCTGCACGTCGTCTCGGTGGTCGGCTTCACCTTCTCGTTCGTGCTCGGGGTCTGGCTGCTCTGGAGCGTCGTCCGCTCCGGACGCCTCTGAGCCTGAGCGCGAATCGCGCCGAGTACACCCGGGTCGTGCGTGCCGCCTGAAGATCGCTCGAACGGGTGTGGTGATCCGCGGCAGGTCGCTGTATACCGAGACAGTGAATACGCGCCGTTGGTTGGCGGTGTTTGCGGCGACCGCCCTGATTCTCCCGCTCCTCGGAGCCGGCTCGGCTGGGGCCGCTTCCCAGGACCCGAAGACCCGTGAGGCACATCCGCCGCACAAGGTCCTTCGCAGCGCGACGCCGACCTATCAGGGCGGCTACCAGCCGAGCCAGTTGGCGACGGCCTACGGCTTCGCCGGGCTTGCCTGTTACGGCAGCTGCGGCGCCGGCCAGACGATCGCCATCGTCGACGCGTACGACAATCCGACGATCGCGAGCGATCTCGCGGCGTTCGACGCCCAGTTCGGGCTGCCGTGCAACAACTGCCTGAAGAAGCTGACGCCGCAGGGCCCGCCGAAAACGGACGCAGGCTGGGCACTCGAGGAGTCGCTCGACGTGGAATGGGCGCACGCGATGGCTCCCGGAGCGACGATCCTGCTCGTCGAGGCATCGAGCGCGAGCCTCACCTCGCTGTTCAGCGCGGTCGACTACGCCGTCTCGCAGGGCGCAAGCGCGATCTCGATGAGCTGGGGAACGAACGAGTTCCTGGGCGAGACGACCTTTGACTCCCATTTCACCGCGCCCGGCGTGACCTTCACCGCCTCGTCCGGCGACAGCGGCCCCGGGGTCATCTACCCGGCCGTCTCTCCGACCGTCACCGCCGTCGGTGGAACGACCCTGCCGCTCGACGCAGCAGGCAACCAGACCGGGGAGGAAACCGGTTGGAGCGGAAGCGGCGGCGGAGTGAGCGCGTATGAGCCCGCGCCGGGCTACCAGAGCATGCTCGGTGCGACTGGACGAGCGGTGCCCGACGTTGCCTACGATGCCGCGCCGACCACCGGCGTCGCCATCTACGACACGACGCCCTACAACGGCCAGGCCGGTTGGTTCGTCGTCGGCGGCACGAGTGCCGGCGCGCCGCAGTGGGCTGCGCTCGCAGCGATCATCGACAGTCAACGCTCGTCGCGTCTCGGCGCAGCGAACGCTGCGCTGTACGGGCTCCCGCCTGCCGGCTTCCGCGACATCACCTCACCATCGCCGGCCGTGCCGGGCTTCGACACCGCGACCGGCCTCGGCAGCCCTCGCGTCGGCACGCTCGTCTCGGCACTCGCCCCAACCTCGGTCGGCTCGATCGCCTTCGTGACCACGCCCCAGACCTTGACCGCCGGGCAGGTCTCGGGACCGATCACGGTCCAGCTCTCGAGCGTCTCCGCAACCGATGTCACGGTCACCTTCGGCTCCACCTCGGCGGGAGCAAGCTTCTCGACCGCACCCGACGGGACCCGGAGCGCAGCCGTCTCCGTGACGATCCCGGCGGGCAGCCTGTCGAGCCCGAGTGTCTACTACGAGGACACGAAGGCCGGCACGCCGAGCGTGACCGCCTCCGCCTTCGCCGACGGCTTCGGCAGCGCCGGCCAGAGCGAGACGGTCGCTGCCGGCCCGCTCGCGACACTCTCGGTCTCCCCAGGTTCGGCGACGGTCGCAGTCGGTTCGACGCAGAGCTACAACGCGAGCGGCGCGGACTCCTTCGGCAACGCTGTTCCGGTCAGCCCGAGCTGGTCGGTCTCCCCGTCACTCGGCAGCTTCTCGCCGACAGCAGGCACGCAGAGCACCTTCACCGCGTCCGCCACGGGGAGCGGCACCGTCGTGGCGACAGCAGGTGCCTTATCCGCGACGTCGTCGCTCACCGTGATCGCGACACAGCAGGTTCGAGTCGCGTCGATCACGTACACCGCGGTCAGCTACTTCGGGATCACCTACATCCTCGTGACGGTCGTGAATGGAAGCGGAACGCCCGTGTCGGGGGCCGCGCTGTCCGTTGCCACCTACCGAAACGGGACGCTCTTCGGCACCGCGTCGGGCACGACCAACAGCCTCGGCCGGGATCTCTTCGTCATCACGTCCACACCCACCGGTTGCTATTCGACCACGGTCACGAAGCTGACGGCGACGGGTTACACCTGGGACGGAGTCTCGCCGCCCAACCAGTACTGCAAGTAGCTGCGCGTCGTGCGCGCCGGGCTACGGGTGGTACTGCTGGGCGAACGTGCGGACGGAATCCGAATGGACGAGGATCCAGACCCCGGTCGACAGCGGCTCGAAGAGCCTGACGGGCCGCTCGCCGTCGACCAACTGCGCGAGTTGCGTCGCTGTGATCGTGCTTCCGAGGAATCCGTTCGAGCCACCCTTCTCGAGGACGGAGCCGCGAACGCCGGCAGGGACCGTGAAGACGAGCAGCCGGTGGGCCTCGTCGACGACGTAGTTGTCGTTTGCGACCGCGGGGCAGGCGCTTGGCCGGCAGACGATGCCGGTGTCCTCCGCCTTGGCGACATTCGCGGTTACGCCTCCGACCAGCCACGCCGGGTCGAAGCGCAACTCGAACCGATCGCCTGTGCGCCGCATCGACTTGATGCGCCCGTAGATGCGCTGGTCGCCTGTCGCGCTCGGAGCGGACGGCACCGTGCGAGTGACCGTGACCGTCCGGGTAGCCGTGGTCGTACCCCCACAACCGGCGGCGGCTGCCAACAAGAGTGCTGTGGTCGCCCCCGCCCGTTTCTGCATCCGCATGAACCTAACTCGCGAACGTGTGCGGACTGTTCGGAAAACGCATCAGAAGTCGTCCCGTCGGGACGGCTCTGAGGAGCGATCGCCCCACAATCGTGCCAAAGGACGACTAGCCCGTCACTGCCGCCCGCTCTACGGTCAGCAGCATGGCGAAAGCAGTGCTCCTCGCCGAGCCGGAGCCGGCGACACGCGGGTTCCTGGAGCGGCACCTGCGGCGCGATGGCTTCGAGATCGCTGCCGCCGGGGGTCCGTTCGACCTGGTGCTCGCGGGCGACGTCGAGGCGGTCGACCGCTGGGTCGAGCACGCCCCGGTGATCGTGATCGGTCCCGAGAACGGCGACAGGATCGACTGCATCGACGCGCTTCGGCGTGGCTGCGACGACTACCTCGAGCGGCCGTTCTCCTACCAGGAGCTCGTCGAACGGATCCGCGCGGTGCTGAGGCGCACCCAGCCGCGCGATGCCGAGGTGGTGGAGGCGCCTCCCGTGCGGATCGACGTCCGCACGCGGGTGGCACAGGTCGCGGGCCGCCGCCTGCAGCTCTCGCAGAAGGAGTACGAACTGCTCCTGACACTGGCCCGAGAGCCGGACCGTGTGTTCACGAAGGTCGAGCTGCTGCGAGACGTCTGGGGCTACCGCGTCACGGCGCGCACGCGAACGCTCGACTCCCATGCCTCGCGGCTGCGCCGCAAGCTGCGCGAGTGCGGCGCCGGCATCGAGTTGATCGACAACGTGTGGGGCGTCGGCTACCGGCTGCTCGGGGAGTTCCCCGTCGAGTGACACGAGGGCGACCGTCTCGCGGACGACCCGCTGGTAGTCTGCCAGACGCAGATGATCGACGACATCAACCCGTTCGTCTACTCGCATCCGCTCTCCCCTGACGACATCATCGACCGCGAGGGCGAGACGCGCGAATTGCTTGCCAATGCCGTGGGCGGCCACTACGTCAGGCTCTACGCGCCGCGCAAGTACGGCAAGACCAGCCTGCTGCAGCGGGCGCTCCGCGACGGCGAGCGTGCGGAGGGGCTCGTGCCGGTGCTGGTCGACCTGTATCGCGTAGTCTCGATCGCCGACGTGACCGTGCGTATCGAGCGTGCCTACGCGCGGCACCTGAAGGGCGCGATCCGGGCGCGGGTCGATCAGTTCCTGCAGCGGACCGGAATCGGGCTTTCGCTCGGCGTGACGGGGATCAGCGCCCGCATCCAACTCGACCCGAAGGCGGATCCGCTGCCTGCGCTCCATGCGCTCCTCGACCTGCCGTTGCGGCTCGAGCAGAGTGGTGGTTATCGCGCGCTGATCGCGTTCGACGAGTTCCAGGACGTGGGGAAGGTGCCGGACCTCGATGGGCTGCTGCGCAGCCACATCCAGTACCACGGTGACGTCGCCTCGTACGTCTTCGCGGGCTCGGAACCGGGGCTGATGGAGCAGCTGTT
Source organism: Gaiellaceae bacterium (assembly GCA_036006925.1). Taxonomy (GTDB): domain Bacteria; phylum Actinomycetota; class Thermoleophilia; order Gaiellales; family Gaiellaceae; genus PALSA-600. The sequence continues at coordinate 9,201 of DASYPH010000391.1, forward strand.
CGAGGATCGCGACCGGCCGCTGTACGGCTCGGCGGTGCCGATGCGGCTCGGACGACTCGCGCCCGACGACGTGGGCGCGTACGTCGCCGCGCGGTTCGAGGAGACCGGACGCAGCGTCGGCGATGCACTTGGGCCGCTGCTGCTGGCGGCGGGCGGCCACCCCCAGCGCGCGATGCTGCTCGCGCACCGGCTCTGGGCGGTCGTCGGGTCGGGCGAGGCGGCGACGCTCGAGGACTGGACGGCCGCGCACGAGGCAGCGCTCGCCGAGCTCGAGGCGGAGTTCGACGCCGAGTGGCGCCACCTGGACACGTCGTCACAGAAGACCCTTCGCTCGCTGCTCGAAGGCGACGGCTCGCCGTACCGGGGCGACGTCCTGCGGCGGCTCGCACTGACGAAGGACATGGTGCGCAAGGCCCTGCCCCGGCTGGCGGCCTCCGCCCTGATCGAGCGGCATGGCGACCGTCACGAAATCATCGATCCGCTCTTCGCGGAGTGGATCGCGCGGGGCGCCGATCCGCCTGACTAGTCGTGGATGAGGCGCGCGCCCCGGCCGCGGGTCATGTAGCTGAACGTCCAGCGTGTCAGCACGAGCAGCCGGTTCTGGAAGCCGATCAGGTAGAAGAGGTGCAGGCCGAGCCAGAGCAGCCAGGCCGGCAAGCCCGAGAAATGCAGGCCTTTGATGTCGGCGATCGCGCGCGACCGCCCGATCGTCGCGAGGTTGCCCTTGTCGCGGTAGCGAAACGGGGTGTTCCGGCCGCGAGCGATCGAACGGGCGACGTGGCGGCCCTCCTGCATCGCGACCGGCGCGACGCCGGGGAGCGGCTGATCGCGGACGGCGACCATGTCGCCGAGCGCGAACACGTCCGGATGTCCGGGCAACGTTAGGTCGGGCTCGACGAGGAGGCGGCCGGCGCGATCCGTCTCGCCGCCGGAGGCCGACGCGAGCAGGCGGGCGAGTGGGGAGGCCGTGACGCCGGCCGCCCAGACGGCGTTGTGCGCAGCGATGCGCGAGGTCTCGCCATCTCCGGTGCGAACCTCGACCGACCCGGCGTCGACTCCGACGACGGTCGTGTTGAGCAGCGACGTCGCCCCCAGGGAGGCGAGTGACGCCTCGGCCCGGCGTGCGAGCGTCTCGGGGAACGTGCCGAGCAGCCGGTCGGTCGCCTCGATCAGCAGCACCTTGGCGCTGCGCGTATCGGCAACGCGGTAGTCGCGGTGCAGCGTGTCGCGTGCGAGCTCCGCGATCTGTCCGGCCATCTCGACGCCGGTCGGTCCGCCGCCGACGACCACGAACGTCAGCCACGAGGCGCGAACATCGGGGTCGTCCTCGACTTCGGCTGCTTCGAACGCCGAAAGGATCCGCGAGCGGAGGTCGAGGGCTCCGGTGAGTGACTTGAGCTCGGGTGCGTGCTCGGCCCAGTCGTCGTGGCCGAAGTACGAGTACGCCGACCCGCCGGCGACGACGAGTCGGTCGTATTCGAGTGTCGCATTGCGCTCGCCGCTTGCGATGTAGTCGAGTAAGACCGTGTGGGCGGCAAGGTCGAAGCCGCTCACCTCGGCGAGCAGGACCTGCGCGTTCCGCTGCCGCCGGAGGATCTGTCGCAGCGGCGTGGCGATCTCGGCAGCAGAGAGCGCCCCCGTTGCGACCTGGTACGCCAGTGGCTGGAAGAGGTGGAAGTTCTGGCGGTCGACGAGCGTCACCTCGACGTCCGCCTTGCGCAAGCCGCGCACGGCGAGCAGGCCGGCGAACCCGCCGCCAACGACGACCACCCGCGTCACGCGAGGATCGCGCCCTCGAGTTGCAACAGCTGCAGCTTGCGGTCGAGGCCCCCGCCGTAACCGGTCAGCGAGCCGTTCGCGCCGATCACGCGGTGACAGGGAAGGACGATCGGACTCGGGTTTCGGTTCATGACGGTGCCGATCGCGCGTGCGGCGCCGGGCCGGCCGACCTTCGCCGCGAGCGCTCCGTAGGTGGTGGTCGTACCGTACGGAACCCGCGCCAGCTCGCCGAGCACCTCTGCGTTGAATGGGATCACTCGCAGGTCGAGGGCCAAGTCGAAGTCGCGCCGCCGCCCCTCGAAGTACTCGTCGAGCTCGCGGCGGACCTCGTCGATCGGGGCGCGCAGGACGCGGTTCCCGAAGATGCGTGCGAGCACTTCCTCCTGGCCGTCGGAGTCGAAGTGGATCCGGGCGAGCCCACGGTCGGTCGCTGCGATCAGGAGGTCGCCGACCGGCGAGGCGACGACGTCATAGCGGACGTCGACGATGCCCTCGGCGAGAGCGGCCGTGCGGAACCGTGCATCGAGCTCAGGCGAGACGTTCATGTGTCCTCCTCAGTCTGCGTACGCCGGACGATGCCGCGGCGCGCGCGGCCTCCTCGGACGAGCCGAGGGCGTCGGCGATCTGGGTGTAGGGGAGGTCGTAGCCGTACCGCAGCACAACCGCGGCACGTTCGGTCGGCGGCAGCTCTTCGGTCAGGTGCTCGAGCTCCTTGAAGGCATCGCGCCGCAGCTCCACTGCCGGCTCCGGAGCTTGTGCCACGTTGGCACTTGCCGCAGGACGGAGCACATCCATGGCCACGTTGGTCGCGATCGTGAACACCCACGCGCGCAGGTTCCGTCCGTGCTCCAGCCGGTCGTACGCTCGCAGTGCCTTCAGGAACGTCTCCTGCCACGCGTCCTCCGCACGGCTGCCGAGCAGCCGCCGGAGATACGCCAGCACCTCGTCGCGGTGTGCGACATAGAACCGCTCGAACGGCGGGATCTGCTCGGTCGGCGACATCATCCCCATCATCGACTGAAACGTGGCAGGGTGCGGAACCGTGAGATGCGCCGTCGTCGGACATATCGAATGGGTCGAGTTCGCGCGCGTCCCGAGGCTGCCCGCCGCCGGTGACATCGTGCACGCAGCCGAGAGCTGGGCGGAGCCGGCAGGCGGCGGATCGGTCGTGGCCCGCCAGTTGGCGCGGCTCGCCGGCCGCTGCGAGTTCTTCACCGCGCTCGGCGACGACCAGTTCGGCCGCGAGAGCACGCGCCGCCTCGCCGAGCTCGGCATCGACCTGCACGTCCAGACAGCGGCCGGCGTGCCCTCGCGGCGCGCCTGGACGCACGTTGACGCGAAGGGCGAGCGCACGATCACGCTGCTCAGCGAGAAACTGCACCCACATGGCCCGCTGCCCCTCGAGGGATACGACGCGGTCTTCTTCACAGCCGGTGACGTTGCGGCGCTGCAGTCCGCCCGCAAGGCACGATTCCTGTCAGCGACCCCGCGCGAGTCGCCGACGCTGCGCGCGGCAGGAGTGCAGCTAGACCTGCTGGTCGGCAGTTTGAACGACCCCGGCGAGCAGGTCGACAGCGCGGTCGAGGCGACGATGATCGTGCAGACCGACGGCGCCGCCGGGTGCATCGCGAACGGCGAGCGGTTCCCGTCGGTGCCGCTGCCCGGACCTGTCGTCGACACCTACGGCGCGGGCGACTCGTTCGCCGCCACGCTCTGCTTCGCGCTCGCGCGAGGTGACGCGCTGCCGGCGGCGATCGAGCTCGCCTCGCGCGCCGGTGCATCGGTGATCACGGGGCAAGGCCCGTACACGACGCAGCTAGAGCTGGTTGATCGGTAATTGCCGTCGTTGCGGGGAGGGTCTGCACCAAGCAGTGTGGTCGACTCGACCGGTGGCAAGGCCGCTGGGCGTTGGTGCCGGTCGAGGGGGGCGCAATGTGCCGCGTGCAGGTCCCCGGCCGCGGCGGCGTTGAATTGCCGGTCACCCAGTAACGTTGGCGGAGTGACCGCACGCGTCTCGTGGATTTCGCTCACCCCGGTGAAGGCGCTCGCACTGGAGCACGTCGACGAGATCGACCTGGGCGAAGACGGCCTCGACGGCGATCGGCGCTTCTATCTGATCGACGAGAACAGCCGGCTCGTCAGCGACATCGGGCGCCACGGCCCGCTACAGCTGGTTGGTGCCGGCTACGACGCCGAGAACGATGTCCTGACGCTGACGCTCGTCGACGGGACGGTCATCTCTGCTGAGGTCGTCCGCGGCGACGAGCTGGCGACGAACTTCCACAGTCGACCCCGAACCGCGCGACGCGTTCCAGGCCCATGGGACGACGCGCTCTCCGCTGTCGCCGGCGAGCCGGTGCGACTGGTCGCGCCGGAGTTCGGCGCCGCCGACCGTGGGCGCGGCGGCGCGGCGTCGTTGCTCGGGCAGGCGTCGCTCGGTGCGATCGCGGCCGTGCTCGGCGTCGACTCGGTCGACGGCCGCCGGTTCCGGATGAACTTCGGTGTCGAAGGTCTCGAGCCGCACGCCGAGGACTCCTGGATCGGCCGGCGCGTGCAACTCGGCGACGCGGTGATCGTGCCGCAGGGGAACGTCGGACGTTGCGCGATCACGACCCAGAACCCCGACACGGGTCGACCCGACCTGGGCACGTTGAAGGCACTCGCGCGCTACCGCAGCGAGGTGCCGACGACCGAGCCGCTACCGTTCGGCATCCACGCCGCCGTCGCCGAACCGGGCCGCGTCAAGCTCGGCGACCCGGTCTCGGCGCTCTAACCGCCATACCCGCCGCTCCAGTCCCGGGTCGCGGCGTGGTCCCGAGGGGTTTACAAGTGGGGAGAAGTGGGTTAGAGTGGGGCCCAGTGGACCATGCTGCTCGGTGAACATGAGCATTCTCTCGACGACAAGAACCGCCTCACGCTGCCGGCCAAGCTACGCGCAGCATTCGAGGAGGGTGTCGTCCTTTCGCGGGGGCTCGACGGCTGCCTGGCCGCCTATCCACGCGCCGAGTGGGAGAAACTGGTCGAGCGGATCGCCGCGCTCGACCCGCTCGGAGAGGACGCTCGCCGGATGAAACGGCACTTCTTCGCCGGCGCCAGCCAAGGAGAGCTCGACCGGCAGGGCCGGCTCGTCGTCCCGACTGCGCTGCTCGAGTACGCCGGGCTGGGGCGCGAGGTGACGGTCGCGGGGGTCCACGACCATCTCGAGATCTGGGACCGCGCCAGCTGGCGCCGTCAGGAGCACGAGCGTGAAGGGAGCGTGGAAGATGTTGCCGAGCGTCTTGCCCACTGAGTCCGACCACGTCCCAGTCCTTGCCGATGAGGTGATTACGGCGCTCGACCCGCGGCCGGGCGAGGCGATCGTCGATGCGACGTTCGGCGCCGGCGGCCACGCGTCGCTGCTCGCCAAGCGCCTGCAGGGCGATGGCAAGCTGACCGCGATCGATCGCGACCCGATGGTCGCGCCGTACTTCGAGCGCTTTCGCCGCGCGACCGGTGTCCGCGCCCGCCTGCTGCACGGCGAGTTCTCCGCCACGCTCGAGCAGCTGGCGGCGAACGGCGCGCAGGCCGATGTGATCCTGCTCGATCTCGGCGTCTCGTCGATGCAGCTCGACCGCCCTGAACGCGGATTCTCGTACGCGGTTGACGCGCCACTCGACATGCGCATGGATCCCAGCGCGTCGTACTCGGCTCGCGAACTCGTCAACGAGACCGACGAGCGCGAGCTCGCAGACATCTTCAAGCGCTTCGGTGAGGAGCGCTACGCGAAGCAGATCGCACGCGCGATCGTTCGGAGGCGCAAGGAGGAGCCGTTCGAGCGAACGGGCGAGTTGGTGGACGTGATCAAGGCCGCGATCCCTGCGCCGGCCCGTTTCGGCGAAGGGCACCCGGCGAAACGCGTCTTCCAGGCCTTGCGGATCGAGGTCAACGACGAGCTCGGCGCCGTCGAGCGGGCGCTACCCGCCGCGTTGCAGATGCTGCGCCCCGGCGGCCGGCTCGGCGTGATCAGCTTCCACTCGCTCGAGGACCGGCTCGTCAAGCGGTTCCTGCGCCGAGCCGAGCACGGCTGCACCTGCCCGCCGGACTTCCCGGTCTGCGTGTGCGGCTCGGAACCCACGATGCGCGCGACGCCGCGCCGCGCGATCCGCCCGTCCGCGGCCGAGGTTGCACGCAACCCACGCGCCCAGTCGGCCCGCCTCCGCGTCGGCACGAAAGCCGGCTGACAATGGCGAGCGCCTCGAACGCCCACGCCGCAGTCGCCGAACCGCTTCGTCCCCGCCCGCGCGTCGCGGCGCGTGGCCGCAAACGCGGTCAGGCACGCGCCCGCAGCGGGATCCTCTGGATCGCGATGAGCGGGATTCTGCTCGCAGGTGTCGTATTCGTGAACGTGGCAGTGCTTCGGCTCAACCTCGCGCTCGATGGCGCGAACGCCGACCGCGTCAAACTGCGCGGCGAAAACGCAGCACTCCAGTCCGAGCTCTCGAGCCGCCTCCGTTCCGCCCAGATCCAGGCTCAGGCCTCGAAACAGCTCGGGCTCGTGTTCCAGGATCCGTCCGAGTACGGATACGTCGACCTCGCGAAGTGAAGGGCGACCGGAAGGCGAACCGCCGGATCCGCCTCCTGCTCGCGGTCTTCGTACTCGTCTTCGCCGGCACGCTCGCCCGCGCCGCCTGGCTGCAGGGCGTGAGCTCCGCCTCGCTCGGGCGAATGGCGCAGCGCCAGCACCGTGAGTCGATCCAGATTCCAGCAGGGCGCGGGACGATCTACGACCGCACCGGCGTCCAGCTCGCGATCGGCGAGCAGACGACGACCATCTACGCGGACCCGCGCGAGCTGACCGAGCCGAGAAAGATCGCCGTCGCCGCCCACCAGCTGCTCGGCGTCAACGCCAACCAGCTCTACCCGCTGTTGCTCAACCGCCGCACCGGCTTCGTGTACGTCGCGCGTTTCGCCGACCCGAAGGCCGCGGCAACGTTCCTGAAGCACAAGTTCACCGGCGTCAACTCGTACTCGGAGGAGAAGCGCGTCTACCCGCAGGGCACCGTCGGTTCGCAGCTCGTGGGGTACGCCGGCACCGACAACAAGGGTCTCGCAGGCCTCGAGGTCCAGTACGACAGCGCCCTTGCGGGGAAGACGGGCGAGCAGACGATCGTCCGCGACCCGTTCGGACGCGCGATCGACGTGATCAGCTCCACCGCTGAGCGCGAGGGCAGCGACGTTTTCACCACCATCGACCACACGATCCAGGCGAACGCCGAGGCGGTGCTCCGCGAGACCGTCGCGCACTGGGGCGCGAAGGGCGCGACGGCAGTCGTGCTCGACCCGCGCACCGGGGCGGTGCTCGCGATGGCGCAGGCCCCCGGCTTCGACGCGAACAAGGCGAACGTCGTCCCGTTCGCGGTGCAGCGGAACCGCGCCGTCACCGACACCTACGAGCCCGGCTCGACGTTCAAGCTCGTCACGATCGCGGGTGCTCTCTCCGGCGGGCTGGTCGCGCCGGGCACCACCTTCAGGCTGCCCTACTCGATCCACGTCGCCGACCGGGTCGTGCACGACGCAGAGCCTCGCGGCACCGAGACGTTGTCGGTCGCGCAGATTCTCTCGCACTCGTCGAACGTCGGGGCCGTGACGATCGCCGAGAAGCTCGGCTCGACCGAGCTGGCCGACTGGATCGCGCGGTTCGGCTTCGGCAAGACGACCGGGCTCGACTTTCCGGGCGAGAGCCCGGGGCAGGTCCTGCCGCTCGACCGCTGGTCGGGCTCGACGATCGGCAACGTGCCGATCGGTCAGGGAATCGCCGTGACGCCGATGCAAATGGCGGCCGCGTATGCCGCTATCGCCAACGGCGGCGTGTGGGTCGAGCCGCATCTCGTCGATCGAGTAGGCGGTCGGGTCATCCACCACCGGGCACACCGCCGCATCGTCTCCCGTCCGATCGACGCGCAGCTGAAGGCGATGCTGACGAACGTGGTCGACGAGCACGGTGCAACCGGCAACGCAGCACAGATCGCGGGGTACACCGTGGCCGGCAAGACCGGGACCGCGCAGAAGCCGGGCCCGAACGGGTACACGACCGGCAAGTACGTCGCGTCGTTCGTCGGCATGGTGCCGGTCTCGAAGCCCCGCCTCGTGGTGCTGGTCACCGTCGACGAGCCGCACGGCTCGATCTTCGGCGGCGAAGTCGCCGCGCCGGCCTTTGCGCAGATCGCCAAGTTCGATCTCCAATACCTCGAAGTACAGCCGGACGCGCCGGTGACCCCCTCGC
>DASYPH010000392.1:0-1954 GCA_036006925.1 Gaiellaceae bacterium
CGAACGACAAGCGCGAAGCGGCCCTACTCGCAAGCTTGATCGCGCTCGATCCTCGACACCGGCTCGATGCTTCTCGTCGAGTTCCCAGCGCGGCGGTCGCGATCGGCTTGCTCGAGCCATCACCCTCGCGGTCATCTTCCCGATCCTCGCTGCGACCCGGTTTGTGACGAGACGGACGCAGGAACCGGCTGCGCTCGCGGGACAACGGAAGCAAGAAGAGCTCGAGCGAATGACCCGGGCTGTCGCCCGCGACCTTTGCGCCCCGGACGGCGTCGCGGCGAAGCGCCGCTTCCGCTCCGCCGTCATGCACGCGGAGATCCGCTACGGCTGGTTGCAGGCGGTCAACCGCCAGGCTCCGCCGGGCTCGCCAAACTCGGCCTTATCGTCGTCGTCGCCGCGGCCTTTGCAGGCACCGCCCATGTCGGCACGCTCATCTCCCTGTACCTGCTCTCCCAACGCACCTTCTGGGCTTCGACGGGATGGTCGACCTCAGCCTCGCGACCCCGAGCGTGCGCGGAGGGTGAACCGCTGCTTCGAGTGCGTCGACGCCCTGGATCGGAGTCGAGGCTTACTACCGCCGCCTGACCCTGACCCCGGGGGAAAGGGGACCGGAACACGACGGATCACACCGCCGTCCGGAGTCGGACTTCGGCGTGACCCGCGGGCCTCGGCGGAGCACCCTAGCGCTCGCGCTCTTTGCCCTTCTTGATGTCTCTCGTTCCTTCGTCCTTCTTGGCCATCGTGTTCACCTCCTTCGGGGACATCGACCATTGATCGCCGGTTGCTTGCACGCTGCTGGATCTATTCGGCATCGACCCCGAGCCTCTCGTTCCGTGGCCTTCTTCGAGAGCGCCGTTCTCAATGCACTTGTTCATGCCTCCGTTGTACGTCCCCGCAGTCAAAGGTCGGGACAGCGCGGCGCAAAGCCTCGGCATGTCTCCGCCAAGACTCGGTAGAGACCGAGGCTCGCGCCGCAGAGCACATCGCCCTCACCCCGGCGCTCCATGCTTCTCCAGGCCTTTTGTTCAAGCCAAGTCCTTCTCCGGCTCTCGGGCCAAGCGGGATTCCGCATGGCGGTGCCGGTTTGGATCTCTCTCGCGAGCCCGAGCGTCGCCGTGTCCCGCTCGCACCGATCGCGTCATGCGCTGCCGCGGCCGCCGAACAGCCGCCGCGATCCTTGATCGGAAGCGAACGAGTCCGCGCGTACGTTGGCTAGGACTTGGCTCTTTGCAGAGCCCTCTGACGGTCTCGAACCGGCGACCCCTCGTTACGGCAGCAGCTCGCCCCTCTACGTAGTAGCGGGAAACGGGGTACAGGGGTTTACCGATGCGGGCGGTGCCGGTCCGCGGGAAAGTGGGCGTAGCTCATATCGGAAGGTGATCCTCGTGTCGGTCTACACGCGCGGCTAGAGCAGAAGGAGTCAGGATGAAATTCATCGTCAACAAGCGATTCCGCGGGCGGCGCGTCGTCTTCGTGCTCGTCTCGCGCCCCGAGCGACGCCGGCTGCGCACCGTCGCAGCGCCGAGCATGGCCGCCGTGACTGCTCTCTACGGGCTCCGCCGTCTGGGTCGGCGCTCCGGGGCGACTGCAAGAGAGGCCGCGGACGCGCTGCCGGGCGACGAGACCGTCGCGAATCCGATGTGGCAATCGACACGGGCAATCACGATCGCGGCGTCGCCAGAGCAGGAGTGGCCATGGATCGTCCAGATGGGCTTCCCGTCGCACCGCGCCGGCTGGTACACGCCACACTGGCTCGACCGCGTTACCTTCGGAATCAAGCAACGCAGCGCCGATCAGATCGTGCCGGAGTTGCAGCAGCTCGCCGTTGGTGATCGCGTTCCCGACAGCGACGACTGGTCCGCGTTCTTCACCGTCGAAGCGGTCGAGCCGCCACATGCGCTGGTGCTCCACTCCACCCGGCACGTGATCAAGCCGATCAGGACAATCGACTTCA
>DASYPH010000393.1:0-1873 GCA_036006925.1 Gaiellaceae bacterium
CGAAGAGCTTGGGCGTCCTCTCCGTTGCGCCGCCCGACGAGACGATCACGCTGACCTTCACCTTCGGCAGCTTCAGGTGGATACGGTTCACGGCACGCTTGTAGAAGGTGACGAAGGCTGCGGCGTCGGCCGGATCCGTCAGCAGCGAGTCGACCTCGTTGCCCACGAGGATGTAGCCGAGCTTCCCGCTCAACGGCTCCGCGGCGAGGGCATCGATGAGAGCGTCGAAACGCCCCAGTACGTTGGGGTCGTCGAACGGCAGGTTGTCCAGGTCAGCCGGCGTGAGGCGGCTGTTGCCGTTGATCACGTCGATGATGAGGCCGAACCCCGCGAACTGCGGATACCCGGCCAGCATGTCGGTCAGCGGCTGCACCAGTGACCCGCCGAAGTCGAACGTGCCCGGCGACGGCTCGAGGTTCGCCCAGTGGCTGCCGAATAGGAAGAAGTTCACGCCCGCGCCCGTGACGAGGTCCATGAGGTGGTGGAACCCGACGGGCCCCGGGACGGTGTTCTTGGAGCTCGCCACGAGCGTCCCGATCAGAGTCGGCGATGTGGTGGGCGGCGGAGACGGGGTCCCCGTCGTTGTCCCACAGAGTGCGGGGATGGCCACGAAGGCCTCGACCTTGTCGATCTGTGTTCCCACGTCCGTCAGCGAGCCCGACATCAGGCTGCCGCCCAGCTGCGCCCACAGGGGAGCCAGCTTGTTCAGATCACCCCCCGAGGCCGTCCAGCGTTCGATCGGGTAGTACAGGCCGACGATCCGTGTCGCGAGCGCGGGGATCGTCGCCGCCTCGGACGACGGCGTCTTTCCCACGATGATGTCGAACAGCCTGTCCACCGACGCCTCGGCCTTGGTGAGATCGCCCGAGGTCAGGTACCTGACCAGGTCGAAGCGTTTAAACTTGACGTGCCGCTTGCGCCCGGCCGCGAGCCAGGCCTGAAGGCGGGTGCCGACGATGCCCATTTTCATCTGGATCCGGATGACCTGCTCCGCGAAGGTCGTGTCCGAGTCGCACCGGCAGTCGGGGCCGCACACGGTGCCCGCTGCACAGCCGTTCAGCGCGCCGGGGGGGTCGCACTCCTCCCCGCCCTCGACCGCACCGTTCCCGCACTGTGCGGTGCAGTCGGTCCCGCCCTGCTTGCAACAGGGAACGCACACGTCGCGGACGAAGTGCTTGCAGTCCCGCTTGCCCTCTACGTTCGCGGTCAATGCCTCGAGCAGACACCGGCGTCGCTGCGCGCCCGATCCGGTGCACGACGCGCGTAGCTCGGCGACGCGGGCGTTCACTCTGGCGCGACAGTCGCCCTTCGTCGTGCGGCAGGTGGCCATGCATGCGCGGAGCTTAGGAGCCGGCCGCGCCTGGGCAGCGGGGCACGCGCCGAGGAAGAACGCTAGGACGAGCAGGAATCGGTGCACGAAACACCTCCGAAGGCGAACGGAAGGCACGCTAGGATACTCGCCGTGGAGCGGTCAACGTCATGAAGGTTTCGTCAAGCTTCGCAGGTTTGTCCGGACTAGGGCCTCTTCTCGAAGCTCGGCGTCCAGCATTGCCCGACCTGCGAGGAGCCGATCCGTGCCCAGACTAGCACGCCAGATCCTGCCGCGTCTCAAGCGGGGGGTCGCGGGCGAGATGGTGACCCTGCTCGCGGCCGTCGTCCGCGGGCGCAAGGACTATCGCAAGGACGTGCTCGCCGCGGCCCGGAAGCTGAAGCTCCGCGAAGCCCGCATCGACGGTCGCCGGCACGCGCTTCGAGCGGCACCCGGGCCGGATGAGTCGTCCGGACCCGGGTGGCCGCCAGGCGCGGCGTTCAGCAGCCGGCTAGAGACACGGACCGGAAGCAACCTGGTCCGGCTTGTTCGACTGGATCTTCA
>DASYPH010000394.1:0-5295 GCA_036006925.1 Gaiellaceae bacterium
GAGCGCAGCGACGGCGAGCACGTACATCGGCGAAACTGCCGAGGCCGGCCGCCTCGAGGCGAAGGCAGACGCACTCGGGATGGAGGGCTATCGTCAGTGGCTCGTTCCGGCGCGGCTCAGACTCGCTCTCGCGCGCGACGATCTCGACGAGCTCCGCCGGCTGGTGGACACGCTCGGTCCTGAAGATCTCGAGCCGTGGGCCTACGAGATGCCGGCCGCGTTGCTCGACGCGCTGATCGCGCTGGGTGATCGCGGCTCGATCGAGGACGAGGCGCCGAAGTGGGTGCGCCCGAAGACCTATGTGGAGCCGTTTGCGCTTCGCGCGCTCGGCTTCGCACGGGCGGACGAGTCGATGCTCGCTGATGCCGCACGGGTTTTCGACGGGATGGAGCTGGACTGGTTCGCTGAGGAGACACGGAAGCTACTCGCGTAGCGCCCCGCTGGTAGTGGAGCCTCTCAAGGGAGAGAATCGGCGAGTGCAGCCCGAGCTTCCGACCGGGACCGTGACCTTCCTGTTCACCGACATCGAGGGGTCGACGCGACTTCTCCGAGAGATCGGCGATGACTACGCGGACGTGCTCGGCGAGCACCACCGCGTGTTGCGCGACGCCTGGCGGCGGCACGACGGGGTCGAGGTCGACACGCAGGGCGACGCGTTCTTCGTCGCGTTTGGACGTGCGTCCGACGCCGTGGCTGCCGCGGCCGACGCACAACTCGCACTTGCAAAAGGCCCGGTGCGCGTGCGGATGGGTTTGCACACCGGCGAACCGCTCACGGCGGATGAGGGCTATGTGGGGTTCGACGTGCACCGGGCGGCACGGATCGCCGCGGCCGGTCACGGCGGTCAGGTGCTCCTGTCGCAGGCGACAGTGGATCTCACGGGTGCCGAAGTGCGCGACCTCGGCCTGCATCGGCTGAAGGACTTGACGGCGCCGGAGCGCCTCTTCCAGCTCGGGACGGACGACTTCCCGCCGCTGAAGACGCTGCACGAAACGAACCTGCCGGTTCCGGCCACGCCCTTCCTGGGTCGCGAGCGCGAGATCGATCAGATCGCGGAGCTTCTACGGCGGCCCGAGGTCCGGCTGGTGACGCTGACCGGACCGGGTGGGAGCGGCAAGACGCGACTCGCGCTGCAGGCCGCAGCGGCTGCGGCGGACGACTACGACCGTGGGGTCTGGTGGGTGCCGCTCTCCTCCCTCGCCGATCCCGCACTCGTCAGAACTGCAGCGAGTCAGGCGCTCGGATCCAAGGACATGCTGTCGGCCGCGGTGGGCGACAAGCGCCTTTTGCTCGTGCTCGACAACTTCGAGCACCTGCTCGACGCGGCAGACGGCATCGCCGAGACGATCGGCTTTTGTCCGCGGCTGACCGTGCTCGTCACGAGCCGCGAACCGCTGCACATCGACGGCGAGTGGGAGGTTGCCGTCGATCCGTTGCGCGAGCGGGAAGCGATTGAGCTCTTCGTGCAGCGTGCCCTGGCTGTCAGTTCCGACTTCTCCGCGAACGGCGAGGTCGTCGACATCTGCCGGCGATTGGATTGCCTGCCACTCGCGATCGAGCTTGCGGCCGCCCGCGTGAAGGTGCTCTCGCCGGCGGCGCTGCTCGAACGGCTCGAGCAGCGGTTGCCACTGCTCGCCGGTGGCTCTCGGTCGGCTCCCGAGCGGCAGCGCACACTGCGTGCGACGATCGCCTGGAGCCACGACCTGTTGACGCCGGCCGAGCAGGACCTCTTCGCCCGTCTGGCCGTGTTCGCGGGCGGTTGCACGCTCGAGGCCGCCGAGGCGATCTGCGGCGCCGACGTCGACGGAATTGCCTCGCTCGTCGACAAGAGCTTGCTTCGTCGTACCGGTGAGAGGTACTGGATGCTCGAGACGATCCGTGAGTTTGCCGCCGAGCGCCTCGATGCGCTCGTAGACGCGCCGTCGCTCCGTGACCGTCACGCGGCCTGGTACGTCGAGCTCGTCGAGCGTGCGCGCCCTGAGTTGCGAGCGTGGGAGGCTCGGGCGTGGCTCGAGCGGCTCGACGCCGAGCACGCAAATCTGCGGGCGGCACTGGAGCATCTGCTCGACAGCGGCGACGCGGACGGTGCGCTGCGGCTCTCCGGGGCGATCTGGCCGTACTGGCAGTCCCGCGGTCACTGGAGCGAGGGCCGGCGCTACCTGACCGCCGCCGTCACCCTGGGGGCAGACCTCGACCCGGAGCGGCTCGTCGATTCGTTGTGGGGCGGGTCGATCCTGGCGCAGTGGCAAGGCGACAGCGACGAAGGCGAGCAGCTGGCGTCCCGGATCCTCGAGATCTCGAAGACAGCTGTCGAACAGGAGCATCTGTATGCGGTCGCGATCCACCTCCTTGCGATCGTCGCGAGCAGACGGGGTGACCGCGACCAGGCACTCGCGTTGCTCGAGGAGTCGGTCGCGATCGGCCGGGCCGGTGGCGAACAGTGGTCGCTCGACATCGCGCTGAACAACCTGGGCGACCAGCTGATGCGCGATGGGGAGTACGAGCGCGCGATCGGGTTCTTCGAGGAGAGCCTGGCGATCGGCGAGGCGCGCGGTGACCTCGACCGGCGGGCTAGGGCCTACAGCAACCTGGGCTGGGCAACGCACGCCCTCGGCGACCTCGTCGGCGCGTGCGACTTCTACCGCCGTTCGCTCGAGGCGGCGACCCAGATCGGGCTGGTCGAATGCCAACTCTGGGCGCTGTTCGGCCTGGCCGCGGTGGACGCCCAGTCCGGCCAGGCCCGCACCGGTGCTCGTCTGTTAGGCCATACGACGGAGCTGGCGTCCCGTCTCGGTGCTGCCAACGAGGAAGAAGTTGACGTCGCGCGGCAGACGCTCGCGAGGCTCGAGGCTGCGCTCGGGCCGGAGCTCCTCGAGTCCGAGCTCGCCGCAGGGGCTGCGCTGTCGCTCGCGGACGCGATCGACCTCGCGCTCGGACAGAGTGATTCAGGAACGCCTGGCTAGAGGGTGATGCCCGACGGCGGCTGTAGGCTCATGCTTCGGAGAGTTGGGTGAGGATGTCGAGCGTCAAGAGCGTGGAACGAACTATCTCCAGGGTCGAAGGGTTCAAGGTGCGTCTGCGTCACCTCGACGGTCGCGATGTGCGAAGTGATCGCTCGAAGCTCCCTCCGTATCCCTATCGTCGCGCGATGAAGAGCAGTGCGAACGTGCGGAAATGGAAGGACGACCGGTTCGCGGCGCGCTATCCGGGTTTCGTCGTGGACGTGGTAGCTCCCGGTGGCGAAGCCGTTCACGGAGGAACGCTGCTCGCTACGGTGCGCGACAGGTACCTGGAGGCCTGACCGAGGAACGCCGTTCGCCTCAGGCGTGCTCTCTGAGGTACTGGTGCACGAAGGCGATCGCCATGCTGCCCTCGCCGACCGCCGCCGCGACGCGCTTCACCGGACTGAAGCGGACGTCGCCACACGCGAAGATGCCCGGGACGCTCGTCTCCAGGAGGTACGGATCGCGGTCGAGCTCCCAGGCGCCGGCAGCGCGTACGTCGAGGCCGGTGAGCACGTAGCCCTTCGGGTCGAGCGCGATCTCGGGCGGGAGCCAACCGGTCTCGGCGTCCGCGCCGATGAAGATGAAGAGCCCGCTCGAGGCTGATCGGGTCGTCTCGCCGGTCACCGAGTCGCGGACGTCGATCTCCGCAAGCGACGCATCACCGTACGCCGCGACCACCTCGCTGCGATAGAGCACGCGGATGTTCGCCCGCGTCTCGAGTTGCTCGACGAGGTACTGCGACATGCTCCGTGCAAGGGTCTCGCCGCGGTAGAGGATCGTGACGCTTCGCGCGTGCGCAGAGAAGAACATCGCCGCCTGACCGGCTGAGTTACCGGCGCCGACGATGTGGATGTCGAGGCCGTGCGTGTTCGCTGCTTCGCTTCGCGCGGCGCCGTAAAAGATGCCTCGTCCCGCAAGCCGGTCGAAGCCGTCGACCGCCAGGTGCCGCCAGGTGACGCCGCACGCGAGGATGATCGTCGGCGTCTGCAGGACGTCGCCGCCGTCGAGGTGCAACTGCTGGGTCGCGGCGTCGATTCGTGTGATCGAGCGGGTGACGAGAATCTCCGCGCCAAGCCGTCGGGCCTGCTGTAAGGCCCGGCTCGACAGCTCGTCGCCCGACACACCCGACGGGAAGCCGAGGTAGTTCTCGATTCGAGACGACGTGCCCGCCTGGCCACCGGGCGCCTCACGCTCGATCACGACAGTGCGGAGTCCCTCCGATGCGCCGTAGACGGCGGCTGCGAGTCCGGCGGGTCCGGCGCCGACGATCACCGTGTCGTAGTCCGCGGCCGCCGGCTCGGTCGGGAGCTCGAGCAGCTCGGCTACCCGCCGGAGTTGCGGTTGCACTGCGGTCTTGCCGTTGACGACGCGAATCGCGGGAAGGTCGACGTCTGTCGGCTGCCCGCCCGACCACTCGTCCAGATCGGCTGCCACGTCCGGCTGGAGCCAGCGGAACCGGATCTGGTTGCGATCCAGGAAGCGCCTCAGCTCTGCGCAGCGGGCGTCTCTCCGATGACCGAGGACGAGGGCTCTGAACGGGGCCGGTGCAGAGGCACGCGCCTGCAAGCCCTTGGCTCCTCCGAGCCGGTTGTTCGCCAGGACGCCGATTCGCTCAGCCACGGCCGGCGCCTCCGCGGCGAGCGCGTGGTAGTCGTCCAACTCGATCCTGAAGACCCGCGAGGGCTGTGCTGCGCGGAACCCGCCGGGATAGAGCATTCCGAACGCGATCGACATCTCTCCGAAGACCTCGCCAGGCAAGCGCTCGCCGATCACGCTCTCCACACCGTCGACACGCCGGATCACCTCGATGCGGCCGTCGAGCACACCGAAGAGCGCACGCGCGTCACCCTCGTGGACGGCGGACTCGCCGGGAACGAGCGTGATGTCGGCCACCACCCGCGAGAGCCGGTCGCGGGTGGCCGAGGGGAGGTCCGCAAACAGGTCGACCTGACCGATCTCGTCCGCGGTCACCACAAGGGCGCAACGCTAGCTGCGCGACGCACCGGGGTGGCGCCCGCGGGTGCGGAGCGCCACCCCGAACCTCGAGAGCCGTTTCGCTAGGCGGTCGCTGCAGCTGCAGTCGTGACGCCGAGCGACGTGCTGAACATGACCTCGCCGTAGTGAACGTCGATTGCGGCGAGCTCGCCCGCCATGTTCTCGGCGACCCACCCACCTGCCGCCTCGTTGCCGGCCTCGGCGCCTGCGCGCGAAGCCCAGACGCTTATCGACAGGAGCTGACCGTCTTCCGCCGCGACCAAATCGGCCTTGAAGCCGGGCTGGCCTCGAAGAT
>DASYPH010000395.1:0-29942 GCA_036006925.1 Gaiellaceae bacterium
CGGGCGCGCTTCTTCGAGAGGATCAGGCGCCCTTCGGCGTCCTCCTTCGTGAGCACCAGCGCATCGATCTCGTCACCCAGCGACACCTCGTCGGCGGGGTTGACGGAGCGGCGAATCGAGAGCTCGGAGACGGGGATGACGCCCTCCGACTTGTACCCGATGTCGACGAGCACCTCGTCCTTGTCGACGCGCACAACCGTCCCGTGCACGACCTGCCCCTCGTTGATCTCGGGGAACGTCGAATCGTAATCGGGGATGAGCTCGCCGTCCGGGCCTTCGACCCAGACGCCGGGTTCGCGCTCCATAATCTCGTGGCTAGCCAAAGCGGCCGCCAAGTATAGCCAGGTTGACGTCGCAGCCCGGCTAGGGGAAAACGACGCCGCCACGCTCGTCGAGGCGCGCGTCCTTTGCCCATGCGACGTCCCAGATATTGCCTTCCGGGTCACGCCACGCGAACCCGCCGCCCCAGAACGCCTCCTCTGGCTCGCCCAACAGCTCGACGTCAGCGGTCGTCGCGAGCGTTTCGTAGACCGCCCGGACCTCGGTGAACGAGGCGAGGTTGACCGCGAAGGTCGACCCGCGAAACCCGTCCGTCGGCGGCCCGAACTCGGGCTCGTAGTTGCGAGCCGGGTACAGGGCGAGCACCACCCCGTTCGTGCACTGGAAGGTCCGGTGATGCTGGTCGCTGTCCGGCGTCTCCGCCCACCCGAGCGCGCGAAAGAGCCGCGCCATCCGCTCGACGTCGCGGCAGGCCAAGGTGAGCAGGTTGATGCGCGCGGGCAACTGCACCGTCGGAATCTACGCGCCTCGCGACCCGATGAGTCTGACTCCTGTCAGATGCGAGTCTGACCAAACCTGTTCGCGCAAACGACCGTTGGCGCGGAGCGGTCGCTTGTCCGGTACGGAGGGGTGTGGGCAGAACGTCACGCGTCGCGCAAGCCCTGCTCGCGTCAGCGGTTACGCCAACGGCGTCAGAGAGTTGGCACTCGCCCGTTACGAAGCCGTGTGTCAGACACGAGTCTGACTGGAGTCAGACTCAGGGGTCTCCGGCTGAGTGCTCGACGGCCTCCGCGACGCGCGGGCCGATAGGCCGCGCGAACGGGAAGGGAGCTGCTACTTCGCGTCGGCCCAGTTGTCGCCCGTGCCGACTTCGACGGCGAGCGGTGGGTCGAGGTCGTAGGCGCCGACCATCTCCGCACGCACCAGCTCGCGCACCTTCGAAACCTCGGGATCCGGCACTTCGAGCAACAGCTCGTCGTGCACCTGGAGCACGAGGCGCGCACCTCTCCCCTCCTCGCGCAACCGGCGGGCGATCCGGATCATCGCCACCTTGATGATGTCGGCGTTCGAGCCCTGCATGACGAAGTTGACGGCGATCCGCTCGCCGAAGCCGCGCGTCTGACGGTTCGAGGCCCGGATCTCCGGCACGGGACGGCGGCGGCCGAGCAGCGACGTGACGTACCCGTCCTGCCCGGCCTGCTCGATCGTCCGCGCGATGAAGTCCTGAACGTGTGGGAAGCGCGCGAGGTACGCGTCGATGTAGCGCTGCGCCTCGTCGCGCGGGATCTCCAGGTTCTCCGAGAGGCCGTACGCCGAGATCCCGTAGACGATGCCGAAGTTGATCATCTTGGCGATCGACCGCTGGCCAGAGGTGAGGCCGGCGGGCTCGACGCCGAGCACCTCCGCGGCTGTCGCGGTATGGATGTCCTCACCACGCTCGAACGCTTCCCGCAGCTTCGGCTCACCCGAGACGTGCGCCAGGATCCGCAGCTCGATCTGCGAGTAGTCCGCCGACAGGAGCCTGTGTCCTTCCTCCGCGACGAACGCCGAGCGAATCTCGCGACCGAGCTCCGTGCGGATCGGAATCGACTGCAGATTCGGGTCGGATGTCGAGAGCCGACCGGTCGCGGCAACGGTCTGGTTGAACGTCGTGTGCAGGCGCCCGTCGACCTCCGAGAGCAGCGACGGCAACGGGCCGAGGTACGTATTGAGCAGCTTGGAGAGCTCCCGCCACTCCTCGATCACGGGCACGATCCCGTGCTCGTGCCGGATCGAACGCAGCACCTTCGCGTCGGTCGAGTAACCCGTCTTGCCCTTCCGGCCCGCGGTCAGGCCCAACTGTTCGAAGAGCACGCGGCCGACCTGCTGCGTCGACCCGATCATGAACTCGGTGCCTGCGAGCTCGTACGCCTGCGTCTCGAGCTCCTCGACGCGGTCGGCGAGCCTGGCCGTGATCTCGCCCATCCGATAGGTGTCGATCTTCACGCCTGCCTGCTCCATCTGCGCGAGCACGTCCGAGAGTGGCAGCTCGACGCCGCGGTAGAGCTCGGTCAGGTTGCGCTCTTCGAGCCGCTCGAGCAGCGGGCCGACCAGGCGACGGGGCGTCTCGGCGCGGCGCACGAGCGCCACGGTCTCCTCGTCGGCGGACGGCGTCGGCAGCAGCTCGACGCCGTACTCGGCCGCGAGGTCGTCGAGCTCGTACGAGGCGCGGCCCGGGTCGATCAGATAGGCCGCGAGCAGCGTGTCCTCGCGGGCGTCGACGCCGAGCGACTTGGCGTCGTGGACGATCAGATCCGCTTCCCGCAATCGGTCGGCCGGAGGAATCGCACCGATCAGCACCTCGGCGTCCACGGCCACCGCGGCCCGGTCGCCGTCGAGCGCAAAGCCGACGACTCCTCGGAGCGGGAGCTCCGCCTCGCGCCAGGGCACCTCGACGCCCGTGACCGCCAGCGGCGCGGAAGGCACGGCCGCGTCGAGCTCGTCGACGCGGTTCAGCAGGTTGCGGAACTCGAACCGGCGGAAGATCTCCTTCAACTCGGCGCGGTCCGGCGGATTGAGCACGAGCTCCCCGGGATCGCAGTCGATGTCGAGATCGCGCCGCATCGTCGCGAGCTCCTTCGACAAGCGGGCGAGCTCGGCGTGCTCGGTGATGTTTCGGGCCCGCGCGGGCGAGAGCTCCGACGCGTGCTCGATCACCGCGTCGACCGAGCCGTACTGCGAGATGAGCTGGCCCGCAGTCTTGTCACCGATGCCCGGAACGCCCGGGATGTTGTCCGAGGTATCGCCCTTGAGGCCGATGAAATCCGGCACCTGCTCGGGAGTGACGCCGTACCGAGCCTCGACCCGGTCGGGGGTGTAGACGTTGACGTCGGCAACACCCCGCGGCGTCATCATCAGGCAGACGTTCGCGCTGCAAAGCTGGAACGCGTCGCGGTCGGTCGAGACGACACAGGTCTTGATCCCTCCGGCATCTGCGCGTGTCGCCAGCGTGGCGATCACGTCGTCGGCCTCCCACCCTTCGAACTCGAGATTCCGGTACCCGAACGCCTCGACGATCGGCCGGAAGTGAGGAAACTGCTCGCGAAGGAGCTCCGGCATCGGCCGGCGGCCCTCCTTGTAGACCACGTCGCCGGCTTCGGCGGCCGCCGTGCGGTGCACCGGACGCGAGTCCCACGCGACCGCGACGCCTTTCGGCCGGTAGTCGGCAAGCAGCTTGAACAGCATGTTGGTGAACCCGAGCAGCGCGTTGGTCGGCTGGCCGTCGGTCGTTGCCAGCTCCTCGGGCAACGCGAAGAACGCGCGGTAGGCGAGGTTGTTGCCGTCGACGATGAAGAGCTCGCTCTCGCGGGCGGGCGCGTCGTCGAGGTCGAGCTCGGCCCCGGTCACCGTTTTCGGCATACCGCGAGGGTATCGTCACGCGGTCGTGGCGATCCCCACCTGGCAGACGATCGCGCTCTTCTCGCTCGCCTCGGTGGCGCTGGCGATCGTGCCGGGGCCGGCAGTGACCTACATCGTCATCCAGAGCATCGACAAGGGCCACCGCGCAGGCCTGGTCTCGGCGCTCGGCGTCTCGAGTGGCGGGCTCGTCCACGTGGCCGCCGCGACGGTCGGCCTGTCGGCGCTCGTGGCGTCGTCGGCGACCGCCTTCACGGCTGTCAAGCTCGTCGGCGCCGCTTACCTGATCGTCGTGGGCGTGCGCCGGATCCTCGCGCGCGATGAGGAGGCCGAGATCCCCCAGGCGCCGCCCGCGCCGCTGCAGAAGGTCTTCGTGCAAGGTGTCGTCGTCAACGTGCTAAACCCGAAGACGGCGCTGTTCTTCCTGGCCTTCCTGCCGCAGTTCGTCGACCCCGGCCTCGGCTCGACCGGCGTTCAGATCGCCTTCCTCGGCTGCCTGTTCGTGCTGATCGCGCTCTGCTCGGACGCCGTCTACGCCCTGCTCGCCGACGCGCTCGCGGGGCGGCTTCGCCGCGGCACTGCCGTCGCCCGGCTCCGGCGGTTCGCGACCGGCGGCATCTTCATCGCGCTCGGACTCTCGGCGGCGGCGGCGCACCGCAGCACGTGACGCGTATCCCGCTCCTGGCCGACGCCAGGATCGTCGTCGCAGACACTGCCGCGGAGGACATCGTCCTCCGCCCGGCCCAGGCGCGCACCCAGCTCGAGGATGTCGGCGCGGCGGTGCGCGATGCGCTCGCCTTCCCGCTCGGCGGCCGCCCGCTCGACCAGCTGGTCACGCCTGGCGGTACGGCGACGATCGTGATCGAGCAGCCGTCGCTGCCGATTCCGGGCGTGCAGTTCGGCCCCCGTCACGAGGCGATCGCCGCCGTCTCCGACGAGCTCGACCGGCTCGGCGTCGAGCAGGTGACGATCCTCGTCGCCGGTGGTCTGCTGCGGCGCACCGCTCCGCGCGAGATCGGCCTGCTCGTGCCGCCCGAGTTCAGACGGCGCTTCCGCGGCCGGGTGATCGTGCACGACGCCGAGGCGGACGATCTCACCGACCTCGGCCGGGCCGGAAACGTCGCGCTGCGCGTCAACCCGGCGCTCGTCGAGACCGATCTCGTGATCACCGTGACCGCTGCCGAGACCGTGTTGCACGGCGGCCCGGGAGCGTTGCTCGCGGCGAGCGGACGCGAGTCGCTGCGCGCGGGCGGTGCGCTGTCGCTGCTCGAGACGAGCGCCTCGCAGGGCTGGCGGCTCGCGGTCGAGATCGAGCGCCGTCTCGCCGAGCGGACCGTGGTCGCCGGCATCTCGCTCGCGCTGAACGCTCCGCGCGTCGCCGGGCCGTTCGCCGGCTACCCGTACGACGAACAAGCTGTTGAGCGGCTGCTCGACTCGCGCGTCCGGCACCTCTTCCAGCTCGCCCCGAGCCGCGTGCGGCAGCGGATTCTCGACCGGCTGCCACGCGAGCAGACCGCGGCAGCGGTCTACGCAGGCACACCCTCAGTGGCGCACGCCGAGGCACTCCTGCAGGGAACGGTCCTCAAGGGGATCGAGCTGGCCGAGCCGGTCGACGCGCTCGTGATCGGCGTCCCGGCAACGACGCCGTTCATGCCGCGCGAACGCCCGAATCCGGTCAGCGCGGCGTATCTCGCGCTCGGGCTCGCTCTGCGGCTCTGGCGGAACACGCCGCCGATCGCACCGGGCGGCACCGCGATCATCGTCCACCCGTTCCCGCGCCGGTTTCCGCGACCGACGCAGACGCCGTACCGCGCACTGTTCTTCGATCCGCGGACCGCGGGCGACCCGGGCGCCATGCACGACGCCGAGCAAGCCGCGGCGCAGGACACGAAGGCGATCGCCGACTACCGCGCCGGCCACGCCTGTCATCCGCTGCAGCCGTTCCTCGAATGGAGTGCCTGTGACGCCTCGGCGCACCGGCTCGGCGCGGTGATCGTTGCCGGCTGTCGCGACGCCCAGTCGGCCCGGCAGCTCGGTTTCGTCCCCGCGCACGGCCTCGGCGCCGCGCTGGAGATGGCGAAAGGCCGCGGCGCCACGCGGATCGGCTACCTGCTGGCGCCGCCGTACGTCCCGATCGTCGTCGGGAACTAGGGTGTCCGCGTGGACACCGTCATCGAGACACGGGCGCTGACGAAGAAGTTCGGCGACCGCGCCGCGGTCGACGGCGTCGATCTCGTCGTGCCCGCGGGCGTCGCGTTCGGCTTCCTCGGTCCGAACGGCGCCGGAAAGACGACGCTGATCCGGACACTGGTCGGCCTGACCCGCGCCACGTCGGGCGATGTCAGCCTGCTGGGCCTGCCGCAGCCGTCGAAGCGACGCGAGGCGCTGGCACGGGTCGGCGCGATCGTCGAGGAGCCGCGCTTCCACGGCCACCTCACCGGCCGGGAGAACCTGAAGATCGTGGCGGCCGCCCGCGATCGCACCGCAGCGAGCCGCATCGACGACTCGCTCGCGCGGGTCGGCTTGACGCAGCGCGCGAACGATCGCGTCAAGACCTATTCGCTGGGCATGCGCCAGCGGCTCGGCATCGCGCGGTGCCTGCTCGCCGACCCCGCGCTGCTGATCCTCGACGAGCCGATGAACGGGCTCGACCCCGCCGGCATCCTCGAGACGCGCCATCTGATCCGCGCGTTCGTCGACGAAGGACGCACCGTATTCCTGTCGTCCCACCTGCTCGACGAAGTCGAGAAGACGTGCGACCAGATCGCGATCGTCGATCGCGGCCGCGTCATCCTGCAGGGCGCCGTCGACGAGATCGCAGCGACAGGCAACCCGACGGTGCTGCTCGACGTCGACGACGTCGCAGCCGCTCGGCAGCTGCTTTCGGCCGAGGCGCGCGTGACGAAGATCGAGCTGGAAGGCGCCGAGCTGCGGGTGACGCTGGGCGACGGGCTCGGATCGGCCGAGCTGAACAAACGACTCGTCGAGGCGGGAATCGCGGTGTCGCGCCTCGAGCCGGCGCGTGCGACGCTCGAGGAGAAGTTCCTCGAGGTCACGTCGAGGCTGGAGAGCAACGAGTGAGACTCGTCGCCGCCGAGATCCTGAAGCTGCGCCGGCGGCGCGGCACGATGATCTGGACCGCGCTGCTGACGATCGGCTCGGTGCTGGTCACAGTGATCATTCTGGTCGTGCTGCACGCCGCCAACCCGAACAAGCACGGGCCGGCGGGCGGTGCGGAGAACCTGAAGAACCTCGCCCTCCTGCTCGGCGGGCTCGGCACCGTCGCCGCGATCCTGATCGGCTCGGCCGCCGGCACGCAGGATGTGTCGGCAGGCGTGTTTCGCGACCTCGTCGTCACCGGACGCCCGCGGCGCACACTGTTCGCCGTGCGCTATCCGGGCGCGCTGGCGGTGTTCGGATCGTTGCTCGTGGCTGCCTATGCGATCTGCGTGGTCACCGCGTACGCCTTCGCCGGCGACCGGCTCAGCCCGACCGGCAGCGACGTCGGCCACTACGCCGCCTACCTGGCCTTGATCGGAGCGGTCAACATCGGCGTTGCGATCGGGCTGGCGGCGTTCGCAAGCTCTCGGGTTGTCGTCGGCGTGCTGATTGCCTGGAACGCGATCGTTTCGCACCTGCTGATCTCGATCCACAGCCTTGGCGGCGCACGCAAGTTCATCGACGTCGCGGCGGCTCAGCATTTCCTGCCCCGCGGCGTCGACGACACCCGGGTCGTGATGTCGGCGGGAACGGCACTGCTCGTCCTGGCCGCCTGGGTGCTGGTCTTCCAGGCCGCGGGGCGTTGGTGGACCGAGCGCCGCGACGCCTGAGCTACAGCTAGGTCTCGCCGAGGTACGTCTTGCGGACCCCCTCGTTCGACTTGAGCGCCTTCGCGTCGTCGGCGAGCACGATCCGGCCCGTCTCGAGGACGTACCCGCGGTGCGCCGCATCGAGCGCCATCAGCGCGTTTTGCTCGACGAGCAGGATCGACGTGCCTTCCTTGTTGATCGTGTCGATGATCTCGAAGATCCGCTCGACGAAGATCGGGGCGAGCCCCAGCGACGGCTCGTCGAGCAGGAGCAGCTTGGGACGCGCCATCAACGCTCGGCCGATCGCGCACATCTGCTGCTCGCCGCCCGACATCGTGCCGGCCTTCTGGTCCTTGCGCTCCTGCAGGCGCGGGAAGAGCTCGAAGACGTGATCCATGTCGGAGCGGATGTCGGCGCGGTCGGAGCGCTGGAACGCCCCCATCTCGAGGTTCTCGGTCACGGTCATCCGAGGGAAGAGCCGGCGGCCCTCCGGGGACTGGGCGATGCCCCGCTTGACGATCTGGTGCGCCGGCACGGACGTGATGTCCTGGCCCTGGAACCGGATCGATCCCTGGCGCGGCCGGTTGAGGCCGTTGATCGAGCGAAGCGTCGTCGACTTGCCGGCGCCGTTCGCGCCAAGCAGCGTCACGATCTCGCCGTCGCGCACCTCGAGCGAGATCCCCTTCAGCGCGTGAATCGCGCCGTAGTACGTGTGGATGTCGTTGATCTCGAGGACCGGCGTGGTGCCGTTCGAATCGGCGGCGCTGCTCATGCGAGGCCCTGCCGTCTCATGTCCTCGACTGCCGCCTTGCCGAGGTACGCCTCGATCACGCGTTCGTTCTTCTGCACGTCGCGGGGGGCGCCCTCGGCGATCTTCTCGCCGTAGTCGAGCACGGAGACGCGATCCGAGACGCCCATCACGACGCGCATGTCGTGCTCGATCATCAGCACCGTCAGGTCGTATTCGTCGCGCAACTTGTAGAGGAACGCGGTGAACTCGGCCGATTCCTGCGGGTTCATCCCCGCGGTCGGCTCGTCGAGCAGCAGGAGCTTCGGCTCGGTGGCGAGCGCCCGCGCCACTTCGAGGCGCCGCTGGTCGCCGTACGGGAGGCTGCGCGCGACCTCGCCTGCCTTGCGGCTCAAGCTCGTCAGCTCGAGCAGCTCGAACGCACGGTCGCGTGACCGCGCTTCCTCACGGCGGACGCCGGGTGTGCGCAGGATCGAGTTGAAGAGGTTCGCCTTCATCCGGGCGTGCATGCCGACGAGGACGTTCTCGAGCGCCGTCATGTTCTGGAACAGGCGGATGTTCTGGAACGTGCGGCCGATCCCCCGCGCCGTGATCGCGTGGGGCGGCTTCCCGGTGACGTCTTCGCCGAGGAACGTGATCTGGCCCGAGGTCGGTTTGTAGACGCCGGTCAGCATGTTGAAAAAGGTGGTCTTGCCGGCCCCGTTCGGGCCGATCAGCGAGACGACCTTGCCGCGCGGCACGGTGAACGAGACGTCGTTGACCGCGACGAGGCCACCGAACACTTTCCGCACGTCGCGTGCGTCCAGGAGGATCTCGTCGGTGCTCACTGCGGCCCGGCCACGTCGTAGAGAGGATCGTCATGGACGCCCTGGTGGAACTCCGCGGCCCTGCGTTTCGATGGAATCAGGCCCTCCGGCCGGAAGAGCATCACGATCAGGATGATCGCCCCGTAGATACCCGACGCGTACAGCTGTGCGTCGATGTTCGGATGGTGGTTTCCGACGTGGATGTGGGTGTTCACCCATTGGCCGGTGGTGCCGAGGCCGAACACGTTCAGATACGAGAGGAACGCGGCGCCGACGATCACGCCCCAGATGTTTCCCATGCCCCCGAGGATCACCATGCAGAGGATGAAGACCGAGATGTTGAAGTAGAAGTCTCCCGGGAAGGTGTTGCTCTTGAACGACGCGTAGAAGGCGCCTGCCACGCCGCCGAAGAAGGCGCCGCTGGCGTACGCCCAGGTCTTGGTGCGCATCAGCGGCACGCCCATGGCCGCGGCGGCCGTCTCGTCCTCGCGGATCGCGATCCAGGCGCGACCGAGGCGCGAGAACTGGAGGCGGAACGAGCAGAAGACGGTGAAGAGCAGCAGCACGAGCGCGGTCCAGAAGAAGACATCGGTCGAGGTGACCGTGTGACCCAGGTGGCTGGCGCTACAGCACTGCAAGTAGTTGGCCGGCAGGAAGCCGCCGGTCAGGTCGGAGATCCGGTGGCCGAACCCCGGCGAGTCGAGCGGCGTGATGCCGTTCGGGCCGTTCGTCAGGTTGAAGCCGGTGCCGAAGAAGTTGTCGCCGTTGCGCGCGATCTGCGGCAGGATCTCGCCGAAGCCGAGGGTCACGATCGCGAGGTAGTCGCCGCGCAGGCGCAGCGTCGGCAGGCCGATCATGATCCCGAAGAACGCCGTGATCACGCCGCCGAGCAGCAGCAGCGGCCAGATCGAGATGTGAATCCCGCCCGCCCCGGGCAGCACCCCGATCGAACCGAGGTTGAAGTTCGTCTTCGCGACCAGGCCCTCGGCGCAGTTGGCGACGCTGACCCCTTTCGTCGGGCACTTCTGGCCCGCGAACTGCTGCGACGCGAACCACGCTGCCGTATAGGCGCCCGTTGCGTAGAAGGCGACGTAGCCGAGGTCGAGCAGCCCGGCGTAGCCGACGACGATGTTCAGCCCGACCGCCATCATGATGAAGACGAGCATGTAGACGCCCGTGGCCACATCCGGCCACGCGCCGAAGATCGGCATCGTGAACAGATGCGTGTAGTAGAACGGGTACATGATCGCTGCGATCACCGCGACGATCACGACCGCGCGCGACCGACGCTGATCCGGGATCGCCAGGACCGTGAAGATCCCTGCGAGCATGATCACGAGCGACCACGGGGTGTTGCCGACGATCGCGAGCAGCGCGAGCAGGCCGACGATCGCCGCCATCGCGACGAGCCGCTGACGCCGCTCGGGCAGTCGGCGCATCCAGTAGATCGCGCCACCGAGCAACACCGCGTACGCGAGCGAGTGATCGGTGAACGAGACGAGAATCGCGAACAGAATCAACAGGGCGATCGAGATCGCCGCGCGCGTCCGTTGGGAGAGCTGCCGCCACCGGGCCCGCAGCTGGTTGCGAATCCCGACGTCCGCCGGGATCACAGCGGTCATCCACCCTCCGGGGTCTGCTCGCCGAGCAGTCCCGACGGGCGGAAGACGAGGATCAGGATCAGGATCCCGAAGACGATCGACTGCGTCCAGTCGGAGCCGGGCGCGTGCCAGTTGAGCCCCTCGTTCCAGCCCTGCAACAGTCCGATCAGCACGGCACCCAGCACGGCGCCCGGCAGGTTGCCGATCCCGCCGAGGACGGCTGCGGTGAAGGCGATCAGTCCGAGCTGGAAGCCCTGATCGAACTTGACACTCGTGAAATAGAGCGCGTACACGACACCGGCCGCGCCCGCGAGCGCGCCGGCGATCATGAACGTGAACGAGATCGTACGGTTGACGTTGATGCCCATCATCGCGCTCGCATCCTTGTCCTGGGCGGTCGCGCGCATCGCCTTCCCTTGCCGCGTGTTGCGGATCAGGTAGACGAGAGCGAGCAAGACCGGGACCGTGATGATCACCGCGATCACTTTGTTCCACTGGAGGTCGAACGAGCCGATCCTGACGACGTCCGAGCGGGGCAGGACGTCGGGCGCGATCACGTACTCGGGGCCCCAGATGGCGAGCGCGACGTCCTGGATGATGAAGCTGACGCCGATCGCCGTGATCAGCGGCGCCAGTCGAGGTGCCGAACGCAGCGGCCGATACGCGAGGAACTCGATCATCGCGTTCAGCGCGCCGCACGTGAGCATCGTCAGGAACATCGTCCCGATGATCACCGGGATCAGCAGTGCGCCTTGGCCGCCGTTCATGCCGAAGACGTGGTTGGCGTAGGTGATCGTGAACATGCCGCCGAGCATGAAGACGTCGCCGTGAGCGAAGTTGATCAGCTCGAGGATGCCGTAGACGAGCGTGTAGCCGAGCGCGACGAGGGCGTAAACGCAGCCGTTCGTCACACCGATCGACGTCACCTCGAAGAAGTCGCTCGGGTTCTTGATCAGGTTGACGACCAGCCAGAACACGATCGCCAGCACGAAGAGGCTTCCGAGCACGCCGACGACGCTGGGCGCTCGCAGGCGACTGACCACCGAGACAGATGCATCCGCTGCCAAGGATGCGACTCTACTGACTCAGCGGGAAAAGTCATACGGTGACGCGGCTACGATCCTCCGCGCGGGCCGAAGTGGCGGAATTGGCAGACGCGCCGGACTCAAAATCCGGTGCCCGAAAGGGCGTGTGGGTTCGATTCCCACCTTCGGCACCTGTTGGTAGTGCGGCGCAAATCGTCACCTGGTCGCCGAAGCGGTGGGAGCAAGCTGATCCCGCTGAAGGCGGCGGCCCGCCGATCACCGGAAGCGCGGTTCCGGCGCCAACGAGGCTCGTGCGCTAGCTGGTGCGGAGGGCGGCTTGCGCTGCCCTATCGCCCACCCCGGCTTCCGACCGGGATGCGTAGTTCCGAGCAACGCCATGCTCGGTTCTGCTGATGCGTTCCGACAACCGTCGCGGAACCATGCTCGGCGCAAAGTGGTGACACGGAAGGAGGTGCACACTGTGTTCACCTATGTCGGCTTGATCCAGCTCACCGCCGAAGGGCGCGAGAATCTGGAGAAGACACCGGTCTACCTCGACAAGATTCGCCACATCGTCGAGGAGGAGGGTGGTGTCCTCGAGAGCGTGTTCGCGATTATGGGTCCTTGGGACTTCCTCGCGATCGTGAAGTACCCCGACAACGAGACGGCGTTCCGCGTCCTCGCGAAGATCGGGCTGCTAGAGGTGGTCAAGACGGAGACCTTCCCGGCTGAGCCGGTCGAGATCTTCGTGAAGGCCCTCGCATAGAACGCGAGAGGCGTCGACCTGCTCGACGGCACCGTTACGCCGCCCGAGCGGGCCGACGCGTTTCAGTGGGCCGGCGACCGCGCTCCTTCGAGCAGCGCCGCCGCCCTCGCCATCCCGACGAGATGGCGCTTCTGCTCGTAGAGCGCCGCAGCGTCCTCGATCGCCTGCAGCCGCTCCGCCTCGTCCCCCGTGCCGGCCGCGCGGAGAACCTCGGCGAGGTTGAGCTTAGAGTCGGCGATCGTGCCGAACATGTCCGTTCGCTCGATCAGAGCGAGCGCGTCGTAGGCGGCGATCTTCGCGGCGTCGTGGTGACCGCGTCGCGAGAGCAGTCGCGCCTCGACCTCTTTGATCAACGCCTGCGTGATCACGTCGTCGGCACCGCCGGCCTCAGCTGCTACGGCAATCCAATGCTCGGCCTCTTCGTCGCGGCCGAGGTCCAGGAGCGCATGCGCCGTTTGGCCCGCAAGGGTCGACAGCCAGCCGCGCTCGCCGATCGCCTGGAGCGCCTCGCAACCAGCGATGCCTTCTCGCGCAGCGGCGGCGTGATCGCCGGCGAGTGTCTCGATCGCACAGGTATGCATCCCGGTTCCAGCAAGCCAGAGCCCGAGGCCGAGCTCCTCCAAACGACTGCGTGCGATCCGGGTCGTCTCACGCGCCGCGTCGAAGTTCCCGACCATCGCTTCGACGGTAGCCCGCATCGAATCGACCATCGGTGCGTCCCCGATCTCTTCGGCGTGCTCGGCGAACCAGCGCAGGCCTTCGTCGGTCGGCATCGGCCCGTGCACGGGTCCTGCGGCCATCCAGAGCAGCGACTGCTCTTGCAGGTAGTTGTCGCCGGCTCGCGCGCCGTGCAGATACGCGCGCTGTAGAGCGTCCTGCCGCGACTGCCACCGGCACGCATTGTGATCGACGTGGGCGAGCGCGAACCAGCACAGTCCGAGACCCAGCTCGTCTCCCGTCGCCTCGAACCGGGCCCGCGCCTCGGTAGCGAGCTTTGCGAGCGATCCCATCGAGCCATCTTCCGGCGCCATCAGAAAGACGACGAACGACGAAGCCAGACGCCCGTACAGCTCGGCGCGTTGATCACCGGCGGCGGCAGCGCGCCCTGCGAGATCGTCGGCCTGCTCCCGCGCCTGCGCGAGCTCGCCGCTCTGCATCAGCGCCAGCACCAGCACCCACTCTCGCTCGACGGCGAGTGTCCCGGCTGGTAGCAGGGCAAGACCGCGCCTCAGCAGACTCACGCTCGCACGGACATCACGATGGGACGAGGCCCGGTCGCCCGCCGCGAGAAGCCGTTCTGCCGCACGCGCCGCGACATCGAGCTCACGCACAGTCAGCGCTCCGAGCTCCAACCGGTAGCGCGTGGCTTGCTCCAAGTGGTAGCCGACGATCTCGTCCAGCTCGACGAGCTCCTGGGACCGCTGCTCGACCCAGTCTGCAAATCGCTCGTGGAGCTTCGCGCGCGTCGACTTCGGGAGCGCTTCGTACGCTGCGTCTCGGATCAAGATGTGCCTGAACCGGAACGCGTCGTCGCCGGGCAGCGTCCCCTTGTCGGGACGGACGAGCTCCTTGCGCACCAACCCCATCAGCTGCGCCGGATCTCCCTCGAGTGCAGCGACCGCGGTGCGGTGGAACACCGAGCCCTCGACCGACCCGCACGCAAGCGCGGCTCGCTCCGGAGCCGCCAGCTGGTCCAGGCGCGCGGAGAGGAGTGCGCTGATCGTGGGTGGAACCTGCACGTCGGCGGTGGGCGAGTCGCGGACCATCGCTGCCATCTCCTCGACGAACAGCGGATTGCCGTCTGCCGAGGCCAGGATCTTGGTTCGGAGCTCCGGCTCGAGATCGGCGCCGAGGTCGTCCAGGAGCGCTTCGCACGCAACCCGCCCGAGCGGCTCCACGAGCACCGTGGTGGCGTGCAGCTTTCCTCCGGCCCAGCCGGTGCGGCTGTCGAGCAGCTCGGGCCGAGCCATGCAAAGCAGCAGGATCGGCGCGGCGCGGCTCCAGTCCGCCACGTGCTCGATCAGATCGAGGAACGTCGGCTCGGCCCAGTGCAGGTCGTCCCAGACGACGACGAGCGGCCGTTCCGAAGCGGCCTCCTCGAGCAGCTTCCGCACCGCGAAGGCGATCTCCTCGGCGGTCGCGCGCTCGTCGCTGCCGAGCAGCACCCGGAGCGGCCTGGCCACGGTCGGCTCTAGCTCGCGCTCGTCGGGCCGCAGCTGCTTCACCACCTCGACGACGGGCCAGTAGGTGATTCCGTCGCCGTAGGAGAGGCAACGCCCACGCACGACAGTGGCGTCCACCTTGCCGAGGAACTCGGCCGCCAGCCTGGACTTGCCGACGCCCGCAACCCCGAGCATGGTGAACAGGTGGCAGGCCTGGTCGGAGACCGCGAGGTCGAACGCCTCGCGAAGCATCCGCCGCTCGCGCTCGCGCCCGACGAAGGTGCCCTCGAGCCGTCGCGCGCCAGACTCACGACCGGTGAGCGCGAGCAGCCGGAGCGCCTCGACCGGCCGCTCCTTTCCTTTCAGCTGCAGCGGCTCGACGGCCTCGACCTCGACCGCATCGCGCACGAGCTGCACGGTCTGGGCGCCGAGCAACACCTCGCCCGGGAGAGCCGCCTGCTCGAGCCGCGCCGCGACGTTGACCGCGTCGCCGGTCGCGAGCCGCTCTGCCGTGCCGGTGACGACCTCGCCGGTATTGACCCCGATCCGGGCCTGCACGCCGATCTCGGGCAGCGCGTCTCGCATCTCGAGCGCCGCACGGACGGCCCGGAGTGCATCGTCCTCGTGCAGCACGGGCACGCCGAACACGGCCATCACCGCGTCGCCGATGAACTTCTCGACCGCGCCGCCGTGCGCCTCGATGATCCTGCTCATGCGCTCGAAGTAGCGAGCGAGCAGACTGCGCACGGCCTCCGGGTCGGTCGACTCGCCGAGGGCGGTCGAACCGGTCACGTCGCAGAAGACGACGGTGACCGTCTTCCGTACCTCGACGGCGGGCGCGGCAACCGCCAACTGCGCCCCGCACTCGAGGCAGAACTTCGCCCGGTCCGGATTCTCGGCCCCGCACCTTGTGCAGTCCATCGGCTGAGTCTATGAGGTACGACTTGCCGTTACCTCGTACGATCCTGCGTCGATGGAGCCGAAGCCACCCGGTTGGTCGGCCGAATACGGCGCCTGGTTCCAGGAGCCGTCGGTTGCCGAGCGTTATGACTTTCGCCCGCCGTACCCGGCCGAGGTGTTCGAGATCCTGGCGTCGCTGCTCGGCGACGGGCCGCGGATCGTGCTCGACGCCGGTTGCGGAACCGGCGATCTGGCGCGCCGGCTCGCGCCGCTCGTGGACGCGGTCGACGCCGTCGACCAGTCTTCAGCGATGCTCGCGCAGGCCCGGCTGCTGCCCGGCGGCGCCGCCGGGAACCTGACCTGGATCGAGAGTCCGATCGAGACCGCAAGCCTGCGCCCGCCGTACGGCCTGGTCGTCGCCGGCGAGAGCGTGCACTGGTTCGAGTGGGAGCTCGCCCTGCCGCGCTTCGCGTCGGTGCTCTCTCCGGGCGGTCGGCTCGCTCTCGTCTATCGCGACTGGGTTCGAGTTCCCGAGCTCGCCGCGCGGCTCCGGCCGATCTACGGCCGCCACGCAGCAAAGACGGATTTCACCCGCCGTGACGTGGTCGAAGAGCTCACCCGGCGGGAGCTGTTCGAACGCATCGGAGAGCAGACGACAGCGCCCGAAAAGTGGCGGCCGACGCTCGACGAGGTGATCGGCTGCCACCATTCCCAAAGCGGCTTCGTGCTCGAGAAGATGGACGATCCGGAGGGCTTCGACCGGGAGCTGGCCGAGGTCTTCGACGAGCTGGTGCCGAAGCGCGACGGGCGCTTCGAGCTCGACGTCGTCGCCACCGTCACCTGGGGGTCGCCCAGCTAGGGTCGGGGCATGAGACGAGTCAACATCGAGAACCCGCCGTTCCAGTTCGACGACGAGGATCCGGAGGGCTTCCGCGCGGGCATGCGCCGCGTCGGGAAGACGCTCGGCGCGACCCAGCTCGGCATGACCGTCTACGAGCTGCCTCCGGCCAGGCGATCTGCCCGTAGCACTACGCGTACGCCGAAGGAGTGGCTACTCGAGCTACAGGGCCGGCCGACGCTCCGTCATCCGGACGGCAGCCACGTGCTCGAGCCGTGGGACCGCGTCTGCTTCCCGAGCCGGCCTGGACGCGAAACAAGGCCGACGACCTGACGGTCCTGCGGTCGAGGGGCGTCGGCTCCTTCGTCGGCGAAGGCGACTGAGGAACGATGCTGCTGCCCCGGGGCCACCCCGGGGCAGCAGCGAAACGTCGGACTAGCAGGCGCCGAGCTTGTCGCCGTGGCGCAGGTGCGCCTTCACAGCGGGCTGGGCGACGCGGATCGTGTGTCCCTTGTGGCAGAGGGCAACGCGGTGACGGCCGTACTGCTTGCCTCCCGAATACTGGTACTCGGACGAGCTGGCCGACTTGGTGTCGCCCTTGCCCTTGCCGTTCCCCGCGAACGACACGCCGGCGAGCGCCAGGACCGCGAGGGCGGCCAGGAGCGCCAGGGCGACGGACGCGACGAGTCTGGGTTTCAGTGAGTGCATGTCGTGCCTTTCGGTTGGGGGAGGTTCATCGACAGCGGCCTGGATCAGGCTCGATGAAGCATCGGGTACACGACGTATCCCAGAACAATCGCAACCTCTACCCCCATCAAGGTAAATCGGAGGTAATTTCTGGCTCTCCAGGTGGCTTTACCGCCGCCGATGGCTGCCAGACAGGCGATCCCGGCAACCGTCACGGCCGGCATTTCCCAGTCGAAATCGAGGCCCGCGTGCACCAGGAACGTGACGGCGCCCCCGAGCGCCGCGGTCTCGGTGGCCGACAGGGCCGATCGCGATGCGGCAGCGAACACGGGCACGGCAAGCCCGGCGACCAGCACCAGACCCACGACGCCGAGCTCGGCGAGGGTCTCCAGGTACAGGCTGTGAGCGTCCAGAACGCTGCCCCAGCGGCCGAGCTCGCCGAAGGCGCCCCAGGCCAGGTCGTACGTACCCGCGCCCGTGCCGACCAGCGGATGCTGCCGCGCGACGTGCCAGGCGACGTGCCAGTAGTCGCCCCGCGCCGCCAGCACTCCAGGCTCGGTGAATGTGGTCAGGCCGAGAAGGCAGGCTTCGAGGGCTCCGACGCCCGCGACGGCGGCAATCGCGAAGCGCCGCCCTCCGCGCGACGCGACGACGACGCAGGCACCGGCCGCGACCGCAAGCCAGCTGCCGCGGCTGCTCGACAGCGCCAACCCGGCCATCAGCACGGCGACCGAGGCCAGTGCCGGTCCGGCCAGCAAGGGTCGCTTCCACGCTGCGATGCCCAGGATTGCAACCACGACGGCGCCGATCCCGCAGAGCGCGCCGAGGGCATTGGCGTAGCCGACCGGCCCAGCAAGCGCCAACCTGTCGTGAGGGTGCCACTCGACGAGGCTGTACCCGGCCAGCAGAGTCGTTCCCGCAGAGACACCCAGCAGCAGCCCGAGCGACCCACCGGCCGCCGCGAGCGCGACGAACGCAACCGCGGCCGCCACGTAGACGGGTGCGCGCAGCGCCTCATCCAGCGAGTTCGAGGGTTCGCTCGACCAGAGCCACGACAGCGCAGTCCAGCCGCTGATCGCGAGGGTCGCAGCGACCAGCGAGAGACCGGCCCGCGACATCCGAAGCTCCCGCGCGTTCAGCAGGACGAGCGCGCCGACGGCTCCGAGACAGAGTCCTGCCCACGGCCACGAACGCTCGAAGAATCCACCCTGGTCCGACGCGATCAGCCCCACCGCTCCGGCGGCCGTCAGTGCAGCGACAGCGTCGATCCGAGACACAGCTCTCATCGGCCAGAGTCTGCTCGGTGTGTGGGACGACGGCTGTAGCCCGGCCACCCTGCGAACGAGTGGCCGGGCCACGGCAGCGACCACCGGCTCGATCTTGACGGCAGCCGCAAGTCCGGGAGGGGAGTGAACGTAGACTCAGATCAAGGTGCGGATCGGGGTGCTCACAGGCGGCGGCGACTGCCCAGGCCTGAACGCGGTGATTCGCGCCGTGGCGCGGCGATCGTGGTCGCGCGGCGACGAGGTGGTCGGGGTGCGCGAGGGCTGGCGGGGGATGGTCGAGCAGCTGTTCCAGCCGCTCGGTCCGCGCGAGGTCTCCGGGATCCTGCCGCGGGGCGGCACGATCATCGGTACGACGCGCACGAACCCGTACAACGTGGACGGTGGGGTCGAAGGCGTCAAGCGCTCCTTCGCGGAGCTCGACGCGCTCGTCGCAATCGGGGGTGAAGACACGCTCGGCGTCGCCTCCAGGCTGTACGACGAGCTCGGCGCTCCGGTCGTCGGGGTGCCGAAAACGATCGACAACGACCTCTCCGGCACCGACTACACGTTCGGCTTCGACACGGCGGTTGCGATCTGCACGGAGGCGATCGACCGTCTCCACACGACGGCCGAGTCGCACAACCGGGTGATGGTGGTCGAAGTGATGGGTCGCCACGCGGGCTGGATCGCCGTGCACAGCGGCATCGCGGGCGGCGCCGACGTGATCCTGATCCCGGAGCGGCCGGTCGACCTCGACGAGGTGACGCGGGAGCTGCAGCGGCGCCACTCGAGCGGCAAGAACTTCTCGATCGTCGTCGTCAGCGAAGGCTGCGAGCTCCCCGGCGCCGAGGATCAGGGCGAAGTGGATCAGTTCGGCCACAAGCTGCTCGCGAAACGCGGGGTCGGCGACCGGCTCGGCGCCGAGATCGAGGACCGCACCGGCTTCGAGACGCGCGTCACCGTGCTCGGCCACGTCCAGCGCGGGGGCTCGCCGACCGCCTACGACCGCATCCTCGCGACTCGCTTCGGGCTCAAGGCCGCCGACCTGGTCGCGGCGGGCGAGTTCGGTCAGATGGCGTCGCTGCGCGGCAGCGACGTCGTCTCGGTGTCGTTGCGCGAGGCAACCGCCGAGCTGAAGACCGTGACGGACGACTGGTACGACGTCGCGCGCGCCTTCTTCGGCTGACGGGTCTTGGACGAGTCGACGCAGCTCGTCTCCGATGCCGACCGGGAGCGGACTGTCGCGGTCCTCCGCGACGATCTGCTCGCCGGGCGCCTGACACTCGAGGAGTTCTCCGAGCGCGTCGAGACTGCCTACCGCGCCCGCACCGGCCAGGACCTCGTGCTCGCCCGAGCGGATCTACCGGTTGTCGGTAGGCCCCTTCCCTCGCGGCGCGGGCCGACCCGCGTCACCGCCGCCTTCTTCGGGCATGTGATCCGTCGCGGTCGCTTCCGGCTACGACGGTCGACCTCGGTCGTCGGCGCGTTCGCCGACGTCGACCTCGACCTCCGCGAGGCAGAGATCGACGGCGTCGAGACCACGCTGACGATCGTGCTCGTGTTCGGCAACGCCGATGTCTACGTGCCGGAGGGAATCAACGTCGACGTCGGTGGCTTGACCGTCTTCGGTCGACGGCGCGACTGGGGTCGCGACACGGTGTGCCCCGACGCACCCACGGTGCACATCCGTGCGCTTGGCCTGTTCGGGACGGTCGATGTCTGGCGAGTACCGCTCCAGCTACGCGGCGACTATGGCGAGATCATGCACGCGTTGCAGAATCAGCAGCGACGGCTTCCCGGCTGATCGACACCTCAGAGCTCGGCGAGCGGGAAGCTGCGATGCCGGCGCGGCGGCACGATGAAGTTCTGCCGGTGTGTCGTCGAGAGCACCGAATTGAAGCCCTGCTCGCGGGCCCGGGGCTGGAAGGGGATCTTGCCGCCGGGCAGCACGCCGTCCATTGCACGGCGGTTCCGCCGAAAGTCGTCGCCCGTCGGGTTGAAGACGACGAAGTGGACGCCGGCGGCCGGTAGAGCGCCGATCTCTTCGGCGCGCTCCGACCACGCGAATGGGTTGTCGAGCGTGTTGAAGTCGGCGCGGATCGGGATCGCGCTCCCCTTCGGGTAGACGGTGCCGTCCTCGCCGACGACGTCGGACTGCAGGCGAGAGGTCGTCTGGATCGGCGCACTGTGGCCGATCCGGCCGGAGCTCTTGTAGTCGCTGCGGACGTCGGCCTCCGTCGAGACGTCCTTCGGGTCCTGGGGGACCGTCTGCGTGCCCTGTCGCACCTGCAGGTTCGGCCGGAAAGCCGTCGCAACGCGCTCGTCGAAGTCGAAATTGAGGTACCACGCCTCGAGGTCCTCGTGAATGTGCGAGAGGTGCATGTGAGTGCCGTGGCGGAAGTAGTCGCTGCCGTGAAAATCGACGTAGCCGAGCGTCTCGAAGTTGGCGATCAAGCCTGGTCCCATGCCCGCCTTCTGCGTGGACGTGAAGCCGAGGAAGAGCTCCGACGTATCGGGGATCAGGTCGGCGCCGGGAATCTGCGCCGCCTCGGCGAGCTGCTTCGGGAGCGAACGGCTGCCGTCGAAGCCGCCGCCTGCGAAGCCGCGCCGGATCGAGGTGAGCTTGAAGAGCTTCGTCGCGAGCAGGCGCTGTTGAGCGTCGTCGAGGTTGTGCAGCGAGTCGGAGCGCAAGAGGATCGCGACCTCGTTGTGCTCGAGCGTTGTGTCGTCCGGGTCGCTCGGAAAGCGCTCGGCATCGAGAAGCACCGACTCGTCAGCGCGCCGGTCGTGCGGGATCAAGCGCTTCGCAGCCGCGGGGACCAACCGATCGAAATACGGCCTTCCCCAGGCGACCGTCACTCCAAGGCCCGCCGGTGAAGGCTGGTAGTCGGCCTCCAACCCTGCGAGTGCGGCGGCGAGCGTGCGCTGCGCGTCGCGCAGGTCGGCGGCGTCGACCGCCACCCGAGCGGTAAGCACGCGATGGTGCAGCGGTGGGACGAGCACCTCGACCCGGTCAGAGCGCACGGTCCGGATGCCGTCCAGCAGGTGCTGCTCGGGTCGTAGCGCCGCCACCGGGGTGCGCGCCGGTGTCGACCCTGCCAGCTGGTCGACGAGCTCGTAGATTCCGGCCACGCCGACTGCGCCGGCCGCGGTGCCGACGACCAGCTGCCGACGTGTGAGCTTCATCAGACGGCTGGCTTGATCAGCACGAGCGACCCGAGCTCCTGCTTGAGATACCGCACGACGTGGTCGAACGTCAGCGGCGGCGCGACGTGTTCGGACAGCGTGTACAGCGTGCCGTCACGCCGCCAGAGCAGCAGCGCATGCCAGGCGTCGGCGTCCTGGTTGACCGTGTAGAGCCGGGTCGTGATGCCGTTCGCGCTGATCAGCCGGCCCGGGTCGGCGTAGCAGGGGACGTTTCGGCTGTCGCTGCCGCCGGTGCGGCACGTCGGGATCTTCGTGCGTCCCGGATAGGCCCGCAGGTTGACGTGCAGCTCGCCGCCGGCGGCACCGCCGCCCGTCTCCTGCCAGACGAAGCTCTCGAGGTAGCTGCGATCCGCCGAGACCGAGTTGATGTTGTTCCACTGGCCGCCGATCTGCCCCTTCAGCGGGTCGGGCAGCCAACCGGGGCAGTAGACCGGTGCCTTGATCCGGTTTGCGAGCTTCTGCCACCCGGCCGGGTACGCGCACGTCGGCTTCGGCTTGGCGACCGAGGCGGCGGCAGCCTGCTTCGCCTCGCCGCAACCCGAGGCCAGAAGCGCAGCTGCGCACAGCGACAGCGCGACAACGAGAAGCCCTCTCACGCCCCGATGGTAGCCAGGGTTAGACCTCGAACGGTTGGTGGCCCACGAGGTGCGCGATCGCCCCGTCGCTGACCAGCACGGCGTCGATGCCGGCGCGCTCGAGGGCGAGCACCTCGTCGCGGGTCGCGACGTCGACGCGCGCGATCGCGAGCTTGCCGGCGGGCACGTCGGGGAGCAGCTCGAGGACCAGATCGAGCGGATCCGCGTCGTCGTCGTCGTCGCGCGCAGTCAGCAGGAAGATCTCCGGGTCGCGCTGCTCGAGTGCCAGCTCGAGCTCGTCCTCGTCGCGCACGTCGACGACGGGCTCGAGGTGCAGATGGGCGTACTCGTCCTCGGGGCGCAGGCAGATCGCGTCGGCGTCGGACGGCTCACCCCGGCCGATCCACAGGATCGGCAAGGAGGTCGCTTCGCGGATCCCCTCGATCGCCCGGCCGACGGCGAGCGCTTTCGCCCCTTGAGCCTCGGCGTCTCGCGCGGCGCCCGCGTCGTCGACGCAGGCGATGACGGCGATCCCGTCTCCCTCGGAGATCAGCTGGCTGAGGCGGCGTGATCCTGGCACGTGCCCGGACAGACTAGATGGACGACGCCGAACCGCCGAACGCTGCCGGCTCGAGCCGCTCGAGGCCGCCCCAGTCGTCTCGGGGTGGCGCGAACAGCTCGATCAGGGACGCTCCGTCCGGGCCCGAGCTGACGGAATGGGGCACGTCGGACGGGATCACCCAGGTCGCGCCCGGGCGCAGCTCGCGAACCTCGCCGCCGATCGTGAAGATGAGCGACCCATGCGTGAGGATCCCGATCTGCTCGTTCGCATGCCGGTGCTCGGGTACGTCGGTATCGGGGTCGATCTCGATCGCCACCAGCGCTGCCTCGGCGCCGACGATCGCGCGGCCGATCAGCCCGTCCCAGATGCGCAGCCGCTCGAGCTCCCCGAGGTGCCCGAAGTAGCTCACGTGCCGATCGGGTGCCAGACGGTCTTCAGCTCGAGGAACGACGAGATGTCGTGCAGCGACTGGCTGTCGGAGCTGCCGTGGACGATGCGCTTGACGTTCTCGGCCGCGGCACGCTCCAGATCGGTGCGAAGGCCATCGGCACCCGTCAGGTCGATCGCGTTCACATCCATGTGACTCGCGAGCCACGGTGCCAGTTCGGCGCGCTGACCGGTGAGCAGGTTGACGACGCCTCCCGGGAGGTCGCTCGTCGCGATCGCCTCGGCGAGCTCGATCGCTGCGAGCGGCTGCGTTTCGGACGCGACGGCGACGACTGCGTTTCCGCCCGTGAGCGCC
The DNA here is from genome assembly GCA_036006925.1 of Gaiellaceae bacterium. Lineage (GTDB taxonomy): Bacteria > Actinomycetota > Thermoleophilia > Gaiellales > Gaiellaceae > PALSA-600. The sequence goes on from DASYPH010000395.1 coordinate 23,369, forward strand.
GGCGCGAGCCTGGAGACGAGGCCGAGCAGCGGTGGCTCGTCGGGCGCGACGACGGCGACGATGCCGGTCGGCTCGGGAATCGTGAAGTTGAAGTACGGGCCGGCGACCGGGTTCGACGACCCGATCACCTGCGCGAGCTTATCGGCGAACCCGGCGTACCAGACCCAGCGATCGATCGACCGCTCGACCTCCTCCGCCCCGCTGCAGAGCTCCGCGAACTCGGGCAGGCGCGCCTCCATCATCTCGGCGATCCGGTACAGCACCTGGCCGCGGTTGTATGCGGTCGCCGACGCCCATTTCGACAGCGCTCCCCGCGCCGCCTGGACAGCGTCGCGCGCATCCTTGCGCGACGCGCGGGCGACGTTCTGGCCCTGCGCCTCGTAGGTGCGCCCCGACTCGCTGCGCGGGAAGGCGCCGCCGATGTAGAGCTTGTAGGTCTTCTTGACCGGTAGACGCTTGCTCATGCGAAGTCCAGGTACGGCTCGAGCCCGTGCAGGCCGCCCTCGCGGCCGAACCCCGACTCCTTGTAGCCGCCGAAGGGACTCGTCGGGTCGAAGCGGTTGAACGTGTTGGCCCAGACGACGCCGGCCCGCAGGTTCTGGGCCATCCAGAGGATCCGCGACCCCTTCTCCGTCCAGACGCCGGCGCTGAGACCGTACGGCGTGTTGTTCGCCTTCTCCACGGCCTCGTCGGGAGTGCGGAAGGTGAGCACGCTCAGCACCGGGCCGAAGATCTCCTCCTGCGCGATCCGGTAGCTCTGCGCGACGTTGGTGAAGACGGTCGGGACGAACCAGTACCCCTTCTCGGGCAGCCGGCAAGGAGGCTGGTAGATCTCCGCGCCCTCGGCCTCCCCGGCGGCCACGAGCTCGGTGATCTTGTCCAGCTGCATACGCGAGTTGATCGCGCCGACGTCCGTGTTCTTGTCGAGCGGGTCACCCACCCGCAGCGTCTGCATGCGGAGCTTCAGCTTGTCGATCACCGGCTCGTAGATCGACTCCTGGACGAAGAGCCGCGAGCCTGCGCAGCAGACGTGACCCTGGTTGAAGTAGATGCCGTTGACGATGCCCTCGACGGCCTGGTCGACCGCCGCGTCGTCGAAGACGATGTTCGCCGCCTTGCCGCCAAGCTCGAGCGTGACCCGCTTCCGGGTTCCCGCGAGCCGGCGCTGGATCGCCTTGCCGACCTCGGTCGAGCCCGTGAAGGCGATCTTGTCGACCTCGCTGTCGACGAGTGCTGCACCGGTTCGCCCGTCGCCGGTGACGATGTTGACGACACCGGGCGGCAGCTCGGCCTGGCGAAGCACGTCGCAGAACAGGAGCGCTGTCAGCGGCGTCGTCTCGGCCGGCTTCAACACGACCGTGTTCCCGGCGGCGAGCGCGGGCGCGATCTTCCAGGCCAGCATCAGGAGCGGGAAGTTCCACGGGATGATCTGGCCGCAGACGCCGAGGGGCTTCGGCGACCGGTTCGGGAACGCGTACTCGAGCTTGTCGGCCCAGCCGGCGTAGTAGAAGAAGTGAGCGGCCGCGAGTGGCAGGTCGACGTCGCGCGACTCCTTGATCGGCTTGCCACCGTTCAGGCTCTCGAGCACGGCGAACTCGCGCGAACGCTCGGCGAGGATCCGAGCGATCCGGAAGAGGTACTTCGAGCGCTGCGCACCTGGCAGCTTCGACCAGCTTGCGAACGCCTCGCGGGCGGCTGCGACCGCGCCATGCACGTCAGCCTCGCTCGCCTGCCCGACTTCGGCCAGCGGTGCCTCGTCGCGCGGGGAGATCGTCGTGAAGTGCTCACGCGCCTCGAGCCACTCGCCGCCCACGTAGAAGCCGTACTGCTCCTCGAGCTTCAGCAGCTCGGTCGACTCTGGCGCCGGCGCGTAGGTCCAGTCGGTCGGAACCGGCGAGCGGTCCTGCCGCTTCTCGACCTCGGTCATCCGATCTTCCGCCACGGATGCGCGCCGAACACGACCCGCAGTTCCGGTCGGCTCGCCTTCAGGATCGTGAACCGCAGCGCACCGGCCCGCAGAGCGAGACGCGCCGTGAAGGTACCTCCGGTGAAGAGGTTCGTGAACGCGACCGAGCTGCCGGTCACCCGGTAAGTGCCGCCCTGCGTCGGGTTGATCAGGTGTCCGGGAGCGGTGTTCTTCATCGTCCAGCGGCCGCCGGTCTGGAGCTGCAGCGTGTAGGTGCCGCGGCTCGCCGCTACGGCGCTCCCGGTGACGTGGCCAGCTGCCAGGTCGGCGTTGCTGATGCTGGTCGTGAACGTGCCCGTCGGCACGGCGACCGACAGCACCGCGGTGGCCACGATCGCCGCTGCGCTAATCATTCGTGAAGTAGTCCTTCGACTGATACGCCCCGGTCTTCTCCTTACGGAGCTGCATCAGGATGTCGTTGACGAGGCTCGAGGCGCCGATCCGGTACAGATCGGGCGTCAGCCAGTCCGGTCCGAGCGTCTCGTGTACCTGCACCAGGTACTGGATCGCGTTCTTGGCAGTGCGGATGCCGCCGGCCGGTTTCATGCCGACCTTGCGGCCAGTTTCCGCGTGCACGTCGCGGATCGCCTCGAGCATCACGAGCTGCACCGGCAGCGTCGCGGCGCCGGGAAGCTTGCCGGTCGACGTCTTGATGAAGTCGGCGTCGGCCGCCATCGCTAGCAGCGAGGCGCGACGGACGTTGTCGTATGTGCCGAGCTAGGCGACCTCGAGGATCACCTTCAGGTGCGCGTCGCCGCATGCCTCCTTGACCCTCACGATCTCGTCGAAGACTTTCGCGTACCGGCCGGAGAGGAAGGCGCCGCGGTCGATCACCATGTCGATCTCGTCGGCACCGAGCGCAACCGCCTCTTCGACGTCGCGCACCTTGACCTCGAGCGGGCTCTGCCCCGACGGGAACGCGGTCGCGACGCTGGCGACCTTGACGCTGGAGCCGCGCAGCCGCTCCTTCGCCGTCGCCACGAGGTTCGGGTAGACGCAGACCGCGGCGACCGACGGGATGCTCGCGTCGCTCGGATCGGGGCGAACGGCCTTCGAGCAGAGCGCTGCAACCTTGCCGGGCGTGTCCTGGCCCTCGAGCGTCGTCAGGTCGCAGCAGCGGAGCGCAAGCTCGAGCGCCCAGACCTTGGCGTCCTTCTTGATGCTGCGCTTCGCGAGCTCCGCAGCGCGAGCCTCGACGGCCACCTGGTCGATCGAGCCGATACGCGGCAGCCGCTGCTTGAGCGGCAGCTCGAATCCGCGCGGGAGAGCGGGCGCCTGGGCCACGTGCCGAGTGTAGCTCCGGGCAACGATCTGCCCTCGAGCGCCTGTGCCGCGGCGGCGTCAGGAGCAGGGCATTTCACACCTTCGTGACCCCTCGTCACACTTCGGTGTGTCAGACACGAGTCTGACTCCAGTCAGACTCAGGGGTTCGCGGCGCTAAAGCCCGAGCCGTTCGAGCATCGTCTGGTTGCGGCGCCACTTCGGGGCCGACTTCACTTGCAGCTGCAGGTAGATGCGCTGGCCGAGCAGCTCCTCGATCGAGGGGCGCGCGGTGCGGCCGATCTCGCGCACCATCGAGCCACCCTTGCCGATCAGGATCTGCTTCTGGCTCTCCGTCTCCGTGTAGAGACGCACGTGCACGTGTCCGCCGTCGATCTCGATCACCTCGGCCGTGAGCGCATGCGGCACCTCCTCCTTCGTCACACGCAGCGCCTGCTCGCGCACCAGCTCGGCGATGCGGGTCTCCGTCGACAGATCCGACGTCATCTCGGACGGGAACAGCTGCGGCCCCTGCGGCAGCAGCGAGATCAAGTCGCTGCGCAGCTCGTCGATGCCGTCCCCGGTCTTCGCACTGACGGGATGCAACGCATGGAAGTCGCCCAGGGTCGCTGCCTCCTTCATCTGCGAGGCGACATGGCCGTTGCGCAGACGGTCGATCTTGTTGACGACGATCACGACAGGGACGCCGAGTGAGAAGACCTTGCGCGCGACGAAGCGGTCGCCCGAGCCGATGCGGTCGCGCGCGCTGACGACGACCAGCACAGCGTCGACGTCGTCGCTCGTAATCGCTTCGTCGACCGTCTCCTGCATCCGTTCCGTGAGCGGGTCGATCGGCCGCTGCCAGCCCGGCAGGTCGACGAGCACGAGCTGCGCCTCGTCGGTCGTGAGCACACCACGGATCCGCTGTCTCGTCGTGTGCGGCTTGTCGGAGACGATCGCCACCTTCGCCCCCGCGAGCGCATTGACGAGCGTCGACTTGCCGACGTTCGGCCGTCCCGCGACGGCGACGAAGCCGGACTTCACTCAGGCAGCTCCCAGGTATCGGGAAGCAGGTCCGCGGCGGAGGTTTCGGCGAGCGAGCCGTCCGCGCGCCGGTATGACACGTCGCCGATCCGCCATTCGTAAAGCCACTGGCGACAGCCGCCACAGGGTGACGCGGTGATCCCGATCGCCTCGATCTCGCCAGGCCGGTAGCCCGCGGTCGCGGCTGCGCCGAGCGCGGTCCTCTCGGCACAGACCCCCAGCGGATACGCCGCGTTCTCGACGTTCACGCCGGTGAACTCACGGCCGTCCTTCGTCCGGACGACCGCGCCGACGAGGTACTTCGAGTAGGGCGCGTAGGCGTTCGCGGCGGCGGTCTCCGCCTTGGGTACGAGCTCGGGCCCTGCGCTCACGAGAACACCTGGAAGATCACGAGTGCGGAGAGCGCGCCGACCAGCGCACCGTACGTGACCTCGACCGCCGAATGGACACCGGATTCGACCCGGGTCTGAGCGACGAGCAGAGCCATGATCAGTGCGATCGACGAGATCAGGAAGCGATGCCCCGGACCGGCGACGTAGGTCGCCGCCATCCAGCCCGCGAACGCGAGCGCCGCGTGGCCGGACGGCACCCCACCGCGCAGCGGCGTGCCGCGGCCCGTGTACGCCTTGGTGGCGATCACCACGATCACCGTCAGGACCAGCGCGACGAGTGTCAGCTCGGCCGGCGCTTGGCGCAGCCGGTCGAGCAGGTGCGCCGACCGGTCGGCGACCTTGCCCGCGAAGACGAGGTAGCCGACAGCGATCGCGTTCGTCGTCGCGATCAGCACTGCCCCTGCCGCCACGTCCTTCGCCAGCTTCGCCATCGGGTCGAACGAGGTCGTCGCGATGTCGATCGCGGCCTCGACCGCACTGTTCAGCATCTCGGCGATCAAGACGAACGTGATCGAGATCAGCAGCGCGATCAGCTCGAGCTTGGTCACGTTGACGACCAGCGCGAACACGAGCACGAAGACGGCGATCGCGAAATGGATGCGCATGTTTCGCTGCGTCCGGAGGACGTGGATGATCCCCTCGAACGCGTAGTTGAACGACTCGAAGACACCTGACGACCGCTGCGCCGTCACCGCAGCAACACCGCCTCGCGGGCCTCCATCTCGTCACCGTGGTCGTAGCCGAGCAAATGCAGCAGGCCGTGGGTCAGCGGCCAACGCCAGTTCTCCCGCACGACCTGCGGACACAGCACGACGTCGCCCAGCGCACGCGGCACACCCGCCGGCACGTCGTCGCGACCGTCGATCGGGAACGAGAGCACATCGGTCACCTCGTCGAGCGCGAGGTGCTCGCGCTTCAGCGCGCGCATCTCGTCCTCGGCCACGAACGCGATTCCGAGCTCCCCGGCGTCGATTCCCTCCGAGCGGAGCACGTGGCCCGCAAGCTCGACGGCACCGGGCTCGTCGACCTCCAAGCCGCTTCGGTTGTCCACCTCGACGGAGATCATCGCGTGCGCTCTTCGGTGTGCTCCTTGTATGCCTCGACGATTCGCTGCACGAGCTTGTGCCGCACGACATCGCGGTGTCCGAATTCGACGTAGCTGATGCCGTCGATCCCGACCAGCACGTCACGCACGTGCACGAGGCCCGAGCGCTGCTCGCGCGGTAGGTCGATCTGCGTCACGTCGCCGGTGACGACGACCTTCGAGCCGAACCCGAGGCGCGTCAGGAACATCTGCATCTGCTCGGGTGATGTGTTCTGCGCCTCGTCGAGGATGATGAAGCTGTCGTTCAGCGTCCGGCCGCGCATGAACGCGAGCGGGGCGACCTCGATCGTGCCGCGTTCGATCAGGTTGAGCGCCTTGTCGGGATCGAGCATGTCGTAGAGCGCGTCGAACAACGGGCGCAGGTACGGGTCGACTTTCGCCATCAGGTCGCCCGGCAGGAAGCCGAGGCGCTCGCCCGCCTCCACAGCGGGCCGCGTCAGGATGATGCGCGACACCTCGCGCTCGTGCAGCGCGGCGACGGCCATCGCCATAGCGAGGTACGTCTTGCCGGTCCCGGCCGGGCCGATCCCGAAGGTCACCGTCGAGCGCCGGATCAGGTCGACGTACTCTTTCTGCGTCACCGTCTTCGGCGCGATCTTCTTGCCACGGTGCCGCCAGACGACCGCGTCGAACACATCACGGACGTCCTGGCCGGCCTCGAGCGTTCCGAGCACCGCGTCGACAGTGTGCGAGCCGATCTGGTGGCCGCCTTCGACCAGCTCGACGAGCTCGTCGATCACCGCGCGAGCGTTCTCGACGTGCTGGTCGTCGCCCTCGAGGGTCAGCTGGTTGCCCCGCAGGCGCACC
>DASYPH010000396.1:0-2209 GCA_036006925.1 Gaiellaceae bacterium
CTGGTCGCTGCCAAGCAGCACGGTGTGAGGGCCTGCGACCTTGCTTACGGTTTTGCCGTCCGCGTTATAGAAGACCAGTCCGGTGTCGTGAATGAACTGGATGTGGCCGGGGCCGACGCCCATGAACATCTGGCCGGTGTAGGTATAGACGCTGGTTCGGAAGTCGAACCGCTCCGTGAAGTCGCTGTGAACGAGGACGATCTTGCCGGTGACGGAGTTGACGTCGATCTCGCGCAGGATTGTCTTCAAGAACCGGACGCGTGGCTGACCCGCCAAGTCGAAGAAGACCGTCCTTCGGGTGGTTGCCGATCCTGTCCAGCTGTCGATGAACGAGCCGCACGATGCGCTACCGGAATACGTGGAGCGGAACGTCTGGATATCGGGCGCACGCGCCTCTGCGGTGGCGGACGCCACCAACAGGAGTGCGACCGAAAGCCCGACCGTGAATGCGATGCGCCGCATGACGCCCCCCTTCGTCGAAGCCAGAACGTGTCAGGCTCTCACACCCACCGCCGCTAAGCAACCACGCTCGATTACTCGAGCCCGCAGCTTGCGGCGCCGGGCCGCTTAGCCGAACATGTGTTCGATGACGAGTCAGGGCCATCCATACGCGCGATTTCGCCGAGCGTTGGCGACCGGGAACGCGCGGATCACGGAGGCCGCTGCCCGCGACGTCAGCCACGTCGCACTAGCCGACGCGCTGCAGTTGTGCCTGCTCTACCGCGATGACCCGGAGCGTTACGAGCGAGCGGCGGCTCGGTGGATCACCCGCTTGATCGCTGAGCGCCCGAAGATCCAACTGTCGGAGATCGAGCTTGCCGCGGCCGGCTTCCGCGAGGCGTTGCATAGCGAGCGCGGCGTCGACGCGTTGCGAGGCTGCCTCTAATCGCCGGTTGTCTATACCCTGGCGCTCCACTACCCGCGCTGGACCGGCGCTATAGTGCGGTCCTTGTGAAGGGCGAGCCTCCCCGGAGTCACGGCGAGGTCGTGCCGGCGTCCGATGTCCAGGACGTGCGAGGCGGGCTGGCGCGGCATGAGGAACCGGTGTCGCCCGACTTGCTCACGGCGTCGTTCCCGATCGCGATGCGCGGCTACAGGCGCGAGGCTGTTGATTCGCACATCGAGCGGCTCAATCGGGTGATTGCCGAGCTCGAGATGAACCGGTCGCCTCGGTCGGCGGTGCGGGCCGCGCTCGACCGGGTCGGCGAGCAGACGGCGGGGATTCTGCGGCAGGCGCGGCGAGCGGCCGAGGAGATCGTGACCCAAGCGCGTGAAGAGGCCGATGAGATCACAGGCCGCGCGACCGCCGAGGCGCGAGAGTTGATCGTCGATGTCAGTGACGACGCCGATCGGGTCAGGGCCGAGGCGGCAGAACAGGTGCGGAGCGCAACCGAAGAGGCCGATGCGCTGCTAGCAGCGGCACGACAGGAGGCGGAACGCGTCGCTGCGCGAGCACAGACCGACGCCGATGATCTGCGCAGGCATCTGTCGGAAGAGTTGGAGGCGCGACGTGCCGAGGCCGAGACGAAGATGCTGGAGCTGCGTGCCGATACCGATTCGGTGCGGGAGGAGCGGTACGAGCTGCTCGCCGAGATCCGCCAGTTCGCAGACCAGGCAAAGGCTCTCGCCAGCGAAGCGGTCGAGCGGCTCCCCGATGGAACGGAAACGCTAACCGAAGACCGGGAATCCGCCCTCGATCAAAACGACAAGGGCGTAGGGCAGGTCGCCGCCGATGGCGAACGGGCCGACGGTAGCGACGGCGTGTGATGCGATCCATATGGACGGAGCGCTAGGGCGTAGAGAGGAAGTCTCGGTGTCCGTATGCGCCGGTGGTGCCCCCTAGGTGCCACGCCTGCAGCCCCGAGGCCCGGGCGCCCGGCCAGCCGAGTGGTCTTGCAGACCGGTACAGTCTCGTGCCATGGGCCGTGGGCACTCCGATGGGTGGCTGAGCGTGGTTGTCCTTGCCGCGGTGTTCGCCGCTACGGCTTGTGGAGGGTCGAGCGGCTCGACCGCCACCACGACGGCCACGGTCACCGTCACGACACCTACTTCGACGGTGACACAGACCGATACCACGTCGCCGTCCGGCTCGACGACCGAGGCGCCGGGTACCACGCCTGATCGGTTGGCTGATCGGTGCGGTTCCGGGCCCGTCTGCGATGACTTCGCGACCCCGAGTGGGAACATCATCTGCTTCGCATCCGCCGGA
>DASYPH010000397.1:0-2257 GCA_036006925.1 Gaiellaceae bacterium
AAGGCATCGGTACCCGGGGGTCGGCAAAGTCGTGCTGGGCTGAGGACTGGCGACACGTCGGTGTGAGCGGGCCGAGATCGGCCTGTAGCCACACGTGCCGCCGGGCCAGCCAGTGAGGGCAGCCCCTGTAACTGCATAGGCAACGCTGGCCGCACGGTGCGTGGCGGCGGCGCTCTGCCTGCCGCGCAACTCAGGTGCCTCGGTGTCACGCACGAGATGCTCGTCGCGCCCGCAGAGCAGGTCTGGGATGACCCGGTCTTCCGTTCTCATCGCGACTGATCGAGCGCAGCTGATTCACGCCTGAAGCAGCAATCAGCCGGCCGGCTGGCTGGTGCTGCTTTGGTGGCCGAGCAGAAGAGCGCCGATCGCAGCTGCGAGCTTCTGCGATTCGTGCAAGCGGGCTCGGGGTCGGCTGCCACGGTGGCTCCCGTTCGCCGGAGGGGGAAGCGCGCGCCACGGGCGCTCCCTCTGCGAGTTAGCGGTCGCGAGGTGAGCGAGGCCCCAGCTTGACAGAATGTACAGTTGATGTAAAGTAGCGCTATGTCGTCAATATCGTCGCCCTCGGTCAACGCGCGGGAGGAGCGAATTCTCGCCGCGGCTCTGCCAGTGTTCGGGCGCTACGGGTTTCGCAAGGCCTCGATGGACGAGATTGCACGGTCTGCGGACATTTCCCGGCAGGGCCTCTACTTGCGCTTCGCCAGCAAGGACGCGTTGTTCCGTGCCGCGGTCCGCCACGAACTCGACACCGCGCTCGGCGAGGTTTCCCGCTGCTTGGACGAGGAAGGCGTTGGGCTGGAGCGACGTGTCGTCGCCGCGCTCGACGCTTGGCTGGGGCGTTACGTGGGGTCGATGCTGACCCTCGATCTCGGGAGCCTGCTCCAGAACCCGGCCATGCGGCTCGGCGACGTGGTCAACCCGGCCGTCGGCAGCTTCGACGACCGGCTCGCTGCGGCGATCGCCGCAGCGATGTCAGAGAACGACGTCAAGCGGCTTGGTGTGACCCCGGAGGAGATCGCGGCGGCGCTGCTTACGGTGGCTCAAGGCGCCAGGTACCTATCGAACGCCCTGGCGGAGTCCCGGGAGGAGTTCGTCGGCCGGTTGACCGCCGCCGTCCACGTGCTCCTCGCAGGCCTTGGTAACGCCGCGAAGGCAAAGAGATGACCACCACCCGGGACCGCGAGCGGCTCGACGCGGACGCCATGAACACACAACGCATGGACAACTCAGTCGCACCGGTCACCGGCGCCGGCCGCGACGGTGGCGCTGCCGGTCGAGTGTTCCTCGCCACCGACGACGCCCGCTACATCACCGGCCAGACCCTCGGCGTGGACGGAGGGAGCTTTCTACACGCCTGACGAGGCGTCCACTGAGAGCAACGTCCGTATCCCGTCAACAACGGAAACAGCGAGAGAGAGAGGATTGAGGTCCATGAAGCTACTTGGGTTGGATCACATCGGAATCGTCGTGCGCGATATCAACGAAACCATCGCTCGGGCGGGCGACACCGTTGATGGCAGAGCTCTTGGCGAGCGTATTCTCGCCGGCGACATCGACCTGCAATTTCTGCTATGCGGTGAAACGCGCTTGGAGTTGATTGAGGTCCGCGCTGCCGGTTTCGGCATGCCAAAGCTCAAGGATGGCGAGACTGCGGTCATCGGCCATCTCGGATATGAAGTTGACGACCTCGAAGACACCAAAGCCGAACTGACACGCCGAGGGGTCGTCTTGCAGGGCGAATTCAAGACCGACGAGGTCCACATGATCTTCACGGCGCCGCAGACGACGTTCGGGGTGACCCTGCAGCTCATGGAGCACAAGGGCCGCGGGAAGGGCGCGTAAGCGCCGACGGGGTCTAACGCCGGCGGGCGTCGGCGCGGACGTCGACCTCACGGACAGACGATCCTGCGCGGCCGCTACGACGGCGAGTACGACAAGACCAACCTGCCTGACGAGTTGATCCTGACCGGCTACTTCACGGTCCGGGACGGACAGATCGCCACGCTGATCATCATCCACAACGTGTGACTCTCCGGTCAGGGGAGGCAAGCAGACTGTGTGCGATGGCGGCTCTGCTGACGATCGGCGAGTTCTCGCGCGCGAGCTATCTCACGATCAAGACGCTGCGCCACTATCACGACGTCGGCTTGCTCGAACCGGCCGAGGTGGACGGCTCCAGTGGCTACCGGTACTACCGGGCTGATCAGATCGCGACAGCACAGACGATCCGCCGCCTGCGCGAGCTCGAGATGCCGGTGGA
>DASYPH010000398.1:0-4502 GCA_036006925.1 Gaiellaceae bacterium
CTCAGAACACAGCAGCGAGACAATCGAGTTCCCACGCGAGACCGAAGGCCTGCCGAAGGCAGGCACGACCGAGCTGATCGAGCTCGCCGATGGGGACGAGTTCGAGCTTGAGATCATCCCGGTCCAGAAGCGGATCGGCGACGCGACCGTGCGGATGCTGACCTACAACGGCTCGGTGCCAGGACCGACGCTCAAAGTCCCCCAGGGCGGGACGATCACCGTGGACGTCACCAACCACGGCGACCTCGATGCCACCGTCCACTGGCATGGTCTGCGGCTCGAGAACCGCTACGACGGGACCCACGAAACTCAGGCGCCGATCCCGGTCGGCGAGACCTTCACCTACCAGGTGCACGTTCCCGACCCCGGCGCTTTCTGGTACCACCCGCACATCCGCGAGGACTACGGCCAGGAGATGGGCCTCTACGGGAACATCCTCGCCGCTCCGAGCGAGCCCGACTACTGGCCGCCGGTGAACCGCGAGGTGCTGCTCACCCTCGACGACATCCTGATCGAGGACGGGCAGATCGCAGCCTTCAGAGAGTCGGAGACGACGCACGTCGCGATGGGCCGCTTCGGCAACGTGATGCTCGTCGCAGGCCAGCCCGACCTTTCGCTCGCGGCCAAGCGCGGCGAGGTCGTGCGCTTCTACTTCACCAACACCGCGAACACCCGCGTCTTCAACGTGACCCTGCCGGGCGCCCAGATGAAGCTGGTCGGTGCCGACGCCGGTCACTACGAGCGGGAGGAGCTCGTCGAAGAGGTCCTGCTTGCGCCTTCCGAACGGGTCGTCGTCGACGTGCACTTCCCCGAGGCAGGCGAGCTCGAGCTCGAGCACCGCACGCCCGAGCACACCTACCGGCTTGCGAGCGTCGACGTCGCCGACGAGCCGCCGGAAGAGTCATTCGCCGACGGGTTCAGCCAGCTGCGGACGAACGCTGACATGGTCGAGCAACGCGAGCGGGTCGAGCCCTACCTGAATGCGCCGCCCGACAAGACGCTCTCGTTCGTCGCCGAAATGGACCTGGGCGTGCCGGAGGGCGTCGACGTCGTCTACGTCTGCCCGATGCATCCCGAGGTCGTGAGCGCCGAGCCCGGCAGCTGTCCCAAGTGCGGCATGAAGCTTCTAGGCCAGGCGGCTGAAGAGACGACTTACGTCTGTCCGATGCATCCCGAGGTGACGAGTGACAAGCCTGACCGTTGCCCGAAGTGCGGCATGAAGCTTTTGCCCGAGAGCATGGTGGCGGCCGGCGCAGGGCACGAACACCACCAGCATGGGCACGGTGACCAGGGCGAGGAGCACGAGAGTCACCATGGTCATGGCCACGAGGAACATCGCGGACACGGCCACGATCAGCACGGCAAGGCGGACCACGCACGCGACCCCGCCCAAGGCATCGAGTGGGAAGACGACATGGTCGAGGTCAACCGGATGACGACGCCTGCGAACATGCGTTGGAAGCTCGTCGACCGCCAGACCGGTGCGGAGAACGCGCAGATCGACTGGACGTTCCGGGTCGGCGACCAGGTGAAGCTGCGGCTGGTGAACGAGCTGGACTCGGACCACCCGATGCCGCACCCGTTCCACGTCCATGGCGCCGGCCGCTTCCTGATCCTCGCTCGCGACGACGTCGTCGAGCCGAACCTCGTGTGGAAGGACACTGTGCTCGTCCGAACAGGCGAGACCGTTGACGTCCTGCTCGACGTGACAAACCCAGGCCGCTGGATGGCTCACTGCCACATCGCGGAACATCACGAGAGCGGGATGATGTTCAGCTTCAACGTCGACCCCTAGCCCGGTGCGAGTTCGCTCGCGTTTCGGGCGTGACGAACGACTACGGTCTAGCCGTGTCAAGTGACGCCGATGCCACCTTCTTGTTCGCCGACATCGCGGGCTTCACGGCGCTCACGGAGGCGCATGGAGACGAGGAGGCCGTGCAACTCGTGGAGGAGTTCGCGGATTGCGTGCAAGCGGAGCTTCCAGGCGTCGACGGTGAGCACGTGAAGACGGTCGGCGACGCTCTCATGCTTCGAGTGCCCGATCCCGCCGATGCGGTGCGCCTCGGCTTGTGGATCGCGCGCAGTGCGATGAGCGGGCACCAGGCGCCATCGGTCCGCGTCGGCGGAAACCATGGCTCGGCTGTCGAACGTAGCGGCGACTACTTCGGGACGACGGTCAACGTCGCGGCGCGGGTTTCGGCGCTCGCCGCCGGGGGTGAGCTCCTGGTCACCGGGCAGACGGCGGCGCTCGCGCCGGATCTCGAGGGGGTGCTCTACGAGTCGCGGGGGCGGCAGGTGCTACGCAACGTCGCGGAGCCGGTCGAGATTTTCGCCGTCGTTCGCCTCGACGAGACTGCCGATCACCTGGCGATCGACCCCGTCTGCCAGATGGCGGTCGATCCAGAGCGTGCGGTCGGTCGCTTGCTGCGAAACGAGATGGCGTACTACTTCTGTTCGCTTACTTGTGCAGCAGCCTTTGCCCAGCACCCGGAGCGGTACGCCAAATAGCTGCGGCGCACGAGAGATGGCGCGCTGACTCGTCGCGCACGCGCTAGTCCGGTGCCTGGAGATGGATAACGCTCACGGACATGGTCATGAGCCGGAATCGCTGAACCGCGCGGCCTTCGGCGCCACCTGGCACTGCCTGACCGGTTGCGCGATCGGCGAGATTCTGGGCCTTGTGATCGCGACGGCGCTGAACTGGGGGAACGGCGCCTCGATCGCGATCGCGATCGTGCTCGCCTTTCTATTCGGCTACTCGCTCACGTTGCGTCCGCTTGTGCGCAGCGGCGTGCCCCTGCGGAGGGCGACTCGGATCGCGCTCGCCGCGGACACGGTCTCGATCGCCGTGATGGAGATCGTCGACAACGGCTTCGTCCTGCTCGTGCCGGGAGCGATGCAGGCCGGGCTTGGCGACTTCCTCTTCTGGTGGAGCCTGGCGGCCGGCCTGCTCATCGCCTTCTGGGCAGCGTTCCCGGTCAACCGCGCACTCATCGCTCGCGGCCGCGGGCACGCCGCGGTGCACGCATACCACTGAGCGCGGCCCACCCATCGCGCGTTCGCCGGCGCCTGAGGCTGGAGCGAGGACAGTCGCGTATGCCACTCAGTGCGGCAGCCACGCACGCCCAGCCGAGGTCTTGCGCTCAGAAGGTGATGACGGTTCCGACCGCAGGCTGCACGAACGAGTCCGGGAGCGCGCGTGCGAGCTGGTGGACGGCTTTCCAGCCGGTGCAGTGCGCCGGCAAGACTCGGCCTGCTCCTGCGGCGACGAAAGCATCGACTGTCGGCTTGATGATCGGTTCGAAGATGCCGCCCGTGAGGTGTAGGCCGCCGATGAACGCGGCGAGCCGCTGTTCACCGGTCAGGCGTTGCGCGTTGCGCAGCACGTTCACGGCTCCTGCGTGCGAGCAGCCCGAGACGATGACGAGACCTTTGTTCTTGACGTTGACGATCACATTCTGGTCGTCCCAAATCATCGGGTCGGGTTCCCAGCCGGCCGTTGAGTGCGCGTAATGGATGGGAAAGCCCTGCTCGAACGGCGTGTGGCGCTCAACCTGCCCGGAGACGAGCACGGTGGAGTCGAGGAGCAGCGTTTGCCCAGGCTCCTCGTTCAGTTCGACTCCCTCGGCTTCGAGGTCGCGCCGTCTCGGGGGCGCGGAAGCCGGACCTCGCTCCCGGTCGGGAACACGATCTTGCGTTCCTTCCAGGCCTCGGGGTGGATGACAAGCGGGAGCCCACCCCGGCCATGCCGACGGAAGAGCGCCTCCAATCCGCCGTGATGATCCGCGTGCCCATGAGAAACCACGAGCGCGCGCAGTTCTTTGACCGGAATCTGTAAGACATCGAGGTTGCGGGCAAGCGCGGTTGGCGTCAGGCCGCCGTCGTAGAGAATCGAACTCCGGCTGCCGCGCCGCTCGACGGTGACCAACGCCGAGAAGCCATGTTCTGCGATCAACTGGTCGCGACTGCCGAAGTCGCTGGCGAGGTACCTGCGGACCCCGTCGGCGCCAGCCATCAACAGATCGACGAAGTTGTCGACCACGATCGTGACCTCCGCTCGATCAACCGGCTCAAGCCCGATCGGCCGATTCGGTTCGACAGTCACGACCCGCTCACGCTACAGCGTTCGTGCTGCGTCCATAGTCGGCGCGCTTTCGGATCGAGAGGAAGCCGAACTCGACGAAGCCGATCTTTCGATGCCCTCGTTGCCAAAGAGGGGGTCACGGGCGAACGCTGCGGCAAGCTGAGCCGTGCGACCTCGGTGCGACCTGACGTCGCCCACAGGGACAACGAACAGACGCAAGAAACCGCTCATTTGCGGCGGCTTGGCGAAGCCCTCTGACGGACTCGAACCGTCGACCCCCTCCTTACCATCGAGCAACAAAGGTGGAACGGCGGGCAAGGCCGGGAAGCCGCGGGCACGGAAGTCCCGCAAGAAGAAGGAATCGCCTGAAGACGAGTGACCTCCCGTGGACTCCGGTGCCCGCGCTGGTGTTCCCTCA
>DASYPH010000399.1:0-7639 GCA_036006925.1 Gaiellaceae bacterium
GCGTGCGATCGGCCAGGCGATCGTCGAGCACGCACTGGTCGTCGACGCCGACCTGATCATGCTCGGTTCGGCCCCGCGGTGGCGCCGCCAGGCGCGCTTCTTCTCGCCCACCGTCGACTACGTCCTGCGGAAGGCTCCGTGCGAGGTGCTGATCGTCGCCTTCCCACAGTCGGTGCTGGACGAAGAGCTGGCGGCCACGTGATCGGTAGCCCACGAGTCTGACACGAGTCAGACTCACGTCTGACACAACGAAGGGTCACGGAGGACGAACGGAACTGTGGCGCCGGCTCGTCGAGGCGAGCGTTGATGCGGGCTTCCGCCGCGGGGCGTTTGCTGGTTTGCGAATCGGAAACGATGTGCACCCGGTTCGTGCTTCCAGCTTCGACCAGGCGGCGGTCTGGTCAGACTCGAGTCTGACTCGAGTCAGACTCGAGGGGTTCCGCGGGACTGCGCTGGACCCACCGGGTGGAGTACGCTGCGCCGCTGTGAAAGCGATCGTGATCGGCTGCGGACGGGTCGGCTCGTCCGTCGCGGTTCAGCTCGACGGGTCGGGCTGGGACGTGACGGTCGTCGACGAGAACGAGGACGCCCTCGGGCGGCTCGGTGAGAACTGGACCGGGGGGTTCCTGGTCGGCCACGGCATGGACCTGAAGCTTCTCCGCGACGCGGGGATCGAGGAGGCTGACGCCGTCGTCGTCACCACCGACGGCGACAACACGAACATCGTGATCGCGCAGGCCGCCCAGAAGCACTTCGAGGTCCCGACCGTCGTCGTGCGGGTGCTCGACCCGGCACGCTCGAAGTTCTATGCGTCGCGCGGGATGCGCATCGTCTGCCCGACCTCGGCGGCGATCGACTCGCTCGTCGAGGCGGTTCGTGCAACCGAGGAGGCAACCGTCTGATGTACGTGCTCGTCGCAGGTGGCGGCAAGGTCGGAGCGAACCTCACGCGCTCGCTGCTCCGCGGCAACAACGAGGTGACGCTGATCGAGCAGAAGCCCTACCGCTTCGACAAGCTCGAGGCAGAGTTCGAGCACCAGGTGATCCGCGGTGACGCGACCGAGGTGTTCGTGCTCGAACGCGCCGGGATCAAACGGCCGCCGGATCTGCTGATCGCCGCGACCGGCGACGACGAGGACAACATCGTCATCTGTCAGCTCGGTCGCGAGAAGTACGGCGTCGCGAAGGTGATCGCCCGCATCAACGACCCGCGCAACCAGCCCTACTTCGATCTGCTCGGCATCTCGCCGACCGTCTCCGCGACCGGCTCGATTATGGCGCTGATCGAGCACGAGGTACCCGAGCACGGGTTGATCCAGCTGCTCGAGCTGCGCAAGGAGAACCTCGAGATCGTCGAGGTGTCGATCGACAAAACAGCCAACTGCCAGGGGAAGCGCGTTCGTGCGCTGAAGCTCCCTGAAGGCGCTCGCCTGATCTCGGTCGTTCGCAACGGGAAGGCCGAGGTTCCGGACGAGGAGACGCAGTTGCAGGTCGGCGATCAGGTGCTCGCGATCCTCGAGCCTGGCAAGGAAGACGAGCTGCGGCGCATCCTCCTCAGCTCGTAAGAGGGTTAGACCGGCTCCGACTCGCGTCCCGGCTACCGTGTTCGTCGTGCGCCGCCCGGCGACCCCTGTTCTCTTGGCCTGGTTTGCTGCGGCAGCAGGCCTGATCTCGATCATCTCGGCACTCACGCCCGAGATGGCCGATCGCGTCGACCTCATCCGCGGCGTCCTGCCTCCGGGAGTTCCCGACGCCGCCCGCACCGTCTCGCTCGCGCTGGGGCTCGGGCTCGTGTGGCTCGCCCGCGGTCTGGCGCGCCGCAAACGTCGGGCGTGGTGGCTGGCGGTCGTCGTCGTCTTCGCATCCGCGGTCGCGCACCTCGCGAAAGGACTCGACTTCGAGGAGTCGGCCACCCACATCCTGTTCCTGATCGCGCTCGTACGCGCGCGGCGGGAGTTCGTCGCCCCTGGCGATCCGACGACGATTCGCCCGCTCGTCCAGGTCGGTGCGGCGCTCACCGTCTGCCTCCCGGTCGCACTGGTCTACGCGTACGACAACGACGCCTTCTCCGAGCGCATCGAGGAGGCGCTCCTGATCGTGATCGGCGGGCTGGCGATCCGCGCCGCCTGGCTCTGGTTCCGTCCCTTCCGGGTCGAGCCGCAGGAGAGCTCCGACCTCGCTCGCGCGACCGACCTCGTGCAGGCGCACGGCACGGACAGCCTCGCGTACTTCGCGCTTCGCCGCGACAAGAGCTACTTCTTCTCGGCCAGCGGGCGCACGTTTCTCGCCTACCGGGTCGTTGCCGGCACGGCGCTCGTGGCGGGCGATCCGATCGGCGAGACGCGCGAGCGCCATGACCTGATGGCCGAGTTCCGGCGGGTGGCCCATGCAAAGGGGTGGCGCGTCGCGATCGCAGGCGCAGCGAACGACGCGCTCGCCGACTACGCAGACCTCGGCTTCAAGTCGATCTACCTCGGTGACGAGGCAGTGATCCGGCCGAGCGAGTTCTCGCTCGACGGCCGGCCGATCCGCAAGGTGCGTCAGTCGGTCTCGCGGCTCGAGAAGTGCGGCTACCAGGTGCGCGTCCTCTCGACCGCCGACGCCGACCCGCACCTCCGCGAGGAGCTTCACGCGGTTTCGCAGGAGTGGCGTGGAAACTGGCCCGAACGCGGCTTCACCATGGCCATGGACGCGCTCTTTCGCTACCCGGACACGGTGCTGGCGGTCGCCGTCGCACCCGACGGAGCCGTCGGCGGCTTCCTGCAGCTCGTGCCTTCACCGGCCAGCGAGGGCTATTCGCTGGCATCGATGCGACGGCGCCGCGACACACCGAACGGCCTGATGGAGTACCTGATCACCGAGACGGTCGCGTGGGGCCGGGAGCACAACGTGACGGAGATCTCGCTCAACTTCGCGGTCTTCGCCGACTTCCTGCGCGCCGACGAGGATGCAGCGCTCTGGACGCGCGGCCTGCGCTGGGCGCTCCTGAAAGGGGACCGCCTCTTCCAGGTCGAGCGGCTGCACAGCTTCAACCGCAAGTTCTTTCCGCACTGGCGTCGCCGCTACTTCTGTTTCGAGCGCTGGGGCGACCTCCCGCTCGCCGGGCTTGCCTACCTCCACGCCGAGTCGCTCTTGACCCCGCCTGGACCCTGGGTCAAGACGCCCGACCTGGCCGCGCAGTGAAACGCCTCGCAGTTCTGCCGCTGCTGCTCGCCGGCGTGCTCGTCGCGGCGGCGCTCGGGCGTCCCAGCGCCCCGGCCGGTCTGGACTGGAACCGCTTCGGCTACGACGCCGCCCGCCACAACGCCGCGCCGGGCAGCGGGATCACCGCGGCGAACGTCGCCAAGCTCGTGCGCCTGCAGGTCAAGCTCGACGGCACCGTCGATTCCTCGCCGATCTACCTGCACGGCGTGGCGGTGCGGGGAGCGACCCACGACGTCTTCTTCGTCACGACCACGTACGGCAAGACGGAGGCGATCGACGCAGCCAGCGGCAAGGTGCTGTGGCGGTTCACCCCGCCGAGCTACGGCCGGCTTGCGGGCTCGGCACAGATCACGAACTCCACGCCGGCCGCCGCGACCGACCGCTCCGCGGTGTATGCAGCGGCCCCGGACGGTCGGGTGCGCAAACTGCGCGTCGCAGACGGCAAGGTGCTGTGGACGACGACCGTCACCCGCGACCCGACCCGCGAGAAGATGACGTCGTCGATCAACGTCTCCCATGGGCTCGTGATCATGACGACCGGCGGCTACATCGGGGATGCGCCGTCGTATCAGGGCCACGTCGTCACGCTCTCCGAGCGAAACGGACGGATCATCCACGCCTGGAACTCGCTCTGCAGCGATCGGCAAGGGATCATCCTTCCCGCCTCCTGTCGCACGAGCGATTCGGCGATCTGGTCGCGGAACGGTGCCGCCGTCGACCCCGCGAACGGCAACCTCGTCGTCGCGACGGGCAACGCCCCCTACGACGGTCACACCAATTGGGGAGACAGCGTGCTCGTCCTCTCGCCGGACGCGGCGCGGCTTCTCCGCCACTACACGCCTGCCAACCACCAGCAGCTGAACGACAACGATGTGGATCTTGGCTCGACGAGCCCGGCGCTGCTGCCAGACGGCTACGCCGTTCAGGGCGGCAAGGACGGGATCCTGCGGCTGCTGCAGCTCCATCGTCTGCCCGGAGTCAACCCGACGACCGGCGGGGAGCTGCAGACTCTGCCGGCGCCCGGACCGACCGACGTGTTCTCGGAGCCCGCCGTCTGGAACGGCCGCTGGGTGTTCGTCGCGACGAGTGCGGGCACCGAGGCACTGCTCTTCAAGAGCGGCCGCCTCCACCCGGTCTGGTCGAACCACACGGACGGAACCTCGCCGGTGATCGCCGGCTCGCTGCTCTACGTCGCCGGCTCGGGCGTCGTGCACGTGTACGTGCCGACGAGCGGCCGCGAGGTGGCGCAACTGCGAACCGGTTCGGTGCACTGGCAGAGCCCGATCGTCGTCGACGGACGCGTTGCGATGCCGGAGGGCAACGCCAACGACCACGCCACGAGCGGCGTGCTCGACATCTACCGCTTGCCGTAGCGGTCCAGCCCTTCCCTGGCTAGCTGGCGCGGCGCCTGCGGACCTGCGGGCCCTGCGTGCCGAGCGCCGTGTAGGCGATCGTCTGCAGCGACTCGTTCAGGTTGCGCAGCTCGTGCGCGATCACCGTCAGCTCCTCGCGGCGCTCTTCGCGGCGGTTCAGACGGCCGAGCTCTTCGGCAATCAGGTCGAGGCGCGCGAGCAGCGCTTCGAGCTGGCGGTCGGTCACCTCTCCATGCTCCATGGCACTAGCGTAGATCGGCAACACGACGCCATGCCATGAGACCCAGCGAAATGCCGATCGCGTCGATGCCCACGTCGATCGGCGAGCCATGACGACCCTGGACGAATGTCTGGTGGTACTCGTCGCTTGCCGCGTAGGCGAGGGCGAGGCCAAAGGCCCAGCCGTACGACCCGGTGGCGCGTCGTAGGAGTGCCGCCAGGATCGCGTACTCGGTCATATGAGCGGCTTTCCGCAGGATCAGATCCCACGTGCCGAGATGGGTGCTCAGGGAGGGGATCGACGAGAGCGCAAAGATGACGCCGGCCCAGACGAGCACCGGGATCCAGCGGGAAGCCATTCGGCCCGATGGTAGATTGCGCCCACCAACGGGCGAGCGGTGAGGGAAGCCGGTGCAATTCCGGGACGGTCCCGCCGCTGTGAGGGGAGATGCCTTCCGCCGAACGCCACTGGGTGAGATGCCTGGGAAGGCGGCGGAGGGGGAGCCCCGAGTCAGAAGACCTGCCGGTCGCCCCATACCGATCCCCTCGCGGAAGGAGGAATCGTGGCCAAGCGCCTCGTTCTCGTGCTCGTCGTTCTCGTCGTCCTGCCACAGGCTGCCGCGGCAGCGACGGTGAAGGTGCGAATCGAAGGCAAGACGCAGACGTTGTTCGCACCGAGTGAGGTGACCGTGACGGCCTCCAACGCACTCGACGCGCTCGAGCAGGCGTCGTTGCTCGGCGAGTTCTACTACCACGTCACGCAGTCGAGCTTCGGGCCGTACATCGACCAGGTCGGGCGCTACGGCGGCAGTGCCTCGAGCGGTTGGGTCTTCAAGGTCGACGACAAGTCGCCACCGGTCGGGGCCGACAAGGTGCAGCTCGCCGACGGTGATCACGTCCTGTGGTACTACGCGGACTTCGGGCCGACGGGTGGGCCGCCGACGCTCTCGGTGAAGGCAGCCGGCAAGGGCTGTTACACGGTGCACGCGTTCGACGACAACGGGGGCAGCGCAACCGTCTCGGGGCTGCTCGTGCACATCGGCTCGCGGCGGACGATCAAGGCGACGACCGACACGAACGTGTGCCCCGGCCCGCATCCCGGCGTGCTGGTGCGCGCCACCGCCACCGGCGCGGTCCGGTCGAACGCAGTGAAGTGAGACCGCTCCTCGTTCTGTTGCTGGCGTTCGCCGTCACGGCCTGTGGCGGCGAGCACCAGCACGGCACAGCGACGGTCTGGGTGACCCGCGACCGTGGCGCGCACGTGCTCTACACGGGCACGGTGCCCGCCGGGCTGACTGCGGCGCAGGCACTCGAGCGCACCAGGAAGGTGACCACGCGGTACGGCGGCCGGTTCATCCAGTCGATCGATGGCATCGACGGCTCTGCCACGAAGCAGCGCGACTGGTTCTACTTCGTCGACGGGATCGAGGGCGATCGCAGTGCCGCCGAGGTGACGCTCCAGCCAGGCGATGTCGACTGGTGGGATTACCGCTCCTGGACGGGCAGCTCGATGAGCGTTCCCGTCGTCGTCGGCGCCTATCCACACCCGTTCGTCGGCACCTCGACGAGCGTCGTCCCGATCGGCGTGCCCCGAGCGGTCGCCCGTGCGATCGCAGCGCAGGTCCACGGCAGCGTCGCGGCGAAGACTCCGACGAGGAACTACATCGTCCTCAGCACCCGTTTCGATCGCGACCGCGTTCGCATCGCGCGGTTGCGGTCGGGTGTCCAGCTCGAGCTCGGCGCGCGGTCAGCTCGCCGGCTTGCCGCAGATCCGGCCGCATTTCGCTATCGCTATGGAGACCGGCCGTGAGTGCCGTGCCGGCATCTGCGCTGCTCGCAGCACTCGTCGTCGCGGCGCTGCTGGCCGATCAAGCGTGGGTGGTCGCGGTGATCTGCGCCGTGCTGCTCCTGGCCGCGCTGCGGGCACCCGCCAAGCGGCGTTGGCCGTACCTGGTCGGCACGCTGACCAGCGCCCTGCTCGTGGTGATCGTCACCCCGTTCGTCGAGGTGATCGGCTCGCATCCGCTCTGGATCGGGCCGACCATCCCGGTGCTCGGCCGCCTCGACGTGACGCGCGAGGAGCTGGCGAACGGCCTCTTCCAGGGTTTGCGCCTCGCGGCGGTCGGTCTTGCCTTTGCGGTCTACGCACTGCGGATCGACCACGACCAACTGCTCGCGGGTGCGGGGTGGGCCCGCCGTTCGACGGTCGCCGTGGCGCTTGCAACCCGCCTGCTGCCCGTGCTCGAGCGCGACGCCCGCGACCTGCGCCTCGCGCTGCGCGGCCGACGCGCCGAGTTCGGCCCGATGCGCCTGCTCTCGCCGCTCGTCGCCGGTTCTCTGGAGCGCGGCCTGAACGTCGCGGAGGCGATGGAGGCGCGCGGTTACGGCCGGCCCGGCCGCACGAGCGCCCCGCGGCCCGGCTGGACGACTCTCGATCACCTGGCAGTGGCCGGGTCGGTGCTGATCGTGGTGGCGGCATGGCTGCTCTAGCCGTCGTCTCCGACCTTCGGTTCGCCTACACGCCGGGTCACGAGGTGCTGGCCGGCGTCTCGCTCCAGCTCGACGACGGCGAGCACGTCGCCCTTCTCGGCCCGTCCGGCGGCGGCAAATCGACGCTCCTGCGCGCCCTCGCCGGCCTCGTGCCGCACTTCCACGGCGGCGTCTTCGCCGGGCGCGTGACGATCGGGGGTCTCGACACGCGCGAGGCAGCGCCGGCCTCGCTGGTCGGCCTCGTCGCCTCCGTCTTCCAGGACCCCGAGGACCAGGCGGTGATGACCCGGGTCGCGAACGAGGTCGCCTTCGGGCTCGAGAACACCGGCGTGCCGCCGACCGAGATCTGGGCCC
>DASYPH010000400.1:0-5363 GCA_036006925.1 Gaiellaceae bacterium
CAGGCGGTTCTGGCCTGATGTGCCCTGCGCCTCGATGATCACCCGCTCGGGGCGGATCGTGATCTTGGCGTCACCGGCCGTGTCGGCGTCGCCCTGGCCCGCGATCAGCGTGAAGTCGCCGATCGAGACCTTGCAACCGCCGTCGCTCACGCCGCCGGCCTTCGCATCCATCAGGTTCGACACTCCCAGGAAGTCCGCCACGTAGGCCGTCGAGGGCGACTCGTAGATCTCCTTCGGCGGACCGACCTGCTCGACGCGGCCTTGCGACATGACCGCGATGCGGTCGGACATCGTGAGAGCCTCTTCCTGGTCGTGGGTCACGTAGATGAACGTGATGCCGACCTCTTCCTGCAGGGCCTTGAGCTCGAGCTGCAGGCGCTTGCGGAGCTTGGCGTCCAAGGCGCCGAGCGGCTCGTCCAATAGGAGCACCTTGGGGTTCAGGATCAGGGCGCGAGCGAGTGCGACGCGCTGCTGCTGACCGCCGGACAGCTGGTTCGGCCGGCGCTTGGCAAACTGCGTCATCTGCACGAGCTCGAGCGCGTCGCCGACACGCTTGGCGGACTCCTCTTTGGTGGCCTTCTGGTACTTGAGCCCGAAGGCGACGTTCTCCTCAACGGTGAGGTGCGGGAAGAGCGCGTAGTTCTGGAACACCGTGTTGACGTTGCGCTTGTGCGGAGGGGTCTGCGCCATGTCGACCTCGTCCAGCAGGATCTGGCCTTCGGTGGGGCGCTCGAAGCCCGCGATCATCCGCAGGGTGGTCGTCTTGCCGCAGCCCGATGGGCCCAGGAGCGAGAAGAACTCGCCCGGCGGCATCTCCAGGTTGATCCCGGCGACGGCGGTGAACTCACCGAAGCGTTTCACCAGGTCGACGAGCTGGACCTCTCCCCCTGCCATAGCGCGCGGAGCATACCTTTGGGTGCCCCCTGCGAGTCAACCGGTTTCGGCGAAGGGAGAAGGGGAGGCGCCGAGACGGCCGGGAAACCGGGACAGGGGCGAGGCTCAGGAGGACGAGGCTCAGGAGGACCGCTAGTGTCGTCAGGTGAACAGCCCTCAGATCGACCAGTGGAGATGCTCGATCCGGTGGCACGTTGCATGGTCGTGGGTGGTTCCCCCCAACCTGCTCGACAACCCGCCATCCGACTGAAACCAAGGAGCAAGAGATGGAATCACCGCAGAACACCGCCACCACGCTCGCCCGCAGTGGGTTCGATCGAGGCCGGCTCGTGGGCGCCGCGGCGATCGCGTTCGTGGTGTTGGTGGTGATAGAGAACGCGGTGTTCGCGGCAACGGGCGCGCAGACCTACAACGCTCCGATCGAGAAAGTGCTGGCCTACTATGCCGCCAACCGCGACGCGGTCGCGATCATCTCCGGTCTGGTGGCCCTGTACCTGCCGCTGCTGCTCGTGTTCGTGACGGGCCTGCACGGCCTCGTGGTGCGGCGAGGCGGAGCGGGCGCCGACTGGTCGCGCCTCGCCTTGGCCGCTGGCGCGACGGTGTCGGCCATCTTCGTGCTTGTCAACGTGCTGCAGATCGGGCTCGCGCTCTCCGCCGGCGGGCTCGCCGAGCCGACGCCCGAGTTCGAGCTCGTCTGGCAGATGCACGCGGCGGCATTCGCGCTGGCCCTGCCGACGCTCGGCATCACCTTCATCAGCGCGGCGCTCGCCGCGCACGCGAGCGGGCTGACTCCGGCTTGGCAGCGCCTGCTGGGCCTGGTGGGCGGGAGCCTGCTGCTCGCCGCGGGGCTCGGTAACCTCGCGATCGCTGACGGCTCGGCGCTGATCTTCGTCGGGCTCCTAGGATTCGCCGCCGGGCTCCTCTGGCTGGTCGCGACCGGCGTGCGCCTCGTCCGGTCGTGACCGAGATGAGGGCGGCGCCGAGGTCGCACACGCGTGCGAGGACCCTCAGGAGGGTCGCCTGGGTTGTGTCCTGGGCTCGATGGAGCGTCCGACGGCGATTGAAGCGGCCTCTTCCGGCCGGAGGGCCCCGTCTGACCCTTAACCTGCGAGGTAGTTGCCGTGGCTCAGCCAAGTCCGGCCCTCAGGCTGCCAGACAGGGAGCGCCCGCTCATCGGCATGAGAGTGCGCTTGCACCACGGATCTAAGTTGAAAACTCAACTTTTCGTGTGCAGTGCTATCGGCGCGGTGTCCGCGACTTCGGTCGCCGTGATCCGAGGCGCCGGGAACCCGGGACAGGGACGTCAGTGCACCGCGAGAGTGGCCGAGATCAACCTGGCGATCACTGATCTTGGGACGTGATAGTGCGGACTTGCGTCTAGCGGATAGATCTCGACCCGGTATCCCGACGGGAGGTCCCACGACCAATGGCCGGTGGCGACGTTGCCGGCGAGCGGCACCCCACCCACCATGCCGTCGTCTTGCATCCCCGCGCTGAATTCGCCCATCGAGAAGTACGCACTCATCTTCCGGAAGTCCTGAGGCGAGACCGCACCCATCGAGAACGTGTAGCCATCGAACGAGACGACGAAGGCGCTCCTTGGCTGCGGCTCGACGTTCTGAGTGAGCCCGGTCACTCGGGCTCCCGCCGCGGTGATCACCTTCCGGAGCCAGACGGACTCCGGACAGGAATCGCTCGCCCAGGGCTGGGCGTTCGGCGCACACGTCGGCACGGACCGCGAGACCGTGTGCGCGTTTCTACGGCCCGCGGATGAGGTCAGGAACGGGTTGATGGCAAGACGATCCAGCGCCGATTGCGCCTCGGCCTTCATATCCGAGCTCGGGTCCCCCGAGCCGAAGAAGACAGCGACCTGAACGTACCGGCCATCGATCTGCGCGAGCATCGTGCTTTGCGTCACGCCGGGAGCCAGCCCCTCGTGGCCGGTGGTTGGAGCCGCGAGCTGGAAGGGTCCTTGGATGATCGGGAAGTTCGGGTTGGTGGGATCCGGCGGTCCTTGCTTCACCTGCCAGGCGAGGACCAGGACCTCACCATCGGCGATCGCTGATGTATCCGGGAAGGCTGGGGCCTGTTCGTCGGGCGTGAACGCCATGTTCGACGCCCACGCTTGACTCGGATCGCTGGATCCTGGCTCGTGGACGTATGCCTGCTCATACCAGCCATCAGCGGGCACGAACGACAGCGGCGCCGAAGGCCCCTCCGTCGGTCGTATCGACGCGACGATCGCATCTGCGGCGGCGAGGTCTTGCGGCGACGGATCCTTAGCGGCGTACACGGTGATCCGGATCGGGATCCCCGAGACCTGTGCGTTGAGGTATCGGACAGATTCCTGACCCCAACCCGGATCCACCTTCGCTTCTGCCATGTTCAACGGGAAGGCCGAATCTGTCGACGTGGGGGCATGGTTCGGTGCTTTGGACACCGTGACTCCCACGAAGTCGCGGATGTGAGTTCCGAACGGGCCAGGAACATCCGTACGGATGAGAGCGTTTGGTGTCTCACGTCGGTCGTTGACGACAACCAAACCTGTTCCCGTGGCCCAAGGGTGCCCCGAAAGGGTGGAGGCGAACCAGTCTGCTGGATACGCCACTGTGATTGGGATGTCTCGCAGGCCGATGAGCACCGTCGACGACGGGGCGGGCGGGCCCTCGATCTGCCCAGTCCCACGACGGATGTCCGCCACTCCCCACGCAGCGGCGGCCACGAAGATCACCGCGACGACGACCGACGCCGTCGATCGAACGATACGGTCGCGGCGCGGGCGGCTCGGAGGTAAGCCGGGGATGCGAGTCGAGTCTGGCTGGATCGAGCTTGCCCACTGATCGAGTAGCCGGCCCAGTGCTTCGTCTCTGACGTCTTCCATCGGCCTCACTCCCGGTCCAGGACTCCGAGGAGCCCCCTGAGTCGCCCGCGCCCACGAGCCAGATGCACCCGTACGGTGCTCTCGCGCATCGACAACAGCCCTGCGATATCACTCGTCGAGAAACCAGCCCAATCCCGTAGGACCACCGCCTGCCGTTGACGAAGCGGCAGGACGCGTAGGGCGGCGGCGATGTCCTCCCGGTCTATCGTTATGTCCGCAGGATCTGACCTCGTGACCGGCGTCGCCTCGCCATGTTGCTCGGGTGATGCCCGACGCCTCCGAGAGCACAACCTCATAGCGCTTTTGAAGACGTAGCCACCAGCGTGATCGTCGTCTTCGATCCGCTCCCAGTGTGCCCAAAGCCGGGAAAACGCCTCGGCGGCGATGTCCTCGGCGGCGTCTGGGTCGAGCGTGACGAGCGCGCATCCTCGGACGACTCGGCCGAGGTGCTCCCGGTAGAAGGCCTCGAACGCCTCACGATCGGTCACTAAACTAGTTCTAGCCTTCAGTTGCGCCATCTGCTTACACGCGGATCCACATTCCTGGCTGCGAGACTCGTCCACGACGCTGGGCGTTCCCGCAGCACAGCCCAGCGGCCGCAGATGAGCCTCGGTTAGCCGAGCCGGATCTCCAACCTAAGAGTCGTCACGCCAGGCCCGCTCGTCTTCCAGGCCCTCCTTGAGGGGCTCGAGGAAAGTCATTCCCGAACGCGGTTCGCTCGGCCTTCTGCCTGTATTCGAGTGTTTCGTCGGGTGCGCGATGTCAGCTCACTCTTGCCCGACGATGTCGATCGAGATCTCGACCGCCGGGATCGTCCCCTTGTTCTCTAGCCAATGGAGCGTGTAGCGATCCTCTGGCCAACCCAATCCCGGCCCGTAGTCCGTTTCGACTCCGTCGCGGTGATCGGTGATCGTTCCCTCCAAGACGTAGACGATGCCCGGTCTGCCGATGTGATCGTGAACCGGGCCGAAGACGCTGCCGGGCTGCATCGTCACTTTGCGCATACGAAGTTGATGTCCCTCCATACCCTCGATCTCGGCGGAAAGGTCGACCGTTCCTAGATCCTCAACCTCAACGCCCCTCGTCTCAGGTGCTATCCGCTCGTCGCTCACAGATCTCCTCTCTTGGATACCCACGCACATCGACCATCAGAGAAGGCCGCTGGGTGATCGCGCCGGTCGAACGGTAACCGCGTGGCGTAGACCGAGCCATCCTCTTGCTGGTCCTAACCGGCCGTTCCGGGCCTGCGGGCGACGTGCGATGCTGACCCGCTATGCAGGAGACCCCGGCCTCGACGCCTGACACCGCCGTCGAGCGGCGTCGGATCCCGGCGCTCCTCGCCGGCTACTGGTCGTTCGGCCAGTACTGGGGCATCTGGGTGATCCTCGTGATCGAGCTTCAGAGCACCCACCGCCTCAGCTACGGGCGGATGGGCGCGATGCTCGCACTCCTGTCGGTCGTCGCGATGCTGGTGATGGCATTCGTTGCCCCGCGGCTCGCGCGGCTCCCCCTCGGCGCGCTCTGTGGCATCGGTCTGATCGCCCTCGGCACTGCGTCGCTCGGGATGGCGTTCCTCCCGACCGCCGCG
>DASYPH010000401.1:0-5867 GCA_036006925.1 Gaiellaceae bacterium
GACCACGGGGCGACCTCCACCACCGTCGAGACCCCGCCTGAGCCAACGGCTGCCTTCACCTGGCGCAGGCCTTCCCGTAACCGCCCCTGGAGCACGTCTCCCTCGGCGGCAAGCAGCTCGAGTTGCTCACCCGTGTGCTCGGCGAGCTCGGACACCTCGAGTCGCAGCTTGAGCGCTGGAGCCGGCAGCTCGGCGAGCTTCGGGCCCAGCGCAGCCCGGAGCCGCGCCGGATCGGCGGTCGGCTCGCGCAGGGTCACGGTCCGGCGCCACGAGGCGCCGCCGACAAGCCGCGCCCACACCGCGACTTTCCTCGGCGGCCGCCCCGCGCGCTCCGGCCGTGCGAGCAGGCGGTCGATCAACACCCCAAGCCCTCGCCGGAGCGTCAGCAGCTGGCCGACTGCTTCCGGGAACTCGAGCGTCTCGTAGAGAGCTACAGCCGGCCGTCTCGGCGTGACGCTGCGCTCCCATCCTCGTCCGTCCTGCTCTCCTCTCGCCAGGCTCCAGGCGCGCCGGCCGTCCGGCCCCAATCGGTCGGCAACAGCGGCACCCGGCAGCCCAGCAAGCTGTCCGATCGTGCGAACTCCCAGTTCCTCCAGCTCCTCGTAGCGGGTCCGTTCGAGCGGCAGCAGCTGCAGCGGCAGAGGCGCGAGGAACGAGCGCGTCCGGTCGTCGGAGACGATCAGCGCCTGTCCCGGCCGGGCAACGTTGGCCGCTGCGAGCGCCGCAAAGCGCCGCTCGGCGGCACCGGCACGGCCGTCCCAGACCGAGCCGACCGCATGTAGCGCCCGCTTGAGCGCCGGCTCGAGCCCTCCGTAGAGCCGCTCGACGCCTTTCGTCTCGAAGAAGACCGTGCCCGCGTCTGCCGACTCGACGGCGAAGCCGGCATCCTCGAGCCGGCGCAGGATCTCCTCCCAGGCCTGCTCGACGGTCGCCGGATCCTGTTCGACGAGCTCGAGCTGCGGACAGGTGGCAAGCGCCTCCCCGAGCCGCATCCCCGGCCGCACGCCTTTTGCCTCGGCCGGCCCGGTGATCGAGCCGATCAGCGGCTCGGTCCCCGGCAGCGGCGCCAGCGCCGCCGGCTTCGCCTGGAGGCTCGGCCGGAGGCGCAGCGCGGCCCGCAGATCAAAGGCAGGAATGACGATTGCAGCGATCACGGGAACGTATGTTCTACACGAACACACGTTCTCCTGTCAACTCTTTGCGGATTCGTCTCAGCTTCCGGTGAGCGGTCTATCCTGTCGCAGCGGCGATGGGGCTCGCCTTCGACTGCCGGAGAAACGGCTGATGGCTCCTACTGACGAAAGGAGCTTCCATGCCGGTCATCCTCGGCGTCGCACTCGGCGGCGCGTTCGGAGTCTCGGCCCGTTACGCCCTCGATCGCGCGATCGAACAGCGAAGCGACGCGATCTTCCCCTGGGCCACGTTCACGATCAACCTGAGCGGCTGCTTCCTGATCGGGCTGATCTCGGCCACGCTGATCGACCGCCACCATCTCCCCGCTTGGGTTCGGGTCGGGCTCGTGATGGGCGTGATCGGCGGCTATACGACGTTCTCGACGTTCGCGCAGGAGTCGCTCGATCTGATCGACGCGCACGACGTCGCCGCGGCACTCGCCTACACCGGCGGCAGCGTCGTGATCGGAGTGCTCGCCGTCTACGCCGGCCAGCTGGCAGGTAGGGCGATCTAGGCCGCCAGCGTTCCCTCGATGAGCAGCAGGGTCGACGGCTCCAGCGAGCGCGTCTCGTGCCACTCGCCTTCCTGCCACTCGACAGCCTCGCTCGGGCCGAGCTCTGCGGCCCCCGTGCGCGTCGCGACTGCCACGCGGCCGGCCAGCACCACCAGGATCTGCTGCGAGGCCGCGTCGTGCCCGCCGATCACACCGTCGAGCTCGGCGATCGAGATCTGCAGGTCGCCTCGCGCCACACGCGTATGCCGGAAGCCGGCGGAGCCGAAGTGCTCGATCGTCCGGGCGGGGAGTTCGCCGAGCAGCCTCATGCGACGATCTCGGCCGCTCTGCCGACCATGCGCGAGAAGCGCGGCACTGTCTGGAGCAGATCGACCTGGGCACAGAACTCGATGTCGGCCTCGAGCCCGGGTGGCCCGTAGGTGCGCGCGTTCAGGCCCTCGAGAGGCGCCGGCCAGTTGTGGGCAACGATCTCCGCTGCGATCGCGGCATCGCTCCGCTCGCCGTCCAGTGCGATCACGATCCTTCCTGCGCAGTAGGCATCGTCGAGCGCGAAGGCTCCCTTGAAGCCTGAGCAGACGATCGCGACGTCGCCGCCGTCGGCGCGTGCGGCCGCGCTCAGCGCGGACAGGTTGAGCAGCGAGCCGAGCAGCACGACGTCGCACCGGGCGACTGCAGCAAGGATTGCCTTCGTCCCGTTCGTCGTCGTCAGGATCAGCGTCTTCGCCTTCGGCGGGCCAGCGAACTCGCGCGGCGAGGCTCCGACGTCGAACCCGTCGATCACCTCGGCGTCGCGCTCACCGCCGACGACGGCGTCGTCACCGAGCTCGACGCGAAGCGCGCGGGCGTCGTCGATCTCGGCGCAGCAGAGCACCCGCTCGTACCCCGACGCGAGCGCCTGGGCGATCGACGACGTAGCCCGGATGACGTCGACGACGATGCCGACGCGGGCGGCTGCGTCCTCCTCTGGGACGAAAGCGACATGGATGTTCACGCCGATACGCTAGCCCGGTGGACGCCGCCCCCCGCTACTGCTACCGACACCCGGACCGCGAGACGGGTCTCTCGTGCTCGGAGTGCGAACGTCCCATCTGTTACGAGTGCATGACTCCGGCTCCGGTCGGCCTGCGGTGCCCGGAGCACTCCGGCAAGCCGCAGGGAATCCGCAAGGCGACCACGCCTGTGCAGCGCGCGGTCACCGGAGTCGGCTCGCGGCGCGTCAACTCGGTCACGATGGCGCTGATCGCGATCAACGTCGGGGTGTTCCTCGCTGAGCTCGCCGCCGGCGGAAACCTCGCGACGGGCACCGGCAACTGGATCTACGAGCGCGGCTCGCTGTTCGCTTCGGGTGTCTACGTCCCCGGAGGGATCGGGATCGTGCCCGCGGGCGTTCCGACCGGAGGCCTGAACCTCGTCGGCGTCGCACACGGCGAGTGGTGGCGCATGGTCACGGCGGCCTTCCTGCACTACGGGCCGTTCCACCTCGCCATCAACATGTACTCGCTCTACTTCGCGGGCACGCTGCTCGAGCAGATCATCGGCCGCTGGCGCTTTGCGCTCCTCTACCTGGGCTCGGGTATCGCCGGCTCGGCGGGCGCGCTGTATCTCAGCCCGAACTCGGTCACCGTCGGCGCGTCGGGCGCGATCTTTGGGATCCTCGGCGCGCTCTTCGTGCTCGAGCGGCGCGGCAACATCGCGACCGGCGGGCAGATCGCCGCGCTGATCGTGCTGAATCTGATCTTCACCTTCGCGATCTCGAACATCTCGGTCGGGGGCCACATCGGCGGGCTGATCGGCGGAGTGATCCTGATGTGGCTGCTCCTGCAGAGCCGCCGTTCGCCGATCTACAGCGTCCTGGCCACCGGCGCGGTCGTCCTCGCCAGCGTGATCATCGCGTACGCGAAGGTCCGCGGCTACGCCTAGCCCCCACCCTCGAACCTCGTTCGAACGAGGTTCGAACGAGGTTCGAGAGGTCACGCGCCCACGGCAAGCGCCCAGCGTTCATGGAGCCAAACGCGCGAACCTCGTTCGAACGTGGTTCGAACGAGGTTCGAGAGTCTCAGCCGCCGGCCGAGACGTACGCGCCCGAGCCGGACTCGGCCAGCGCGGCCTGGGCTGCGGCGAGGCGCGCCAGCGGGACTCGGAACGGCGAGCAGGAGACATAGTCCAGCCCCAGCGTGTGGCAGAACGCGATCGACGTCGGCTCGCCGCCATGCTCGCCGCAGATGCCGAGCTTGAGCTCCGGCTTCGTCGCGCGCCCGCGCTCGACCGCAATGCGCATCAGTTCGCCGACTCCCTCGACGTCGATCACCTCGAACGGGTTCCGCTCGAGCACCCCGTCGTCCAGGTACCGCGTCAGGAACTTCCCCTCGGCGTCGTCGCGCGAGAACGCAAGCGTCGTCTGCGTCAGGTCGTTCGTCCCGAACGAGAAAAAGTCCGCGACCTCCGCGATCTGATCGGCGCGAAGCGCCGCCCGTGGCACCTCGATCATCGTGCCGACGAGATGCTCGAGCCCCGGCGCTTCCTCCTCCCAGACAGCCTCGGTCAGGTCGCGGAGTCGCGCCAGCTCCTCGCGGAAGCCGACCAGCGGGTGCATCACCTCGACGATCGGGGCGGTGCCGGTCCGGTCCAGCACGGCTTTCGTCGCGCGCGCGATCGCGCGGATCTGCATCTCGTAGATCTCGGGGAACATCAGCCCGAGCCGGCAGCCGCGCGTCCCGAGCATCGGGTTCGACTCGCGGAGCGCCCGGATGCGCGCACGCATCTTCTCGTCGACCGCGTCGTTCTCGTCGGGGAGAAACTCGTGCAACGGCGGATCGAGCAGGCGAATCGTCACGGGCAGGCCCGCCATCGCCTCGAAGATGCCCTCGAAGTCGCTCTGCTGGAACGGCAGCAACTGGTCGAGCGCAGCACGGCGGCCGGATTCGCTGTCGGCGACGATCATCTGCTGCACGACGGGCAGGCGATCGCCGAAGAACATGTGCTCGGTGCGGCAGAGGCCGATGCCCTCGGCGCCGAACTCCCTCGCCCGCGCCGCATCCTCGGGGTTGTCGGCGTTCGCACGCACCTTCAACCGCCGCTCGAGATCCGCCCAGCCCAGAATCGTCTCGAAGTTGTCGTTGATCTGCGGCGGGACCAACGGCACCTCGCCGATGAACACCCGACCCGTGCCGCCGTCGATCGTGATCACGTCGCCCTCGACCAGCCTGCGGTCGCCGATCGCGGCGAAGCCGTCGCCGAGCGTCAGCTCCTCGCAGCCCGCGACACACGGCTTCCCCATCCCCCGTGCGACCACCGCGGCGTGCGAGGTCATGCCGCCGTGCACGGTGAGGATGCCCTGCGACGCGATCATCCCGTGGATGTCGTCGGGCGTCGTCTCCCAGCTGACGAGGATCACCGGGCCGGTCTTGGCGCGCTCGACCGCGGTATCGGCGTCGAAGACGATCGCGCCGCTCGCCGCGCCCGGCGACGCGTTCAGGCCCTTTGCGGCGACGTCGAGCGAGGCGCGCGGGTCGATCATAGGATGCAGGAGCTGATCGAGCTGAGCCGGGTCGATCCGCACGATCGCCTCCTCGCGGGAAATCAAGCCCTCGCCTGCCATCGCCACCGCGGCTCGCAGCGCAGCGGCGGCAGTGCGCTTGGCCGAGCGGGTCTGCAGGAGGAAGAGCTGCTCGTCCTCGACCGTGAACTCGATGTCCTGCATGTCCCGGTAGTGCTCCTCGAGCCGCCGCATCGTGTCGCGCAGCTGGTCGAACGCCTGCGGGAGTGACGAGCGCATCGCCTCGATCGGCTGTGGCGTCCGGATCCCGGCGACGACGTCCTCGCCCTGTGCGTTGGCGAGAAACTCTCCGTACAGGCCGGCCTCGCCGGTCGACGGGTCACGCGTGAAGGCGACACCGGTTCCCGACCGGTCGCCCTTGTTGCCGAAGACCATCTGCACGACGTTGACGGCCGTACCGATGTCGTCGGGAATGTCGTGCGCACGCCGGTACACCTGCGCGCGCGGGTTGTCCCACGACGCGAACACGGCTCGGACCGCGCGCAACAGCTGCTCGCGCGCGTCCGACGGAAACTCGCTCCCCGAGGCGTCGCGGTAGATCTCGCGGTACGTCGCGACGAGCCGGCGCAGGTCGTCCGCGTCAAGTTCCGTGTCCTGCTGGACACCCCGCTGACGCTTCAGGTC
>DASYPH010000402.1:0-27915 GCA_036006925.1 Gaiellaceae bacterium
GCGTAGGTCTCGGCGGGCGCGCGGTAGGCATAGCCGACCGCGTCGGCGCCCCGTTCCGCGATCGCTGCGAGCAGTGCCTGCGCAGCCAATGTCCGCTCGAGGCTCGAGCGCGGACGGAGGCTGTATCCGGCGATTCCACACATAGTCGGCGATCCTAAGAATTGGGACGGATGTTGTCCCGAATGGTTATAGAACCTGACATAGTCTTTACAAGCTCAAGCGTCAAGCTCCTGCAGCCGATAAGACGGGTGTGGAACAACCACTTCCCGATTCGGCGCAGTCTGAGCCCGCCCAGCCCGTGCTCGAGTTGCTCCCGGCGCTGGACGATCCGATCGCCGAGGACGACGAGGAGGAGCCCGAGAACGCCGTCCTGAGCGAGGACGAGCGGCTCCAGAGCGCCGATCCGCTCAAGCTCTACGTGCGCCAGATCGGCGACGGTCGCCTGCTCACGCCGGCCGAGGAGCGCGAGCTCGCGCGCCTCAAGGACCTTGGCGACGAGCGGGCCAAACGGCGGCTGATCGAGTGCAACCTGCGCCTCGTGATGTCGATCACGCGGAACTACACGAAGGCGGGTGTCCCGCTGCTGGATCTGATCCAGGAGGGAAACATGGGGCTGATCCGGGCCGTCGAGAAGTTCGACTACAAGCTCGGCTTCAAGCTCTCGACGTACGCCACCTGGTGGATTCGCCAGGCGGTCACACGGGCGCTGGCCGACCAGGGCCGCACGATCAGGCTCCCGGTGCACGTGGCCGAGCAGGTACGCCGCGCGCAGCGCTCGCGCCGGCAGTTGGCGCAGAAGCTGAACCGCGATCCCTCGATGGAGGAGATCGCAAACGACTCCGGCTTCACGCTCGAGCGCACGCGAGAGCTGTTCGAGATGATCGAGGATCCCGTGTCGCTCGAGACACCCGTCGGCGACGGTGAAAGCTCGGTCGCGGACATGATCGAGGACACGTCGTCCGAGTCGCCGGACACCGCCACGAACGCGCAGGCCCGCTCGGTCGAGCTCGCCGAGGCGCTCGATCAGCTGAATCCCCGGATGAAGCACGTCGTGGTTCGGCGCTTCGGCCTCGACGGGCAGCCGTCCCAGACGCTGGAAGATGTGGGAACCGACCTCGGGATCACGCGCGAGCGTGTCAGGCAGCTCGAGACCCGGGCCCTTCGCGAGCTCCGGAACGTCGCGCCGGGCTTGCAGATCTACCTCCAGAGCTGAACCCGCGCACCAGCGTTCAGCTGAACGCGGCCGCCTCCATCTCGTGGATGGTGGCGAGGCGCTTCAGCGCCTCGACCTCGAGCTGACGCACGCGCTCGCGTGTCAACCCGAGGCGTTGGCCGATCTGCTCGAGCGTCTTCGGGTCGGAATCGGCCAGCCCGTAGCGCAGCACGATCACCAATCGGTGCCGCTCGGGCAGCGAGCCGAGCGCGGCGGCGAGCAGCTGTGAGCGCAGGGAGTCCTCGACGAGCTCGTCGGGGAGGGGGCCGCTGCCGGCGACCAGGTCGCCGAAGACGGCATCGTCGGAGTCGCCGATCGGCGCGTCGAGTGAGGCGGACGCGCGGGCCGCGGCGCGGACGTCGAGAGCTTGCTGCACGGTCATGTTCGCTTCGCGGGCAATCTCCTCGAGCGTCGGCTCGCGGCCGCTCTCGGCCCAGAGGTTCCGCTCCGCGCGGCTCATCTTCTGCATCCGCTCGACGATGTGGACGGGCATCCGGATCGTCCGAGCCTTGTCGGCCAACGCCCGCGCGACCGCCTGACGGATCCACCAGGTGGCGTACGTCGAGAACTTGAACCCGCGGCGCCAATCGAACTTCTCGACGGCGCGGATCAGGCCGAGCGTCCCCTCCTGGATCAGGTCGAGGAACGGCAGGCCCTGATTGCGGTAGTTCTTGGCGATCGAAACGACGAGCCGGAGGTTGGCCTGGATCATCGCCTGCTTCGCCTCGCGATCGCCGCTCTCGATCCGCTTGGCCAGCGTGACCTCCTGCGCCGGCGTCAGTAGCTCGTGGCGGCCGGCCTCGCGGAGGAACAGCTGCAGCGCGTCGGTCGTCGTCTCCCAGGTGACCTGGAGCGGAGCCGGCGGCTCCGGCTCCGGAGCCGGTGCGACGACCTCGTCCGGCAGCAGCTCGATGCCGCGGGTCTCGAGCTCGCGGTAGACGGCGTCCAACTCGAGCGGGTCGAGGTGCAACTGTTCGCACAGATCGTTGAACTCGGCCTGTCCGACGCTGCCACGTTCCTCGGCGCCGTCGAGCAGCACACGCAGGTCATCGCCGAGAAACAGGATGTCCGTGGCCACGCAGAGTGTCCCTAGCCAGTGTTGGAGAGATCGAAACCCCTTCCGACGCGATTTCCAGCGGTCCGCACGGTAGTCAACGTTATGTTGAGCTACGAGTTTTCGACATCCGGCGCGCCTGCTGAGATCGACGGGTGGTCGTCCCACCCCTCCTCGGCACCAGCATCGAGGGCAGCGCCTTCGTCCTCGCCGAGTGGACCGACGCTGGGGAGAGCACCGCGGAGCGTCCCGTCGCACCGCTCCATCGCCATCTCGCCGACGACGAGGCTTGGTACGTGCTCGAGGGCGCGCTCGGGTTCGTGCGTGGCGACGAGCGGCTCGAAGCCCGGGCCGGCGCCGCGATCCTCGTTCCCGCCGGTGTCGCGCACACGTTCTGGAATGCGTCCGGTGCGCAGGCCCGCTATCTGATCGTGATGACCCCCCGGATCGCCGCGCTGATCGCAGCGCTCCACGAGCCAGGTGCCCGAGACGATCTGCCGGCGCTCTTCCGCCGCTTCGATTCCGAGCTGCTCGCCTGAGCTCACGAACCTCGTTCGAACCACGTTCGAACGAAGTTCGAGGGTTCGGCGCCGGCTGTTGGGCGCCGCTCGGAGCACGGGGCTGCGCGATCGATGAGTCTTCCACAGGATTTCCCCAGGGCCGATCCGCAAAGAGCGCCCTTTTTGGGCGTTCTCCCCTCTTGATCGGACCGGTCCCGCTCGGGTACGTTCTTCTGGCACCGAGCACGGGGCGCGAGTAGGTCGAAGCCGCTCCCGAGGGCTGTAGGCGGAAGCCGAAGGTTCACGGGGAAGGTGGACGAAAGCGCAACCGGCTCGGTGAATTTCTGGTCCGAACCCCTTTGTAGTGCACGGCAGCCGCGACTATTTTGGTCTGTCCTTGCAGAAGTCTTCGCAAATTGCGACAAGGCCGGTTTCGACCCCCTTGCGCGGAGCCGGCTCGCCCTCTACCTTCCCTCTTGCAGCGAGCACGGAGCGTGAGTAGGTCGAAGCCGCTCCCGAGGGCCGTAGGCGGAAGCCGAAGGTTCACGGGGAAGGTGGACAAAAGCGCAACCGGCTCGCTGAATTTTTATGGTCCAAGAGCGGCGTGTGCGTTCGGTAGGATCGGCGCGCGATGCACCTCCGCCTTCCCGCCTTCGATCATGGCGTCATCTCGTTCATCTGGGCGCTGATCTTTGGCCTTTTCATCTGGATCGGCGGCAGCGCCGTCGGCTTCGGCAGCGCCGTCACGTTCATCGTCGGCTGCGTCGCCGGCTTTCTGATCTTCGTCGCGGTTCGCGTCTACGGCGAAGACGAGCCGCACCGGCCCTGAGGCCCGGCGAGCGCGAATAGCAGCACCTCGGCCAGGTTGTCGCCGAGTTCGGCCACGAGGCGCAGATAGGCGCTCGGATGGCGGACCTCGAACTCACTGCAATGCACGAGCAGGAGTGCGGGGATACCCCGGTGCTGAGGCTCGAGGGTGGTCGACATGCAACGAATATCGGCGTGCGCCGGTTCTGCAAGATCCCTGGCGGGAGGGAAAGGATTCGGGGCTGCGAGCGCGACGCGGGCGCTTAGTACGTGATCAGCGCGTGCAAATCGGTGCCCGCGAGCTTCTCACGGCCGCCGAGGAAGCTCAGCTCGATGATGAAGCACGCCCCCACCACTTCGCTGCCGAGTTGTGCGACGAGCTTGGAGATCGCTTCCACCGTTCCCCCGGTCGCGAGCACGTCGTCGTGGATGACGACCTTCGAGCCACGCGGAATCAGATCCGGATGTAGCTCGAGCGAGTTCTCGCCGTACTCGAGCACGTAGTTCGCACTCACCGTCTCGGGCGGCAGCTTGCCGGGTCGCCGGGCCGGAATGAAACCCACGCCCGCCTCGAGCGCGATCGCCGACCCGAGCCAGAAGCCCCGCGCCTCGGCGCCGAGCACGAGATCCGGGTTCTTCGTCTTCACCCAGTCGGCGATCTCACTCACCGTCTGCTGCAAGGTGACCGGGTTTGCAAGCAGCGGCGTGACGTCCTTGAAGCCGACACCGGGTTGCGGGAAGTCGGGGACTTCCCGGATCATCGTGCGGAGGTCGATGCTCATTGCGCGGCCAAGTCTCGCAGGTCGCGCCAGAAGAGCAGTGACGACAACTCGGCTGCGAGCTCGGCGAGCTGCTGCAGCTCCCGCAGCCCCTGAGCTCGACGATCGTTGTTGCGCGCACGCAGCGACGGAGCGACGAGCTGGCCGAGCAGCGATGCCTCGCGTCCGGCCGCCGTGCGAAAGGTGCGGAGGTGACGCGGCGCGACGCCGTAGCGGGCCAGTCGAGCGCAGGTCGCGGCGACGTCCGTATCCGACTCCGGATAGCGCTTGTCTCCTCCACTCCCGTGCGGGCCGAGCAGCCCGAACTCCTCGAGCTCCTTCGCGAGCTCGAGCGTGATGCCCGCGCGGTCGCACAGCTCTTCCAGTGTGATCGTCTCGTCGTCCGTACCGAGCGGCGCGGGCCGCCGGCGCTTGCGGTCCTTGTGGCCCGGCGCGTCGAGCTCGTCCTTGATCACGCGCAGCGGCAGGAACTCCTCGCGCTGCATGCGGAGAATCGTGCGCAGGCGCTCGAGGTCGTCCTCGCTGAACAGCCGGTAGCCGCCCTGCGTCCGCCGCGGGGCCAGCAGGCCTTCGTCCTCGAGGTAGCGAATCTTCGAGATCGAGATATCGGGGAAGTCCTCCGCCAGACGCCGGACGACCTCGCCGATCCGAAGCAGCTTCTCGCGCTGCGGTTGGCGCCGCGCAGCGGTGGTCATCAACAGCACCTCATGCGATGAACGTCATCCGATACTTGCCGATCTGCAGCTCGTCGCCTTCCTCGAGCGCCGCGGTCTCGATGCGCTTGCGGTTCACGAAGGTGCCGTTGAGTGAGCCCTGGTCCTCGACGACGTAACCCCCGTCCCGCGCGACGAGAACGGCGTGATTCCGCGACACGGTGACGTCGTCGAGGAAGATCTCGCAGTCGGGGGACCGTCCGATGCGGGTTCGTTCGCCCGTCGGCTTGAAGCTCTCCCCCGCGCGGCCGCCGCCGGCGCGTACGACCAGCGCCGGGCCTTCGAGCCCGAGGTCCGCCTGGTCGAGGTGCTCTCCGAACTCGGCCGCCGAGAACGTCTGCGTCGTCTCCGGGGACCCGTCGCCACCCTTCGAGAGCAGCGCGCCGCACCGCGAGCAGTAGTTCGCGGCTTCCGGGTTCTGGAAACCGCACTCGCTGCAGTAGACGACACTCATGCCCCACTCCGGCTCACGACGGAGGTGCGGCCTTTCCGGTCAGGATCTCGGTCAGCCGGTCGACGTCGACCTGGTCGAGCACGCTGCGACCGCCCGACGTCTTCAGCCGGGCCACCAACTCGGCCCGCAGGATGTCGATCCTGCCGTGCAGGAGACGGCGCTGGTAGCTCACGTCCCGCTCCTGCTGCTCGAGATCGCCGATCAATACCTTCAGTTCGCTGTCGGACAGCGAACCGAACTCGGGAAGCGGATCCATGTGCCGCCTTTCAGTTCGATGAGGAGCCCGGATTCCAGCAGAGTCCGCCAAAACCGTCAACCTCAGGTTAAGGGTTTCCTTCAGTGTACTCCCTCGGTCTCCTGCCTGGGCTCAGCATCAGCTTGTAACGAAGGTTGTCGGCCGCCGAGAAACCGCCCGACCGGCGTACGATTCAGACATGGCGCTACGGAAGTCATCCACGACAGAAGGGAAGTCGATCGCGAGCCGTCTGTGCCCGACGTGCGGACGCGAGACAGACCACGAAATCACCGAGTTCCGGAGCGTCAGCGGTGTCCGCATCGCCGCGAGTTCGAAGTGTCTCGAGCACCGCGAGTGGACGGAAGGCCGGATCCAGTTCCTCCAGCCCGACGGCGAGTGGGCGGACGAGCGCCCGTAACCGTTGCCGCATCTGCATGCTCAGAAAGCGGGCAGAAACCACTGACCTCACCAAAGGGACGGGTAGAGCTAGCGCTGGACGGCGCCGACCTCTTCGCCCTGGACCACCTCGTCGACGAGCCGCTGGAGCTCCGATTCGAGCTCTTCGGAGCCTGCCGCGGTCGCTCCCTCGGCGTAGAGATGGATCAGCGGCTCGTCCGGATCGGGCAGCACCTGCGCCCAGCCACGGTCGTCGAAGATCTTGATCCCGTCGCGCAGATCGACGTTCGCGTCGGCAAACCGCTCGTTCAGCAGCCGCATCACGGTGCCCTTGAGCCCCCACGGGCACGCGACCTGGCGGTGGATCAAGGTCGGTTTGGGCAGCTCGCGCACGATCTCGGAGAGCTTTCGCGGCTCCTGCATCGCGAGCAGCTCGAGCAGCTTGCAGAGTGACGCCATCGCGTCGTAGGCGGCCAGGAACTCGGGGAACGCGTAGCCGCCGCCGACCGCACCGGCGAACACCATCCCGGGCTCGGCCGACGCGCGCGTCAGCTCGGTCAGCGAGGCCGCTGTCCGTACGACCTCGAGGCGATCTCCGACGAGGTTCTCGATCTGGCTCGTCGTGTTGATCGGCACCGCCACCTTGCCGCGGTGGCCGTTCGAGCCGATCAGGCGCAGGTACATGAGCAGCGTCTGCTCGGGCAGCACCTCGCGCCCCGTCTCGTCGATCAGGTACAGCCGCTCGGCGGAACGGTCGAAGACGGCGCCGAAGTCGGCGTTGACCATGGGCACGAGGCGGGTCGCACCCTCGATTGTCTCCCGGAGCCTCGCAGGCAGATGTCCGGAATCTGATTCGAATGCGTGCGCCGTCACGGCCTCGACGCCGAGCGGCCCAGTGACCAGCGGCAACACCCAGCTCGCGGCCGAATACCCGTAGTCGACGACGATCCGGAACTCGCGCTCGCGGATACCCTCGACGTTCAGCCCGGAGAGCAGGTCGCTCGCGTACGTCTCACGCGCGCGCGCCGGATACGTGATCGCACCCACAGCGGCGAACGGAACGCGCCGCACCTCTTGTCGTGCGAAGTGCTTCTCGATCTCCTTCTGCAGCGCCGCCGAGAGCGCGATGCCCGGTGGTTCGAAGAGTCGGATCTGCACCGCCTCGGGGTCATGCGACGACGCGCCGACATGGAACGCCGCGTCGTACCCCTGGGTCTTCATGTGGTGCTTCCCGACCGGCGCAGGCAGCGTCCGCAGGTCGGCGACCTCCACGCCGGTCGAATGGAGGCCGGAGATGATCGCGCGCTTGATCATCTGGTACGCGGGCGCGCTCTCGCGGCTCGCGACGACACGCGCTCCGCGCTTCAACGCGGTGCCGAGCGCCGCACCGAAACGGATGGCCACCTCTGGCGTGAGATCGACGTTGACGAGACCGAGCACACCGTCCTTGCCGAACACCCGGGTCGTCCCGCGCGACTCCCAGATCACGCTCTCGTGGATCTGCGCTCCGGACTCGACTTCCTTGTACGGGTAGATCCGCACGCCCGGATAGATCACGGACTGGTCGCCGAGGGTGACCTGGTCGCCGATCGCCACGCCCTCGTGCACACGCGCGTGCGACCGCACGTCGCAGTTTCGACCGAGGATTGCGCCTTCGACCAGCGCGCTGCGCCCGATGTAACAGGAGGAGTCGATCACCGAGCGCGCCACGCGACCGCGTTCGCGCAACGTCGTGCCCGGCCCGAGCACGGAGTACGGGCCGACCGACGATTCGGGTGAGATCGTGCAGTAGTTGCCGATGAACGCGGGTCCCTCGACCCCTTCCACGTCATCGATCTCGACGCCCGCACCCACCCAGACGTCGCCGCGGATCTTCAACCCGGAGATGTTCAGGGCGACCTTCTCGTCGAGTGCGTCGAAGTTCGCCTGCCGGTACTGATCGAGGTTGCCGATGTCCTGCCAGTAGCCGTCACACACGTAGCCGTAGATCGGCCGCCCCATCTCGAGTAGCAACGGGAACAGCTCCTTCGAGAAGTCGAACGGCCGATCGGTCGGGATGTGCCTCAGCACCTCCGGCTCGAGCACGTAGATGCCGGTGTTGATCGTGTCCGAGAACACCTGCCCCCAGGTCGGCTTCTCGAGGAAACGCTCGACGCGCTGGTCCTCGTCGGTGACGACGATGCCGAACTCGAGCGGGTTCTCGACGGACTTGAGGCCGATCGTGACGGCCGCACCTTTCTCCTTGTGGAACTCGACGACCTTGCCGAGGTCGATGTCGCAGAGGGCGTCGCCGGAGATGATCAGGCACGTCTCGTCGAGGCGGTGGGACGCGTGG
The DNA here is from genome assembly GCA_036006925.1 of Gaiellaceae bacterium. Classification (GTDB taxonomy): domain Bacteria; phylum Actinomycetota; class Thermoleophilia; order Gaiellales; family Gaiellaceae; genus PALSA-600. Next base: position 8,487 of record DASYPH010000402.1, read on the forward strand.
CGCACCGAACCGGCGGTGCCGAGCGGGCTCTCCTCGACCGAATACTCGATGTTCAGGCCGAGATTCTCGCCGTCGCCGAAGTACGACCGAATCGCCTGCGGCATGAAGCCGACCGTCACGACGATGTCGGTGAAGCCGTGCTCGCGGAGCAGCTCCAGGATGTGCTCCATGCACGGCTTGCCGACGATCGGCACCATCGGCTTCGGTTGGTTCGACGTCAGCGGGCGCAGGCGTGTGCCTTCGCCGCCGGCCATCACGACAGCCTTCAACGGTCACCTCTTGTGCCCGCCGTCATGCGAACACCTCTCTTCGTGCCTTGAGGGCGTACTCGATGAGAGAAACCAGGGCCAGCGCGAAGCCGGCCCAGAAGATCCACAGCGGCCACATCGTCCCGTCGTGCGTGACCATCACGAAACCGAGGCTGGCGTAGAGCAGCCAGGTTGCAGCCTTCCCGATCAGGTTGACCTGAAACTCGTAACCTCGGCCGAGCACGATCGGCGTGCCGATCAACACCACGAGGTCGCGCAACGGGATCAGGAGCGCCGCCCACGGCAGCCGCCCGGCGTAGAGCAGCAAGAGCACGGCGGTGTCGATCATCAAGCGGTCGGCGAGCGGGTCGGCGAACTTTCCGAACGCAGACTCGACGTGCCACCGGCGCGCGAGGTAACCGTCGACCTGGTCGGTGACACCGGCGATCGCGAAGACGGTCGCGGCGGGCCACGAGTACCCGTTGTCGGAGGTCAGGATCAAGACGACGAAGACGGGGAGCAACACGAGCCGGCCGATCGTGAGCGCATTCGGGATCTGGCTCCGGCTCATGCTGACAGGATACGGCGGTGCCGACGCTGCCGATTCCAGGGTTCGTGAACGCCCACTGCCACGCGTTCCAGCGCGCCCTGCGCGGCCGAAACGGCGGCGCCGATTTCTGGGGGTGGCGCGACGAGATGCTGGCGCTCGCCGAGCGCCTCACCGTCGCGGAGATCCGGCGTGAGTACGTCGAGGTCTACCGGGAGCTACGTGGGAACGGGTACACCGCAGTCGGTGAGTTCCACTACCTCGGACTGGGAGAGGCCCACGCCGCCGCCGAAGCAGCCGAGGAGGCCGGGATCGCGTTCGTCTGTCTGTACGCGTGCTACCTGCGCGGGGGCATACCGCGCTTCCGGCAGGACTCGGTAGCCGAGTACCTCACCGAGCTCGAGGCGCTCCGCACCGCCGGGATCGCGGTCGGGGTCGCCCCCCACTCCGTCCGGGCGTGCCCCGCGGAGGCGCTGCGCGAGCTCGGCCGGTACGCGGACGAGCACGAGCTGCCGCTGCACGTCCACGCCGACGAGCAGCCGCTCGAGATCGAGGAGTGTCTGGCCGAGCATGACCTGCGGCCGATCGAGCTGCTCGCGCGCGAGGGCTGCCTCGGCCCGCGGACGTCGATCATCCACGCGACCCACGCGAGCGGCCACGAGCTCGACCTGCTCCGCGACGCGGGCGCCGCGATCTGCGTCTGCCCGACCACCGAAGCAAACCTCGGCGACGGCTTCGTGCCGGTCGCGCGCCTCCGGCACCGCGGGATCGGGCTCTCGATCGGCTCGGACTCGAACGTGCGCATCGACCCGCTCGAGGAGCTCCGCGAGCTCGAGGGAATCGCACGACGTCAGACAGGAACGCGCGGCGTGATCGACGTCGAGACACTGCTCCACATCGGAGCGGCGGCGGGCGCGGACGCGCTTGGCCTCGAGCGCTGGCCCGAGGCCCTTGTCGACCTCGACGACCCGCAGCTCCGGGGCGTCGACGACGAGCACGTCTACGGAGCTTTGCTGTTCGGCTGCACCGGCGCCGTGCTCCGGAAGACGTCCGACCAGTAGCGAGTCCGTACGAGGTAGGCGCTCTCGGCGGCGTGGCCGTGCAGGCCCCACGCGCCGTCGTACGTGTAGTACCGGTAGCGGCCCCGCCACGGCGTGCTGGCGGCCGGCTCGATCTGCGTGCCTTCGTGCCATTCGTTGTACGACGTGATCGTCACGCGGTCGGCGCCTGCATGAATCGCGGCCCGCCACATCGCGTCGTACGTCGCGCCGTGCCGACGGTACTTGACCACCGGATCCCCGCTGCCGCGACGGGCGTCGTAGCCCGGTCCGACCGAAGGGGCGCACAGGAGGTGGCGCGCATGCGCTTCAGCGCACAGCCGCCCGAACATGCCGCCGCCGAATGTGACGACGTCGTAGGTGTAGACGCCGTCGAACCCGGCCGCGGACGCGGCGCCAACCATCGGTGTCTGTGCGAACAGCGTCGAGCCCGCCGCGTGCAAGGCCGCGCGCGACGCCGCCCAGTCCGCGACCGGCAGGTCGAAGGCGCGATACACGTAGAACGTCCGGATGCCGTAGAGCCGCAGATACGCGACGTCCGAGAGCGTGCTCGCAACCGTGCGGCCGTCGTACGGCTCGAGGTGCGCGGCGACCGTGATCCCAGCTGCGCGCGCCGCGCCGACGACGAGTGCGAGTCGCGAGTCCTCCGCCGAGCCTTGCCCCCACCACGACACGATGATCTCGTCGATGCCGGCATTTCGGATCTCGTCCATCTGGGCCCCGACGACCAGGCGGTCGGAGGACGAGTAGATCCCACGCGCCGGGTAGTACGCCGAGGCGATGTCATCGGGCGGCGTGTGCCCGCGCTGCGACCAGTGCTGGTAGGCGCCGTCGTACGCAGCGGTGCCGTACCAGGGGTAGTAGAACGCCGAGACGCGCACATCTGCGCGGGCGTTCGCAGGCACGGCGAACGAGAGGAGGAGCAGGCCAAGTAGGAGCTGGCGCATCGGGGGGTCCGGCTGATCTTCCCTTGCCGCCCGGCCGGCGGCAATGGGTCGCGCGGCCTATTGTTCAGACCGAGGCGCTGATCGTGATCCCGCCGCGTGCCTTCTGCACCAGCTTCACGTGCACGGCGGTCGGGGGCAGCTCGAGCGCGGCGGCGACCTCGTCGCGGATCTGCACGGCCAGCGCCTCGCAGAACGCGCCCTGATCCCGGAACCGTGAGAGGTAGATCTTGAGCGACTTCGACTCCAGGCACAGGGCCTGTGGCCGGTATTCGATCGTCGCCGTGTAGAAGTCGGGCTGGTTCGTGATCGGGCACAGGCCCGTCAGCTCGTCGCTGACCAGCTCGACCGTTTCCACGCCCGGATTCGGGAAGGTCTCGAGCCCGACGTAGGCGTCGCTGCCCGCATGGCCGAGGGCTACGAACTGCTGTTCCATGACCGCGTACTGTAGTCGCGTGCGCCGCGTCTATCTCGCCGGGCCGCCGTTCGCGGACGAGTATCGCCGCCGCGCCGTACGGCTCGCCCATGACGCCGGCTGGGAACCCGTCGACCCGATGCGCCGCGATTTCCGCGGAGCCACCGAGGGACACGAGACCGAAATCGTCGACGGCGACCTCGCCGACATCGACTCGTGCGACGCGGTCCTGGCGGCGTTCACCGCTCCCGACGAGGGAACGGCGATGGAGGCCTGGTATGCGCATTCGAAGGGTGTTCGCGTCATCGTCTACACCGGTGGAACCCCGTCGCACCCGTGGACGCGATACGTCGCAGCGAGCGTCCACGCCTCGCTCGAGGACGCCATCGGCGCTCTCGGCTAGCGGAAGGTCCAGCCCGCCTAGCCATGGGTCCAGGTCACCCGGTTGGGGGATATGAAAGGATGGCCGCGTGGCCACGCTCTTCGCTGTCGCCCTGTTCGTCGGTACTGCCGGGATCGCTCTCTGGATCGACGTACACAAGCCGTCGCTGGCGCCCGACGGGCTCAAATGGCGCGCCCTCTGCGCAGTCGTCGCGATCGAAGCCTGCACCTTCATCCCGATCGCGAACGGCTCATTCCTCGCGCTCTACACGAGCGTCTTCGGTTTGTTGCTGCCGATGCTGATCGCGATGTGGCTGACGGCGCTCTGGGTGCTCCGCGCCATCTCGGATTCCGTGCTCGCCCACCGCTGAGCGCTAGGGTCCCGTCATGGGACTGAGAGACATCTGGCGCAACTGGACGAAGGGCGAGGAGCGCCGGGCGGTCGAGCGGGCGGAAGACGAGGCTCGCCTGACTCCGGTCGAACGCGACGTCGCGGACGAGGACTTCGAGGCTCGCAAGGACGACCTGCAGGCGTTCAGCACCCCGCCCGGCGCAGCCGCCGCCGACGCAGCCGGCGACGACCTCGACACGCCCTGACACGGCTTGGAGACCACTAGAGGTCGATGACCGCCACCAAGCTGCTCGCCGGCGACATCGTCGAGGTCGTCGGCGAGTCGTACCGTCAGGACGCGTTGCTGCGCGTCGAGGCGACGGCGACCAACTCCTGGCCGTACCTCGACGAGCTGACCGGTTACGCGCGGCGGCGCGCCGAGGAGGATCTGGAGGGCCGCTGGTTTCGGGCCGTGCTCGCTCGCGAGCCCGACAACCCGGCAGATCCGAACGCGATCGCCGTCCACGCAGCCGACGTCGGCCCGGTCGGCTATCTGAGCCGAGCGAACGCCCTCGCGTATGCGCCTGTGTTCGACGCGCTCGCCCGTGCGGGTTCGACCCACGGAAGCTGCCCTGCGTTCTTGATCGGCAGCGGTCGGGGCGTCGGTCTCGGCGCCCTGCTCTGCCTCTCCTCCCCCGACGAAGTGCTGCGCGACCTGATCACCGACTGAATGCCGGCCAGCCCAGTCGCTAGCCTGCGGGCGGCAACTCATCGCGCTTGATCGAGAGGAGACGCAGTGACGACCCCATCCTCGACCCCCGTGCCCGACGCACCGCCGCCGAAGAGCGGAAGGAAGAGCACGCTCGTGTGGATGATCGTGGCCGGCCTGGCGATCGTCGCAGCGATCGGCTTCGGCATCTGGGCCGCGAAGTCTCACTCCGATCTCAACGCCGCCGAGTCGCAGCTCGAAGCACAGAACGACGCAGCAGCAGCAGCGGCTGCGCAGGCGGAGAAGATCAGCGCCGACAACTCGGTGTACGTCGTCTCCGACGAAGACGCCGCCAAGGCCCAGAGCGAGGTTGCCGCAGCCGAACAGGCGCTGTCCGACGCGACCACTGCGGCGAACGACGCGACGTCAGCCGCGCAGGACACAGCATCCAGGCTGCGTGCCGAGCTCGATCAAGCTCGCGCCGAGCGCGACCTCGCCCGCGCGGAACGCGAGCAGGCGAGAGTCTGCGCGCGAGGGTCGCTGGGAACGATCACGGCACTCGGCAACGACGAGACCCAGGACACGTCGGAGCTCGAGACCGTCTCGAGCGACTGCACGGCGTCGCTGTCGTCCGGCTAGAAGACCGCCGGACGTCGAGCCGTAGGATCGCTCGATGAAACGAACTGGCGCCCCACCCTCGGCTCCGGCGCCTGACCCTGCCGCCACCGGTTACGGGGGAGCCTCGCCGTTCCGCCTCGCGCGCGAGGAGCCGCTCGTCACGCGGCTGCTGCCGATCACGGCCGAAGTGCCTCACTACCGGGTGCCGAGTGCGCGGCGGGATCTGATCGCGGGCGTGACCGTGGCAGCTCTCGCGATTCCCTCGGCGATGGCCTATGCCGAGGTCGCAGGTCTGTCGCCGATCAACGGTCTCTACGCCTTGCTGCTTCCGGTGGTCGCGTACGTCATCTTCGGCTCGTCGAGGCAGCTCGTGGTCGGCCCGGACGGCTCGATCTCGACGCTCGTCGGGGCGGCCATCATCCCTCTGGCGGTTGTCGGCAGCGCAGCGCCGTCGGAACTGGCCGCGATGCTCGCGCTTCTCGTTGCGATCTGTTTTGGGGTGGCGTGGCTCCTGCGGCTTGGCTGGATCGCAGACTACTTCTCGCGGCCCGTGCTGATCGGCTACATCCACGGCGTCGCCGTCATCCTCGTGATCGGCCAGCTTGGAAAGCTGTTCGGGCTCAGGATCGCCGCGACCGACCCCCTGCCGCAGCTCTGGGAGGCGATCCACGAGGCCGCCGACGTCAGCGGTGCGACGGTCGCCGTCGGTGCGACGACGCTGACCTTGTTGTTCGTCTTGCGGCTGGCCGTGCCGCGTCTGCCGGCGGCGCTCTTCGTCGTCGTCGCGGGAATCGCCCTTTCGTGGACACTCGATCTGCAGTCGCACGGCGTTGCCGTCGTCGGGACGATTCCGTCTGGCCTCCCGAACTTCGGGTTTCCCACGCCGAGCTTCGGCGACGTCGTCCACCTGGCGCCCGCAGCCCTCGGCGTCTTCCTCGTCTCGTTCGCAGACGGGATCTTGACCGGGCGATCGTTTGCCGGGAAGCACGGCCAGAATGTGCGCGCGTCGCAGGAGTTGCTGGCTTTCGGCGCGGCGAACGCCGCGGCCGGCCTCACGCAGGGGTTCTCGATCGGGGCGAGTGGTTCCCGTACGGCGGTCAACGACTCCATGGGTGCACGCAGCCAGATCGCCGGACTGTTCGCCGCAGCGACGGTGGGCGTCGTACTGCTCTTCTTGACGGAGCCGGTTCAGTACCTGCCGAAGGCGGTGCTCGGCGCCGTGATCGTCTTCGCGGCGATCGGGCTGATCGAGCCACGCGTCTGGCGCGCGCTCGCGGCAGTCGACGGGGTCGAGGTCGCGATCGCCGGCGTGACCACAGTGTGCGTGGTGTTCTTCGGCGTCCTCGAGGCGCTCGTGGTCGCCGTGGGTCTCTCGATGATCGACACCGTCCGCCGCAGCGCGCAGGCCCATGACGCCGTGCTCGGCTGGGTCGAGCACCTCGGCCGTTACGCGGACATCTCCCTGCATCCGTCAGCCCGCGTCGTGCCCGGGATCGTCGTCTACCGCCTCGACGACCGCCTGTTCTTCGCGAACGCGCGTTACTTCAAGGCACGCGTCCAGGAGGCGGTCCGCGCCGCCCCCTCGCCCGTCTCCTGGCTCGTGTTCGACGCCGAGGCGATGACACACGCCGACTCGACCGGGCTCGCGGCCCTCGAGGAAGTCACCAGCGAGTTACGGCGCAACGGAATTGCCCTGGTCGTCGCGCGCCTCCACACGCGAATGTACGAGGAGCTCGACCAGGGAGGTCTGATCGCGGCGATCGGGCCGGCCCGCTTCTACCCGACGGTGCGCGCCGCCGTCGACGCTTGCGCGCGAGCCGCGAGCCGCTCCGCCTGACGTCAAGCCTTCTGGTCGTCGCCCGCTCGGGGGCCTGTCAGGTAGGTCCGCCTGGTCGCGAGCACGGGCGAAAGGCTGGCGCAGACGACGATCACGGTCGAGCTGAGCCCCAGCCAGTAGAAGAGCGCCATGAACACGCCGAGACCGGAGAAGTCGGTTGCGTACAGGTCGATCCACGGCGCCATCGCCACGCTCGAAACGAACATCAGGACGACGATCCCGAGGGCCGTCAGTGCTGCACTGGCTACGAGGTCGCGGGCCGCGAGCCGCTCGTGGGTCAGGTATCGGGGCGCCCAGATGAAGTAGCCGACGAGCACAGCGACCCAGACCGGGGCAAGCGCGGGACCCGCCCACGGCGGGTGGCCGGCGATCGCGGCTTCCTGGACGAGCAGAACTGTGATCAGGCCGAACAGAACGAGCAACACGGCCGCGAAGCGAAGCTGGTCGCTCAGTCGCACTTTCAGCTCGAGGCCCCACGCTCGCGCATAGACGAGCTGGAGCACGCGACCGAACCCCAGACCGAAGAGCAGCGTGGCTGCGATCGCGAACACCGCAGATCCGAGCCCGTGCTGGCGATCTCCTACGAGCACCCCGCGCAACATCCCGGCCGCCGAGCCGGTCAGGTGATACCGCCTGACGAGGTGGTTGGCGAGCGCCGCGGGGTTGCGCTCCAGATACTCGGCGAGCACCAGGATCGAGGGCAGGACCGTCAGGAAGACGTAGATGGTGAGCAGGAGCGACTGCAGCGGGCCATCGATGTCCCGGTACTGCCGCCACCACGAGACCGCCATGACCCGCCGGGACGCGTCGTCTCCGGCGGCCACCCAGGTGCGCGGACGCTCGACGACCGCGCTGGCGCGGGCCTGCGCAGCAGCCCGTTTTCCCTGTCTCATTCGCCGATCGTATGCGCGGCGGCTACGAACGGTCGCGGCGCCCAGGCGGTTGCCCGCGCGGCGGCTAATCCTCAGGACGTATCGTTTGGCGCGTGAGGAAGCCGCTGCAGCTCGCAGGGCTCGCCGCGTGTCTGGTCGCCGGGATCCTTCTCGCCACTTCAGTCGTCGGGAGCGTCCAGGCCGCCGGTACGACGACGTCGATCGAGACGACGTCGGAGCCGACGACGGTGGTCACGACGGAGACCGTCGAGCAGACGACCACCCGGCAGATTCTCTTGCCGGCCCCGACGACGACATCGAGCGAGAGCTCGAGCGGCGAAACGCCTGCCTGGGTCTGGGTGCTGCTCGGGATGCTCGCCGTCGCTCTGGTGATCGTGATCGCGCTGCTCGCCAACCGTGGCGGAGGGGGCAGCGGGATCTCGGCCGCCGAACGGCGGCGGCGGCTCGACGGCGCCGTCGCGGGCTGGACGGCGCAAGGCTGGGCGCTCGAGAGCCAGAGCGCCGACTCGGCCGTCCTGCAGCGCGCGACCGAGCGGATGATCGTCAGCGTCGATGCGGCGGGGCATTTGTCTACGGCTCCGTACTCGGTCGGACCCCCCGCCTAGCCCCTGCGGCTCGAGCCGGTCGACTGCCGCGCCGCGTAACGAGCACGGTGATGGCCAAGAGGAGTCCCGCGAGGGCGAGTGTGAAGTCGGCGACCCTGGTCACTGTCATTGCCCGCAGCGTCGGGGCGACCACGCCCTCGAACGCGAACAAGGTGGCCAGTACCGCTGCCGCGCGGAGGCTGTTGCGGCGCCAGAACCAGAGCGTGCTGCCGAGGAAGAGGGCGGCGAAGACGGCGGCAGCGGCCGGAAAGCTGATCCAGAAGATGTCGACTGCCTCCCAGGTTGCGAAGGTGAGGCCGGCCAGGATGAGCCCGGTTCGCGTGTTCAGCATTCTCTTGCTCCTCTCGCAATAGGGTTGTCAGAGCGCCCGCTGCGCCACCCGGGCGTGCACCGGAGCTAGCCGTGCGACGAGTAGGACCGAAGTGACGATCAGCCAGAGCCACCAGACGAAGAAGGGGAAGAAGAAGAACCCGAACAGCTGGATGACGCCGGCGAGAATTCCGCTGCGTCCGTACCAGCGAGGCAGGACGGCGGTTCGGAGCGCCACTGCGGAGGTCGCCCAGACGACGACCGAACTGACGACGACGGCGGCGACCCAGGCGTAGTAAGCGGTGTCGGCGAGCAGCCGGAACGTGTTCGCGTCCAGCTGGAATGCGGACGATTCGTTACTCGCGAAGCTGGCGGCGTCTGCGAGCAGCATCGAGACCGCCCAGAGCGGCAGGCTGGCAATGCCGGCGCCGAAGGCGAGTGCGCTCAGCGCCCCCGGCTGACCTTCGGCGCTGAGCAGGCGGTCGCGGAGTGTCGCAAGGAAGACGAGCAGGAAGAGGATGCCGGCGAGGAAGACGAAGAAGCCGATCACCCCATGTACTCGGTTCGTGTGGTCGGCGAAATAGGCGACGATCTTCGCGTCGGAGTCCGTGTCCTGTGGTTGGTCGAGGGCGAGCATGACGCCGACGAGCGAGCACGCGACGGCGAGCAGGCCCGTCAGTGGCGCCCAGCGTTCCCAGAGATGCTTCATTGTCCCTCCTTCTCGGTTGTCGGTCGAGTCGAAGGTATGTCGCTGCGGCTGCTCGGTCGTCGGCGGGCTGGACGATCCTTTCGTCAGCCGGTCGGTTGATCTTTGGACGGAGGCGGATCGGCCAAGCGGCTGATGACACGCCGCTCCGGTCGGTTTACCTTTGAGAGCGTGCACGCGCGCCCTTTGCATCTCGGAGGCTTCCGGATCGACCCGATCAAGCTCGATGTGCTGTTGGCGGCGATCCTGGCGATCGGCTCAGAGCTCGAGGTGTGGTTCGGGACCGTTACCGGGCGCGAACGGTTAGTCGTCGCGATTGCCGGTCCATTGATGGCCGCCACGGTGGCGATCCGGCGCCGGTATCCCGCATTTGCGGGTATCGCGGCAGCGCTGATCGCAGATGTCGTCGCGATCGGATGGAAACCGCCGAACACCGCCAGTTTCGGTATCGCGTGGCTGTGCTCGATGTACGCGCTCGCGGTCTGGACGTCGACGCGGCTCTTCGTGATCGGGGCGACGGTGTTGGCGTTGCCGACGGTTGTCGCCGTCGCGATCCGAGGGGAACCGAAGGGCGGCATTTCCTTCACGGTCGTCGCGTTGGTCGTGATGGTGCTCGTGCGCCGCGTCGTCGGCGACCGCGAACGGCGGGCAGAGATTGCCGAGCGCGAACGCGATCTAGTGGCGCGGGAGGCGGTGGTCGAAGAACGGGCACGGATCGCGCGTGAACTGCACGACGTGATCGCCCACCACGTCTCGATGATCGTCCTTCAAGCCGGAGCCGAGCGGCGCGTGCTCGAAGGGTCGAACGCCTCGACGCGCGAGGTGCTGGAAACGGTCGAGCGAACAGGCCGAAGCGCGCTGACGGAAATGCGTCGTCTGCTCGGCATGCTCCGTGCCGACACGAACGAACCGCTCACACCTCAACCCCGGCTCACCGACCTCCCCACCCTCGTCGGTCAGCTCCGGGCTGCCGGGCTTCCGGTCGATCTTTGCGTCGAAGGCGACCCACGCGAGCTTCCGGTCGGGATCGAGCTCTCTGCCTACCGAATCGTGCAAGAGGGGCTGACAAATGCGCTCAAACACGCGGGCAACGCAACGGCGAGCGTCAACGTCCGCTACGGATCGGACTCGCTCGAGCTCGAAATCGCCGACGACGGCGCAGAACGCTCGACGCCGATAGCAAGCGGCGGGCACGGTCTCCTGGGCATGCGCGAGCGCGTAGCCCTCTACGGCGGCCGTCTCGACGCGGGCCACCGGCCGGGCGGCGGTTTCGACGTGCGCGTCCTGCTGCCGATCCGATGACGACCGTTCTGATCGCAGACGATCAGCCGCTCGTCCGCGTCGGGTTGCGCAAGATCCTCGACGCCGAGCCCGAGACGAACGTCATCGGCGAGGCGAGCGACGGCGAGGAAGCCGTCTCCGAGACGCGCCGCCTGCGGCCCGACCTGGTCCTGATGGACATCCGGATGCCCGTGCTCGACGGAATCGAGGCGGCCCGCCGCATCGTGACGACGCAGCCGAGCACGCGGGTTCTCATGCTGACGACGTTCGGCCTCGACCACTACGTCTACGACGCGCTTCGCGCCGGCGCAAGTGGCTTCATGCTCAAAGACGCCCCACCGGAGGAGATCGCTGCTGCCGTACAGATCGTCGCCCGGGGCGACGCGCTCCTCGCACCCACGATTACGCGGGCGGTGATCGAGGAGTTCGCACGCCAACAACCCGTCGCCACTGCTCCCCGACCGCCAGCACTCGAGGAGCTGACTCCCCGCGAACAGGAGGTCCTCGACCTGCTCGCACACGGACTCTCGAATCCCGAGATCTGCCGGCAGCTCGTGATCAGTGAGGCGACCGCGAAAACCCACGTCGCTCACATCCTGCAGAAGCTCGACCTCCGCGACCGCGTTCAAGCAGTGATCTACGCCTACGAGAGCGGGCTCGTCGCGCCCGGCTCACCACAATGACTCGTTCAACGCCGCGGCAGCGTCCCAGCGGCTGACGTTCAGGCGTCGCGCAACTTGAGCAGGACGGCGCCCAGCGCCAGTGCGACGGCCGCGTACCCAGCGAACAGGGCGAACCCGGTCCATGGCGCGAGGCTCGACGAGTCCTGCGTCAGCTGAATGATCGCGCGCCCGGCGTTGCTCGGCAGGTATGGCGAGATGGCGTTGTTCCAGCTCGTCGGCAGAACGTTCATCAGCGGCGGCAGCACGAAGAAAACCGCGGCGAACGCCGAGATGGCTCCCGCAGTGCTGCGGAGGATCGCGCCGATCCCGACCGTCATCACCGCGACCACTCCGAGATACAGACCTGCGCCGATCACCGCGCGCGAGACGCCGGGGTGGTGCCACGAGTAGCTCGCATGATGACGCGAGAGGATCGCCTGGCTCGCGACGAACGCGATCACAACCGACGGCACCATCAGCGCGAGCGTGACGGTCGCGAAAACACCGGCCTTCGCCCACAGCACCGGCAGACGCTTCGGCACTGCGGTCAGCGACGCGCGGATCATGCCCGTCGAGTACTCGCCGGTGACCACGAGCACACCGAGCACGCCGATGGCGAGCTGCGCGATCTGTGAACCGATCAGTGCCGGGTCGAGCGGGTTGAAGTTCGCCCGGTCGCCGGGGCTCCGTGAGCCCCAGTGTGTCGCGATGACCGTCGAGGCGAGGATCGGAAATCCGATCGTGAGTACGGTCGCGACCAGGAGCGACCACTTCGTCGAGCGAACCGTCCAGAACTTCGTCCACTCCGAGCGGACGACGCGCGCCTGGGTGACCGCCCGGACTGGCTCGGCGAGAGCGGGAACCGCCGTCATGCGACGGCCTCCTCGTGGCCGTACTCCAGCTCGCCCCGGGTGATCTCCATGAAGGCCTCCTCGAGCGACGCCTGGTGCGGCGTCAACTCGAACAGCACGATCCCCTGAGCTGCCGCCGCACGGCCGATCTCCTCGGCGCCGACACCAATCACCTCGAACACACCATCACCGTCGGGCTCGGCGGAGCCGCCGAGCCGCGCGACGACCTGTTGCAGCGCCGCGACATCGGGCGTGCGCACGCGGACGAGATCCTTGGACGCCGCCGCGACGAACTCCTGCACGCTTCGGTCGGCGATCAGCCGACCCTTTCCGATCACGATCAGATGGTCGGCCGTCATCGACATTTCGCTCATCAGGTGCGACGAGACGAACACCGTGCGACCTTCGGAGGCGAGCCCGCGCAACAGCCCGCGAATCCACTGGATGCCCTCAGGATCGAGACCGTTGACCGGCTCGTCCAGCATCACCGTCTGTGGATCGCCCAGCAGCGCCGTCGCGATCCCCAACCGCTGGCTCATGCCGAGAGAGAACTTTCCGGCGCGCTTGCGCGCGACGTCGTGCAGCCCGACGAGGTCGATCAGCTCCTCGACGCGACGGCGCGAGATTCCGTGGGTCTGCGCGAGCGCGCGCAGGTGATTCCGTGCCGACCGTCCCGTGTGGATCGACCGCGCCTCGAGCAGCGCGCCCACCTCATGCAGCGGCGCCGCATGCCGGGCGTACGGCTTGCCGTTCACGATCACGTTGCCGGCTGTCGGTCGGTCGAGGCCGAGCACGAGCCGCATCGTCGTCGACTTGCCCGCGCCGTTCGGGCCGAGGAACCCGGTGACGATCCCCGGCCGGACTTCGAAGGTCAGCGAGTCGACCGCCCGCTTGTCCCCGTAGTCCTTCGTCAGCTCGCGCGCCGAGATCATCCGCGCCAGATAACCACACGGGTTCTGACGGTCGTCTGATCATCGCCAGGTCGGGACCTCGGCATCGACACGGAGACCGTGCAGGAGTCGGGTATATAGGGTCGAGGCATGAAGATCAGCGCCCCTAGCAAGCGGCGGCGTTCCCGTCGGCGGTCGCGGACGCAACGGCTACTCGTGCTCGCGGTGAGCGTACTTCCGGAGGTGATCGTGCTGAGGCGGCGCGGCTATCCGCCCGCCGGCAGCGTGGTTGTTCGATGCTGGGAGGAGCATCTCTTCACGACCATCTGGGTTCCCGGTGTGTCCGTAAAGGCGTTCCGGCTTGGCCCGTGGCGAATCCAACGCTGCCCCGTCGGCCACCACTGGTCGATCGTCACGCCCGTCAGGCGCTCCGACCTGACCGAGCAACAGAATCGCGCGGCGGCCGACAGCCGAGACATCCGTCTTCCCTGACGCGTCTCGTCGCAGGTCGCAAACAGGGAAGCGGCCGGACGCGACGCGAGTGCCCTCGGTCCCTCTGCACGAGGGCAGCGCCGGCCCGGCCACTCGATCTGTTGACGGCCCTTTGGCCGGGGAAACGCTCGCTGAGTCAAGCCGTCGACCGGCGGCGGATTTCGGTCGACGAGTGGCGAAAATCGCGGGCGACCGTCTCCGTATTTGACGACTACTGTGAGCTGCCGTGACCGAATTGGTGCCATCAAGAACACGGAGAAGAGCGCGGCCACGTCGGATGCGTCTTCGCCTTGGGCGTTGGTTCGTGATTGGAGTCGTGGTGGTTGCGGCTGCGGGGGGGTTGCTGGTCTGGATGTTCTCGAACGTGCGGCTGGTCGAGGATGGGTCCGCGCTCGCGCGTGTGGAGCTGCAACCGTTTGCGGGTTCGCTCGTCAGTGTTCACGCGCAAGCAGCTGACGGTCGACCGGTTCCGGTTGTCGTCTCGCACGGTCGGCTCACTCCGCGCGAGCGGGTCGCCGCGGGCGAGCGGATCTCAGTGTCGGTTGTGGTTCGTCGGCCCGGCTGGGAGGGCTGGGCGCTTGGTGCGACCCGTCATCAGACGCTCACCGTTCGATCGCCCGTCGCGACGATCACTAACCGCTGGCTGACGGTCGCGCGTGGCACACCTGTGCGCGTGCGTTTCGCTACTCCGGTTGATCGGGTCTCCGTCGCCGGCGCCGTTGCAACGGGCCGCACGGTGACACTGCCGACGAAGACTGCGGGAGGTTCGGTCACGATCGCCGCGGCCGTGCGGCCTTGGGAGAGTTTCGGCGCGCCGGTTCGGTTCACCTGGTTTCCGCGCTCGAAACGACCAGTTGTGCTTGTCTCGCCGGGGCCGAAGGTGCACGTGAACCCACTCGGGCCGATCAGGCTGTCGTTTTCGGAGCCCGTCTCGCGCCTGTTCGGCGGCAGACTGCCGTCCCTCGTTCCCACCGGGGCCGGCCAGTGGCGGGCGGTCGACGACCATACGCTCGTCTTTCGGCCATCCGGCGGCGGGCTGCCGTTCAATTCCGAGGTCGCGGTGCGTCTGCCGTCGGCGCTCGTGATCGCCGGCGCGACGGGTGCGGACGCACACGTGGGCTCGAGCGTTCGATTTTCGATCGCGCCGGCCTCGTTTCTGCGCCTCCAGCAGTTGCTCGCTCAGGAGGGTTACCTGCCGCTCGAGTGGCAGCCCACGCAGGCGGCTGTCGCGCAAACGCCCCGCGGCGAACTAGCAGCCGCCGTCGATCCACCCGCCGGACGCTTCGAGTGGAGGTATCCGAACAGCCCGCCCGAGCTGCAGGCGCTCTGGAAGACCGGCGAGCCGAACGAGATCACGCGCGGCGCCGTCATGATGTTTCAGGACGAGCACCACCTCGCCGTCGACGGCATCGCCGGCTCGCAGGTGTGGCACGCGCTACTTCGCGACGCCGTCGCCGGTACGCGGCGAACCGTCGGCTACAGCTACGTCTACGTGCATCGAAACCTTCCGCAACTGCTGACTCTCTGGCACAACGGCCGCACCGTGCTCACTTCCCCGGGGAACACCGGCGTGCCGGCAGCGCCGACCGCGCTTGGCACCTGGCCGGTCTTCGAACACATCCCGGTCGGCCGGATGAGCGGCACCAACCCCGACGGAAGCCACTATGACGACCCTGGAATCCGCTGGATCAGCTATTTCCACGGCGGCGAAGCCCTGCACGCCTTCACGCGGGCTTCCTTCGGAACACCGCAGAGCCTCGGCTGTGTCGAGCTCCCACTGGGCGCCGCAGCCCAGGCCTGGCCGTACACGCCGATCGGGACGCTCGTCACGATCGAAAACTAGCCGCGCCAAACCAGCGGCCCACCCCACCCGTGCACGTTGGAGGGCCGCGTCTAGACTCGACGCTGGTGTCCGCTCACGAGGTTGACGCGTACCTGCGAGGTGTCGAGGAGCCGAAGCGGGGCACGCTCCAGGCACTGCGCCGCACCATTCTCGAACTCCTCCCGGAAGCCGAAGAGGTGATCTCCTACGGTGTGCCGGCGTTCCGCGTGCAAGGCAAGACGGTCGCGGGCTTTGCTGCGTTCAAGAATCATCTGAGCTACCTGCCCTTCAGCGGCTCGGTTCTTCCGCAGCTCGCGGACGAGCTGCACGGGTACACGATGACGAAAAGCGCGCTGCACTTTCCTGTCGGCGAGCCACTCCCGAAAGAGCTTGTGCAGAAGCTGATCGCGGTGCGGATCGAGGAGACCGGTCGGCGGCAATCGGCGTCGCGTAGCACTCGATCATGAATGCCGGTAGGCGGCTGCCTCGTCTCGGACGAGGCTGACGAGGTTGCCGAGGGCGATGTTGACGTCGAGCAGGTGCAGCCCCAGGATCGGCCGCTGGAAGCGCGTCAAGTCCGGTCGCCGGTCGGTGCGGGCGCGGCTGTGGGTGACCTGGAGCCAATTGGCGTTGCCCGATGACCGGCAGCGGCCCGTGTAACCGCCCGAAAAGGCGAACCACGGCGTCCTCGCGCCGAGCGTGTTCCCGGTGAAGGCGAGTACGAGCGTCGGGACATACGGATCGAGCGCGCCGCGGCCGCCGGACGGCGAACCCGGATTGACGCAGAGGATCTGAAGCCTCCGATCGAGGGTGCGAGGTGCGAGCAGGCCTACGCCGGCGTCGGAGGTCGTGCGGCCGAACTGGCTGTTCGTCGGCGGTCTGGAGGTGAAGCTCGAGTAGGCAACGACGCAGCCAGTCTGTCGCCGCGAGGCGCACGCGGGGATGTGCAGAAAGCTGCCGCCGACGCGGCGACCCTTGGCGACGGTGACGTTGCCGCCGAGCAGAAGTGCCGAGACGACGCGCGCGCGAAGCGTGGCGTCGAGATCGACCTCGCGCCGTAGCAAACGGGTCAGGATCACCGCTCCTTGCGAGTGTCCGACGAAGACGATCCCGCGCCCGTCGTTGTAGTGAGTCAGGTAGTCGTGGAACGCGGTGAGCACGCCGTCGTACGCTGCCAACGCATCGGCGCGGGTGATCCGGGCCGGGTGCTCGAGTGCGGCCAGCGTGATCTGCGGGTAGACCGGCGCGAACACCCGACACACCTGTGAGAACCGGGACGCCTGCGCACTCGCGACCAGGCGCTCCCGCAGCCCTACCTGCAGATTCGCGTTGATCGTCGACTGGCCGCTGATCGTCGGATAGACGTAGAAGCAGTCGACCCGCGGATTCGCCACCGGCCGCGCCGGCACGATGCGGCTCGCACCGCTGGCTCGCACGGCCGACGTCGCGAGGCCGGTGAGACACGGGTTGTCGGCCAAGCCAGGTCGGCACAGCCAGACGGTTCCCCAGCGATCTCGCGCCCCGGCAACTACCGCCGGGTTCGTCGTCGAAACGGTGGTCGCCAGACGCTTTCCACCCGACCCACAGCCCGCGGCGAGAGCCGCCGAGACCAGGGCGGTGAGCACGGCGACCGTCGGAATGCGCGCGGAGGGAGACACGGGCTAATGCACGTACTAGCAGCCGTGGTTGCGCGCGACCTCGACTCGATCGCCTAGGGTGCCGGCGTGCCCGTCGATCAGCAGCCCAGAACTCCGCCGCGTCTGCGTGCTCGCGCAATGGCCGCAGGAGCCGGCGCAACCTCCGCCACCCGGACGGCCCTCGTGCCGCTCGTCAGAGCCGTCGGAGATCTCGTCGACTCCGCGATCGACCGGGTGCTCCTGACAGACGCGCGCGTGACCTCCGCGGCCGAGGCCAGGCGGCTTCTGGCCGGAGAGCGCGACACCGAAGAGCTGGCCGACAAGATCCAGCGTGTCGTCGTTCTCGCAGTTCCCGTCGTCCGAATACTTGCGCGTGGCGCCCGCTTCACCCGAGTCCCGTGGGTCATGCTCGCCTCCAGCTCGGCGTCGATCGCAATCGCGGTGCGGACCGGCATTCGCGAGCTCCAGCTGATCGGCTCGCTCGTGGCCGACCGGCTCGAACGAGCAACCGGCGCGCCTGCCGACCCGGCACTCGTCAAGAAGGTGGCGATCGACCTCTACCTGCACCCGAAGCGCAAACTCGACCTCACGGACGACAAGCTGCGCCTCGTCCGGCTGACCCGCAAATGGTTGCTCCTCGGAGCCTTCGGACGTACGACGTCGAAACGGGCGGGCAACGCCCTCGAGGCGGCCGAGAAACTCGACGGCGCCGAGCTTGCCACGCGCTGGCAGTCAGCCGCGCGAGGGCGCGGTCCCTCGAAGCCCAGCAGTTGAATCGTTAGCGGGGCCGGGCGCATCACCACAGGTGGGTCGAGAGCCGTTGGGCCGTGGTCGCCCGACAGTCCTACCCGATGCGGCCCGGCCGCCAGCTAGAGACGCTACGTCGCCCTCCTGGCGAGAAGAATCTGCCGTCCGTCGCGTTCCATGCCCGCCTTCGTCTAGGTTCAGCCCACTCCTCGCAGGAGTCCGCGCGAGCCCGCCACCCGCCTAGATCGAGGGATTCGCGAGCCCTTTTACGTCTGGCTTACGCGAGCTTCATCCTGGTTGACGTACGGCGGGGAAGCACCGTTTGAGAGACGAGAACTCGACAGTGCGCTCGGAGAGACCGGCGCGCTCGCGATTCGTCAACCGGGCACCGCTCGGTCATCCGAATGAGAGAGGAACACCGTGAAAAATCGGCAGGTAAGTCTTGTTGCCCTGATCGCCGCCTCACTGGTCGCGCTCGCGGCAGCTGTTGGCGTGGGTCAGGCGGCGACCCAGGTTGCGCCAGTGAACACAGCGCCGCCAACGATCACCGGCACGACGACTGTCGGCCAGACGCTGACCGCGTCCGACGGCACCTGGAGCAATAGCCCGACGACGTTTGCCTATCAGTGGCTTCGCTGCAACGGCGGCGGCAACAGCTGCGCCAGCGTCGCCAACGGGACACAGAAGGTGTACACGCTCGTCGGTGCAGACGCCGGCCACACCATGCGTGTGCGGGTTACAGCGACCAACGCGGACGGGTCGGATTCGGCCCAGTCCTCCCAGTCCGACGCGGTCGCTCCTGCGACCTCCAGCAGCGCACCGCGGGCGACTGACCACCCGATCATCTCGGGCACGCCCCGTGTCGGCCAAACGCTGACCACCGACAACGGAAGTTGGACCGGCAACCCGACCTCGTTCGCCTACCAGTGGCAGCGCTGTGACGCCGACAACATCGTCGCCTGCGCAAACGTCGTCGGGGAGACGGCAAAGTCCTACCTGCTCAAGGCCGGCGATCTTGGCTTCCGCATCCGCGTCAAGGTCACCGCCCGCAACGCCAAGGGCACGGGTACGACGAACTCGGCCACCACTGCGATCATCGCCCCCACGGCGCCGATCACCAACAAACGGCCGACGCTGACGATCCTGTCGGCCCGGTTCATCGGCGCGACGATGTACGCACGGTTCCGGATCTGCGACGACTCGCTGAAGAACCTGACGATCATCGAGACCGATTCGCGGCCGGGCAAGCTCTCGTACACCCGCCGCTTCGCGACGCTGATCGCGCCACGGCCGTGCGGCGTCTACACGCGGCACTGGACACCGGTCGCCCGCTTCCGCGGCCCCGGCCGCTACACGCTCACACTCCGCGCCCGCGACAAGTCCGGCTTCACCAGCCTGCCGGCACGCCGCAGCTTCTCACGCGGATAACGACACCGAGGGCGGAGC
>DASYPH010000403.1:0-20279 GCA_036006925.1 Gaiellaceae bacterium
GCGAGGGCCTGGCCGCGCTCGCGAACGTCAGCGGACACGAGCTGAGTGAGGCACTGACCGACCCGCACGGCGACGCGTGGTTCGACAGCTCCGGCGCCGAGAACGCCGACAAGTGCGCCTGGACGTTCAGCGGCACGCCCGTGAAGCTGGGAACCACCAGCTGGAAGATCCAGGGCAACTTCAGCAACGCCGCGTACGCCGCCCACAGCGGCTACGACGGCGCCGGGTGTATCGACGGCAATTGATCGTCACTCGATCGGGAGGGGCCGAGCTCCGGCCCCTCCCGATCGGTGTCCAGGCGCTCTCAGCCGCTCGTCGAGGAAGTGCAGCTCGATGACCGCGCAGTTGTCGATCGGATGGAACGGCTCGTCGCTCACGTGTGAGCGGAGCGCGCGCATCGTGCCGCCGTGCGACACGATCAGCAGTCGCTCTCCGGGGTGATCGCGCGCGATGCGCTCGACGGCGACGAGGACACGGGCGAGGTGCTGCTCGCGGGTCTCGCCGTCGGGTCGCTCGACCCCTGGGAAGCGAGCTTCTTGTTCCGCCCGCGTCAAGCCGGACCAGGCACCGACGTCGATCTCGCGAAGCCCTTCGTCCGCGATCACCGGGACGTGGTGCGGCGCGGCCACGATCTCGGCCGTCTCGTGGGCTCGCTGCAGGTCGCTCGAATAGACCGCGTCGAACGGCGTCTCCTGCAACTGGTCGCGGAGCGCACGGGCCTGTGTGCGACCGGTGTCGTTGAGGGGCGGGTCGGCCCAGCCCTGCCAGCGGCCGTCCCGGTTCCAATCGGTCTCGCCGTGCCGTGCCAGGAGGATCGTCGTCACAGGCGCTAACGTAGCGCCGCGATGGACCTCGGCCTCCGCGAGAAAGTCTGCCTGGTCACGGGCTCGACCTCCGGCATCGGGCTCGAGGTCGCGCTCCAGCTGCGGGCAGAGGGCGCTCGGGTCGTCACCTCGGGTCGGCGCGACGGTGGTGTCGGCGACCTCCACGTCGTCGGCGACCTCGCCGAGACGGGTCAGCCCGAGCGGCTGATTGCGGCGGCGCTCGAGCGCTTCGGCCGCGTTGATTGCCTCGTCAACAACGTCGGCGGCGCGGCAGTGCGCGCCCTACCCGACTTGACCGACGCCGACTGGCAGCGCTCCTTCGAGCTCAACCTGCTGAGCGCGATCAGGGCGACCCGGGCGGCGCTCCCATCGCTCTGCGAGCACCAGGGCGTGATCGTGAACGTCTCGTCGACGTCGGCCAAGCGTCCGTCCGCGACGCTGCCCGAGTACTCGGTGATGAAGGCGGCGCTCCTTTCGTACTCGCGGCTCGTCGCCGACATGTACGCGAAGGACGGGGTGCGCTGCAACGCCGTCACGCCGGGGCCGACCGCAACGGAGGCCTGGCTCGGCGAGCAGGGTCTCGCTGCCCAGCAGGGAGACCGCGCAGCGGTGCTGGAGAAGGTCGGCGCCGGTCGACCGCTCGGGAGGCTCGCCGAGCCCGAGGAGATCGCCGCCGTGATCGTCTTCCTCTGCTCTGCCCGCAGTTCGTACGTGACCGGCGCCGCCTGGTCGGCCGACGGTGGCACCGTCCCGATCATCATCTGAGCGACACGAGCAGGCTCCGCGCCGCGGCTCGCGGGCCTGGTCTCAACCGGGTCTGAAGCTACGCTGGCGCCTGATGCCCGATCTCGCCGGGAATGTTGCTGACGCCTTCGCCGAGCGGATCCGTGAGCTCGAGGAAGAGTCGCTGTCGCCGCTCGCCGTGCGTTCCTACGAAACGCGCGGCCGCGAGCGGCCCGAGGGCGAATGCTCGGTGCGCACGCCGTTCCAGCGCGACCGCGACCGGATCCTGCATTCGAAGCCGTTTCGCCGCCTGAAGGGCAAGACGCAGGTCTTTATCGACCCGGCGAACGACCACTACCGAACGCGGATGACACACACACTCGAGACGACCGGGATCGCCCGGGTCGTCGCTCGCGCGCTCCGGCTGAACGAGGATCTCGCCGAGGCGATCGGTCTCGGACACGACACCGGGCACCCGCCGTTCGGCCATGCGGGCGAAGCCGCGCTCGACAAGCTCGTCGCGGGCGGGTTCCGGCACAACGAGAACTCCGCGCGCATCGCCCGGCGGCTCAACCTCACCCACGAGGTGATCGACGGCATCCTCGCGCATACCGGCGACCGCGAGCCCGAAACGCTCGAGGGGAAGATCGTCCGGATCGTCGACCGTGTCGCGTACATCAACCACGACATCGACGACGCGATCCGCTACGGGATCCTCGAGGAACGCGACCTGCCGGCCGACGAGATCGAGATCCTCGGGCCGACGGGTGCGAAGCGGATCGACACACTCGTCCACGACCTGGTCGAGCATTCGGCCCGGGCGGACGACATCGCCCAGGGTGACGAGATCGGTGCGGCAATGCTTTCGCTGCGCGCGTTCATGTTCGAGCACGTCTACCTCGGGCCGGAGACACGCCCGGAGCTCGCTCGCGCGCACGACGCGATCGGGCGGATCTACGAGCATCTTCGGGCTCGGGGCGACTCCGAGGCGGAGATCGTCGAGTTCGTCGCGGGCATGACCGACCGGTTCGCGCTGTCGTACGCTGCGACGATCGGTGACTGACCCGACCCCATCCTCCGTGTCTCTCGCCCGCGATCACGTGGCGCGCTGCGGCGTCCTCGGGCGATCCGGTAGCGCCACTACCGGGTCGCCCTGCGTCCTTGCATCGCTTGGTGCTCGCAACCGAGAGTCGCGCCAATGGAATCGGGCCAGCCACTGATGGCCCGGATCAAGGACACCAGCGTCGAGGCGGTGAAGGCGGCCGCGGACTTCGTCGACGTGGTCTCTGCTCGCACGCAGCTGCGCAAGGCTGGCGGCCGCTACACCGGGCGCTGCCCGTTCCACGAGGAGCGGACGCCGTCGTTCTCGGTCAACGCCGTCGACAAGCTCTACTACTGCTTCGGCTGCGGCGCGAAGGGCGACCTGATCACCTTCGTTCGCGAGACCGAGGGGCTCGACTTCGCCGGCTCGATCGAGTGGCTCGCGGAGCGCTTCCGGGTCGAGCTCGAGTACGAGGAGAGCTCACCCGCGCAGGACGCCGCGCGCAAACGCCGCGAGCGGCTGTTCGCGCTGCTCGATTCGGCGGCGTCGTTCTACGAGCGGACGCTTTGGGAGACCGAGGCCGGGTCGTTCGTGCGCGACTACCTGAAAGGGCGCGGACTGAACGAGGAGGTGTGTCGCGAGTTCCGGCTCGGATTCGCACTCGGCGGCGACACGCTCGCGCGCAAGGCTCTGGCGAAGGAATTCACGACCGACGAGCTGCGTGCGGCCGGCCTCACCAGGCAGCGGGGCGGCGACTTCTTCGGCCGGCGGCTGCTCTTCCCGTTGACCGACGCGCGCGGCCGTGTGCTCGGGTTCCAGGCGCGAAAGCTCTTCGAGGATGACCCGCTGCCGGCGAAGTACGTCAACACACCCGAGTCGGAGCTCTTCCACAAAGGTTCAGTCGTGTACGGCCTCGACAAGGCGCGGGCGGCGATCGCCAAGGAGGACCGGGCCTGCGTGGTCGAGGGGAACACGGATGTGCTCGCGCTCCGCCAGGCCGGCCTCCAACCGGTCGTTGCGAGCATGGGAACGGCGCTCACCGACCAGCAGTTGAAGGAGCTCGGTCGGCTCAGCAAACGGCTCTGGCTGGCGTTCGACGGTGATGCAGCCGGCGAGACCGCGACCCTGCGCGGGATGGCGCTCGCCGTGCAACAGGGCTTTGACGTCAAGGTGGTGCCGCTCCCGCCCGGGATCGATCCGGCCGACGACCCGGACGGCTTCGCCGCCCGGCTCTCTGCGGCCGAGCCGTACGTGCTCTACCGAACGAAGGTCGAGATCGAACGCGCCGAGGATCGCGAGACGGCGCTGCGCTCGATCAAAGCCTTGCTCGACGAGGTCCCGGACTCGCCGGAGCGGCAAGACGCCTGGCGGTATGCGAACGACCGGATCGGCATGACCGTGCCGCTCCGGGCAGCGTCGCTCGCGCGCGCCGCTGCTCCCACGTCGCAGCGGGTACTCGACGCGAGCGCGAAGCTCGAGCGCAACGCCCTCGCCGGGGCGGTCGCCCATCCAACCCTGCGTCCGGTGCTCGCCGAGCTGACAGCCGAGCACTTCTACGACCCGCTGCACCGTGCGCTCCGCGATCATCTCGTCGACGGCGCACCGCTCGACCAGGGCGGTGTCGGGCTGCTCGCCGAGCTCGACGCCTACGCCGAGTCCGAGGGGATCGGCGAGGCGACGGGCACCGAGCTACTCCTTCGTCTGCGGGAGCGCGAGCTGCAGCGGGAGCTTCGTGCAGCACCGCTCGATCGACGCAGCGAGCTGTCCGAGGCGCTTGCGAGGCTGCGTGAGCGCGCCGCTGCGATCAGCGCCTAGGGCTACACTTCCGCCGCCGTACGATCCCCGGTAGCTCAATTGGCAGAGCATTCGGCTGTTAACCGAAGGGTTGTTGGTTCGAGTCCAACCCGGGGAGCTGTCTATCTCTAGCCTGTGACGCGTGCTGGCTCTGGTCGCGCACGCGGCGCCTATCTCCTACAAGTTTCCGCTTCCGATCTGGCTCTATGTGATCGCCGGCGGGACGGCAGTCCTGCTCTCGGCCCCGGTTGCGATGTTCGCCGTTCGCGACCCAGAACCGACCGAGCAGCTCGGCGCCGATCTGTATCCGGCGATGCGGCGGTTCCGGGTCGGCCCGATCCTGACGACCGTCGGTGTGATCCTGATCGCGGTCGCCCTCGTGGGCGGCCTCTTCAGCACGACCGAGCAGTCGACGGAGTTCTTCGAGAACCCCGTCACGCTGTTGACGTGGGTCGACTTCTGGGTCGGGCTCGGCATCGTTTCGTGGCTCGTCGGGAACATCTGGGAGCGGATCTCGCCGCTCAACATCGCGGCGCGAGTCCTCGACAGGGCGCTCGCAGTCCGAGAGGTGCAGCCGCTCGCCTATCCCATCTGGCTCGGCCAGTGCCCGGCTGTCGCGCTGCTGCTCGTGTGGTCGTGGATGGAGCTGATCTGGGCGCCGGCAAAGGAGCCGCGGACGTTGGCGTTGCTGCTCGTGGGGTACATCATCGCGACGCTGGTCGGCTCGGCCGTGTACGGCGCCGAGGCGTGGCTCGGGAACGTCGAGCTCTTCTCGGTCTTCGCCCGCACGTTCTCACGTTTCTCGCCGCTCGAGCTGCGACCGTTCGTGCCAGAGGACTGGGCCTCGACCGACCCCTCGGCGCGGTCGGCGCGGTTGCGGTGGTACGGCGCCGGGTTGCGGACCGACCCCGCGCTGCCGTTCGGTGGCGGAGCATTCGTGCTGACGACACTCGCGACCGTCGTGTTCGACGGCTGGTCCCAGACCGACCGCTTCGGCTCGTTCCAGCAGTGGTTCTACGACCGTTGGTCGTACCTCGCCCAGCACGTCGACGTGCTGCAAACGCTGTCGATGCTCGCGGTCGTCGTGGTGTTCGTGGCTGCCTACGTCCTCGTCACGCGCAGGAACGCGACCCTTCTGGCGGTGACGTTGATCCCGATCGCCGCCGTCTACTTCACAGCGCACTACTTTGCTTACCTGCTGATCGCCGGCGAGGACACACCGGCGGTGATCGTCGATCCGTTCGGGCACAGCTGGAATCCCTTCGGCTGGGGCGAATACGCGCTGTGGAAGGGAATCGCACCGGCGGCGCTGGTCTGGTGGCTGCAGGTGCTGTTGATCGTCTGGGGTCACGTCGCCGCGGTCTTCGCCGCGCACCGGCTGGCGCTGCGGACCGCGGACCGGCGACGCGCGCTGATCGCGCAGGGACCGCTCGTGGCGTTGATGGTCGGCTACACCGTGGCCGGGCTCTGGGTTCTGGCGCAGCAGCTCAAGGCGTGACCGTGACCGCTACCTGCTGCTCGTGCTGCGGCGTCCCGTCCTCGGCCGACGGCGCGTACGCGACAACTGCCGCTGGCCCCGGCGACGGCGCTCGGACGGTCGCACTGAACGTCCCGCGTGCAGGCGCTCCCTCGCTGGCCGTCACCGTCTGCTTCGAGAGCACCGCTCCGTTCCGCCGCAGCTCGACCACGAGCGTCGCCTCGAAAACACTTGCCGTTCCACTCACGGTGAACGTCGGCGGTACCGAGCTGCCCGCCGTAGGTTGCTCGATCAGGATCACCGGCACGAAGGCGACGACGTCCGCACGAGTCAGACCGGATCGGCCCGCGACGTCGACTCGTTGTACGGACGGGAATTGCGTCAGCGTGTAGACGATCTCCGCGACCTGCTCCTCACTCGCGTCGCTGCTCTGAACGCGTGCCGTACCGCCCTCGATCGTCACAGGCGCGTCGATTCCGAGCGCGGTCAGCGCGGCGGCTGCAACTGCTCGCGTCCGCGGGACCTGCACCATGCGGGCCTGCAGCGCGCCCTGTTCGACGCGAAAGACGGTCAACGGCATGGTCTCCGCGGCCGTGGTCGTCGGGGGCTCGGTCACGCGAGGTGGCGTATTCGAGCCCCCGCCGCAGCCTGCGACGATCGCAACGAGCGCGAGGAGGGAGAGACGATGCTTGCTCACCGGCCCCGAAGTCTCGCAAGAGGTGTTCGGTCGCGCCTATCCTTCGGGTGTGAGCCCGGTCGCTATCGCGTTGCTCGTCGCGGCGCTCGCGCTGCTCGTTGCGGCGGAGTGGCCGCGCCTGAGCCGCAGGCTGGGGGTGGACCGCCCGATGCGAAAGCGATCGAGCCGTCGGACGCACCTGCGGGTCGTCGACGAGGACGACGAATCGGATGAGTTCGCCCGCTCGGTCGAGCGCGATCTCGCAAATCTGCCGACGATCGATGATCGCGACCGGCGGCATCCGTAGTCCGGGCTAGCGAACGTTGACCGTGGCGCGCAGCGTGGCGGTGTTCGGGAGGATCGGTGGGACGTCCTCCATGTTCTTGCTCTCCTGGTAGTCGCCCACCTGCAGCACGAGCTTGTGCGAGCCCTTGGCGGCGCGGATGCGGAACGCGCCATGCGAGAACCGGGGAGTGACCGTCGCGCCGTCGAGGGTGGCGAGCAGCGACGACGGGTCGACTCCCGAGCCGGTATCGGTTGCAGCGACCGTGATGCCGCCGGCCTTCGAGGTGATCCGGAGCTTCGGCGGGGTGACGTCGTTCACCCACCACCGGAAGGTGAACGGCCCGGCGGCGGCAACCGATCGCGTGTCGAAGACGACGTCGTAGAGCCCAGCTGCCGGCAGGACCGCGCCCGCGACCGGGACGTCACGACCGAACAGGTTTCGGTAGGGATTCAAATCGGTCGGCAGGCCGGCGTACCCGGTGAGCAAGTTGCCGCCACCGTCGACGACGACGTGGGGGACCACGCGTCCGCTGAGGGTGACCGCGCCGAAGTTCGCCGGGTGACCGGTGATCCGGATCCGGTACGCGCGCTCAGGCCCTGGATAGGTGGCGTCGCCGCCTGTCGGGTAGCGATAGCTGGAAATCCGTGACGCGGCGCGGGCGGTCGTCCCCGAGACGGTTCCCGGCGTGGTCAGCGTTCGGCGCGGCCCGGAGAGCGCCGGCGCCGCGATCACGAACCAGAACGGGATGCGTCGTACGTCGGCACCCCTCGTCAGCACGACGAAGCCGCTCACGTCACCCGCGGTCTTGCCCGCGGTCGCGGTCAGCTGCAAGGCGCCGGGAACGGTCGCTGCGGCCGGGCCGGACACCTGCCCGCCGCCGCTCTGGACCTGGACGGTGGTGCTCCAGTCGCCAGCGCCGCCGCCCGCATCCGTCAGCGAGACGGCGAGTGTCCTGGTTGCGCCAGGCGCCAGGCTGCCGAACGACAGCGAGCTCGGAGTTGCGAAAAGGAGCGGCGCGTCGGCGCGGGGGAGATCGACGATTCCGCCGCCTTCCCGGACGGATAGCGCTTCAGCGTTCGCCGTGGTGCGCGCCGGATCTCCGGTCTGCGTCAGTGCTGACTTGATCTGCGGCACGGTCCAGGTCGGGTGGCGCTCGACGAGCAGCGCCGCCGCGCCGGCGACGTGCGGCGTCGCCATGCTCGTTCCGCTGAGGAGTCCGAAGCTGCCCTGCGATGCGGGCAGGGAGGAGAGGACACCGACGCCGGGCGCGGCGACGTCGGGCTTCAGGACGAGTGAGACCGGCGTCGGGCCGGCGGACGAGAAGTCGGCGATCACGCCGCGCGAGTTGACAGCGCCGACCGTGATCGCCCCGGGTGCATTACCCGGCGACGAGATCGAGCCGTAGCCGAAGGTGCCGAAGTCGTTGCCTGCGGCTACCACGGGGACGACACCGGCGGCCGCGGCACCATCGATCGCCGCCACGACGAGATCTCGCTTGGGCTCGACCTCGGGCTCGCCGATGGACAGGTTGATCACGTTCATCCCGTCGCCCACTGCCGCATCGATCGCCGCGGCTATCTCAGCGCTGTTGCCGTCGAGGCCGACGTCGGGTGTCGGGATCGTGAGCGCCTTGTAGTTGCCGAGATAGGCGTTGGGCGCGACACCGGAGATCGACTGACCGCCGACGACGGTGGGCTCACCGGCGGCGATGCCCGCGACATGCGTGGCGTGAAACGACTGTGTCGGATCGAACGGGACGTTGGCGTAGCGGTACGTCGACGAGGCAGGGCTGAACGTCCGTTGCACGATCACCTTGGGCGTTGTCAGCGACGTTTGGCCCTTCGGGAAGCCGGGCGGGTAGGTGTATCCGGCAGGGTTGAAGTACGGATGGTCGGCCTGCAGGCCGTCGTCGATGATCCCGATCTTCATCCCGGTGCCGGCGGTTTCGCGGTTCGGTCCCCAAAGCTTGTCGGCGCCGATCTGCTGGGGCCCGCCGGTGTCGCGAAGCGCGTGGTAGCGCACGTTGGGCCAGACATACTCGACGCCGGGCATGCTCGAGAGCGCCGCGATCTTCGATCGGGGCACCACAACGGCGAACCCGTCGACGACGTGGGTATACCGCCAGCGCACCTGCGAGCCCGGCACCGCACCCGTGATCCGGTCTGCGAGCTCGTCCTGGGCGGCGCGCAGCTGGATCCGGTAGCCATGGTGGCTCGCCGACTGCAGCGACCGGCCGAACGCGGCGAGCGGCGGCGCCTTCAGGGTGACCACGACCTCCGTCGTGGTGGCCGGTGAGTCGATCGCGGCTCCGACATCGCCCACGAGGAGCGCGCAAGCTGTTACCGCGGCGAGCGCCAGCGGGACGAGGCGTGTGACGGGAGAGGGCATGGTTGAGCCGCTGGCCGCCACGGCCGGGCATGGTATCGACGGGGTGTTAGGGGACCGGTCGAAAAAGCTGTCGTGCGACCACCTTTGCCGGCGCGCCCGCTCGTTGTCTGCATTGACGGCAGCCTCGTCCCTCGATTAGGCTCGGCGAGTCGTCATCCTGGCGACAATGTAAAAGGGGAGAGTGATATGCGGAAAACCTTTGCGGCTGCGCTGTGCGCACTCATCGTCGCGGGTCTCAGTGCCGGCGCTGCGAGTGCCGGTGAGGTCAAGGGGCCGCCCGGTACCGGGCCGCGGACGCAAGAGCAGGTTGATGCGAACCGGACTGGAGCTCCGGCGCACTCGAACTCGATCTGTTCCTACTCTGGTCTGAACGACCTGATCCCTGGTCAGGGTCCGATCGACTTCCATGTCCAGTCTCCTGGTCAGGACGTCCGCAATGGTGGCGACCCCGGGCTCCCGGGTCACGGAACCTGCGCGGGTGGCTCGAACCCGGAGAATCCGCCGAGCTAGTAGTCGAAACGATGAGTTTGGCCCCGGCGTCTGTCTCGCCCGGGGCCAAACTCAGCGTCCTCGATGTGACGCACCGCAGTTCTCTGGGCGCGCCACTCCGGAGTGAAGCAGGCTCGACCTCGAGCTGATCCGACCCGGATGCGGTGGATCCGCGATCCTGTCCGACATGCCCGATCGCAGACGCTCCTGGAAGACCGACTCGCAATGGCTTCGGCTCGCATTGACCGTGACCGGCCTCGGGATGTCGCTGATCCTCGCTTCGGCCGCGGCGTGGAAGTCAAGTCGGATCATCTACCTCGGCGCGTCTCTAGCGCTTGTCGGCGCTTACATCTCCTGCGCGGTGCTCGTGCTGCCGCTACCCCTGCCGATGCTGCTCTCCGAACGGCGGAACAGAGCTTTCCGACGCGGCGTCGGCGCGTTGATCGTCGAAGGGCACGAGCTCAGAGCGCGGCCGGTGACGAACAACGCTGAGCTCACGTCGCTCGAGGCTGCCTATCGGGACTGGTCGGCACGCGGACAGGCCTGGCTGGATGAGAACGCCCGCCCGGCCGATGCTGCTGCGTTCGAGCATGCAATCGGTCCCTCCCAGGAAATCCTCGACTCCGTTGACCGCACCCACAACGACTTGCGCCTGAAACTCACGTGGCAGCTCAACGTGCTGCGCGATCTGCCACGAGAGCCCTGAGGACCACTGACCGAGGGATCCCTCGAGGGTCTTCTCCGGCCGCGTACGTGACGGGGCCAGGCGCCGCCGGGCCCCGTCACGCAGTTCGAATCGTGCTAGGTGACTGTGAGAACGCGGTCGCTCTGTGCAACGACCTTGCCGCTCGTGATCTTCGGAGCGTTCGGGATCGCCTGATCGAAGTGCTCGTCCGTGATCCACTTCGAGACGAGCATCGTCGAGTTGTCAGCCTGCTCGGAGGTCTCGAAAAGACCGAGCGAGCTGAGGACGCCGCTGCTGCCCTCGATCAGGAAGTAGCCGGCGAAACCCGGGAGCTCACGGAGCTTCGGGACGAGCGTCTCGTTGACCTTGCCGACGACCTCATTGGTGCGGGTCGTGTCGACACCTTCATAGCGACGAATGGTGGCATGCATGGGTGTGATGCTCCTTCTGTATCTCCTACAGGGCAGCGCACTCGAATGGGCACGCTGCGGCGTCAGGCCAGGGGTCACAGTCGGAGAGGAACGTTCAACAGCCTCGGCGGCTTCAACAGCTAGAGCCAACGCGCTGTCTACGCCCTTCCCACATCTGAGACCGCGAAACCTGTTACGCCAACGCGGTGACGCCTCCCGGCTCGCTTGGGCCGACCGCCCAGCCATCAACTCGACGGACCTTAATACGTCGTCGCCACGCCTAGGAGTACCGTGACTCGCACTGGCCCTGCGTTGATGCTCCGGCCGTGGCCCGCACTCCACCGACGCGCCGAGGCGCGCGAGGCGATGAGGCCTTCGGTTAACGGGGGTTCGATGCAGGGTCAGCGGTCTCGAGTGGCGCGTGGAAAGAGTTCTCGCTGCAAGATGAGGTGAAGTGTGACAACGCTGAACGAGAGCCTCTACGAAGAGGTCCAGAAGCTGATCCGTCCTTTCAAGGACCGACGACTGCTGGAACAAACGATGGGAACGCGGGCAGCGATCGGAGTACTCGACGAGCGACTGCAAGTCATCGAGGAGGCGCTCCGGGAGCTCGGTCTCCAGGTGGAACGGCTCCTGCAAGAACAGGATCACGACCGCCACGGCTGAGTCGGCGGCGTCAGCACGACGTGACGACCTAGCTCAACAGCAAGCGTCGCCGGACTGTTTCGGCGGGCAGACCTGATCCGAGTACGAGCAGAAGACGCAGCAGTCACCGGCAAGGGGACGGAGCGTCACCTGGCAGGTGGGACACGTGTAGAAGAAGAGGCAAGCGTTGGCCGGCATCGCCTCTGCGTGCTGCGCGGAGCATTCGGGGCAGGTGAGAACCGCGGTGGTGACGGTGGCAGCGTTCACGTCTGGGCGGTGGGCGGCAGGGAGGACTTGAATCTTCACGCGGTTCGCAGAGGGTTCGCGTGGCGTGGTGGAGGGTGGCGGGACGCGCGCAGTCTCTCAGCTCAGAGGGTTCGACCTCCAGGACGCCGTTCGTTCCCCGATCTCTCAGAACGGGGAGGGGACCGCCTGGCGCCGGGTCAGTTGCGTTCTGGAGGTCGTTGGGGACGCCTCCCCTAAGAGCGGCCGACCTTCAGCACCCTTTCCAGCCGCCGTCGTCTCTATCTTTGCCGCGTTCTGCAAAGCCTCGAAAGGAGAGCGATCGTGACCAACAGTCGCGCTTTGCGCGCGTGGGGTTCTCTCGGCGGACTGGCGTTCGTCGTGCTGTTTGTCATCGGAAGTGCGTTGATCTTCGACGGCCCGAACGGGGACGAGTCGCCGGCCAAGTACGTGGCGTTCTATGGCGACGCGGGCCACCGCAACAAGATCAATATCGGCTGGCTTCTGGCCGGCCTCGGCGTCTTCTTCTTTCTCTGGTTCGTCGCGTCGCTCCGTGAAACGGTGCGAAAGGCGACCGTCAACTCCGCGGATGACGGCATGTTGGGCTTCATGGTCACGATCGGGGGAACCGCTTACGCGGCAGTGACGATGACGGCGCTCGGCGAAGCCGCGGGGGTGCGGACGATGAGCGACGACACCTTCCTGCACCAGGTATTTCCGGGGGTCATCCACGCGAACAACGACGGCACCTACATTGCGCACGCAACCGGGACCGCGGCGCTCGCCGCGATGATCGTGGCGTTCTCAGTGACCGTCCTTGCGACGCGCCTGCTGCCGCGTTGGATCGGCTGGTTCGGCGTCGTCGCAGCCATTGCAGCCTTGGCCTCACTTGTGTTTGTGACGATGTTCGTCTGGCTGCTCTGGATCGCGGTCACGTCCATCGTGCTGTTCTTGGCCATCCGTAAGGACTCAGGATTCACAAAGGAAAGCCCGTTGGCTTCGGCTTCCTGAAGGAACGCTCGCGGCCTCGGGCTGCAGACCACCAGCCGGGGCCGCGAGCTTTCGAATCCCTCAGCTTTCAGATCCCTCAGAGCGGCTCGACCTCGAGGCACGCGGGCAAGCTGCGGCTCGTCGACCTGGCTGCCGCAACGCTGGGCACGCGCGAGGCGGGGCGGAGACCGCCGCAGAGGCCTCCGCGCGAGCCCCGCGCGCGCTCGCTCACTCTGCGCCGCATCCACCGCCACGCACCCCCCATCCGGCGGGGGTGTTCCTGGCCACCGGGGCGCTCCGGGCTGCGGCGGTGCCGCCGCGATCGCCTGCGGCAGCGACCGCAGCGGCTCGCACCGCAGCCACTCGAGTATCTCGATGTCGGTTAGCCGCCGAACTCCCTCGAACGAGTGAACTGCTTACTCGGGGCGACCTTCCAGTCGTCGTCGTGGATAGCGTCGATGCGCATCAGGCTGCCCGTCGACGAGCTCAACAGAATCGTTGTTGCTCTTGAAAGTGAGCTTGTCAGAGTGCGACGATTTTGGGCGGGGAAAGGAACAGAAGAGGGAGGCAATTCGATGAGACTTCGGGTTACTGGGCGGACCGTGTTGGCTCCCTGCGCGGTACTCGCTCTGTCGGTCGGCGTCGCGACCGCTACCGCCCGCAACGACAGTAGGGGTAACTCGGTCAATGCGAAGCTGTGTCAGAAGAATGGCTGGCAGAACCTGTTCCGGACGGCTGCGAGGCGAACAGTGGCCACTTCAGCACGACCGACGATCCCTTCGGTGGTCTCGGAATGTTCCTGTGGAGTTGCAGCGGTTACAACCAAGCCAGCGCCGGCAACACGATTCCGCAGGATTGCTTTGACGACGGAGGCATTCCCACTAGTTCTTCGACTCCAACGGAGTTCTTCGCGGCACCTCCTGTTACAAGTGACGACGCGCTAGCTCACACCAGATCCGAGGCGTCTCCAAGACCAAGCGCGGCAAGGCACGCCGCAGGACGAGGGGTTCCTGTCGGCGAGTCGATGCCGCAGACGCCAGCCGCGGCAAGAGAGAAGGCGCGGCCGGTTGGCTGATCATGACCGATGCCGATCCGGCATGCAGAGCCGACCGCACTCATCACAGCGGCAGACCACTGAGTTCTATCCGGGGCGGCGGCAGCGCGTCGCCCGCGGCCTTCGTTTGTTCCCCGATCGTTCCCGGATTCCGCTTGAAACGGTTATGCGGATGAGAGGACTTGAACCTCCACGCCCTTACGGGCACACGGACCTGAACCGTGCGCGTCTACCAATTCCGCCACATCCGCGGGCGAGCGCAGTGTAGCGGCGGCGGCCCGCGTTCCTAGGCGGCGCTGAACTGCTGCTGGACGCTCTCGACGTACCCGGCGAGGTCGGATTCGCGCTTCGTCAGGGCGGTCTCGCGCTCCTGGATCTCGCGCAGGCGGGCCTCGAGTTTGTCCTCGAGCAGTTCGAGTTCTGCCTCGCGTCTCGCTTCTCGGACGCGGACCTCGTCTTCGAGCCGGGCCAGGTCGGCGGCCTGGGTCTTCACGTCCTCTTCGAGGTTGGTGAGGCGACCACCCCGGGCCTCGAGGCGTTCGCTGCGTTCGTCAACGGCCCGCTCGCGTGTGGCGACGTCACGCTCGCGGTCCTTCAGTTCGGCCTTGAGCTCTTCCATCTCGGTGGTGACGGTCTGCTCGCGGGCGACCGCTGCGAGCCGGCGCTGCAGCAGGCTCAACTCGGCTTCGCGTGCAGCCAGCGTGTTCTCACGCTCTTCCAGGTCACGGTTCGCGGTGCCTGAGTCGGCTGCGGCCTGGAGGCGAGCCTGCGCCTCCTGGAGCTCGGCTTCGCGACGCGAGATACTCGTCTCACGTGCCTCGAGCTCGGAGAGAAGTGCGAACGCATCCTGTGAGGCGTGGCCGTGGTCGGTGCGCTCGATCACCAGGCGTTCGGCCTCGACGCTCAGGCGGGCTTCGCGCGCGTTGAGGGCCGCCTCGGTGTCGGCGATCTGAGCCGCGCGCGCCTCGAGCGCCTGCTCGGCGGCAGTGGCGCGCTCCTCGAGCTCGCCACGCTCGCGCTCGAGCTTCTGTGCAGCCTCGGCCAGCGAGCGCTCGCGTGCTTCGACCCGTGAGCGTTCCTTGGCGGCCGCGGCCTCGACCTCGCGGGCCTCACGCTCGCGCTGCTGCGCGGCCCCATCGCGCTCACGAACGGCGCTCTCGCGAGTCGAGAGGCGGGCCTCCGCCTCTTGCTGGCGCGCCTCGTAGGCGGCCCGCTCGCGCTTGAGCTCCCGTTCGCGCTCGCCGACCTCGGCCAGCTGTTTCGCAAGCTCGGCGGCTGCCTCCGCACGGTCGCGCTCTGCGTGTTCGAGCTCGTCCACGCGCCCTTCGGCGTGGCCGGCAAGCTCCTGGACCCGCGCGTACTCGGCAACGATCTCGGTGTGACGCTCAACGAGCGCGGACTGTTCGCGCTCGAGTTCGGTGATGCGCTGGCGCAGCGACTGCTCCCGCTCGTCGAGCTCATGCGCCCAGGTGTTCAGCTCCTGTTCGCGCTCGGCGACCGCGCGCGAGGACTGCTCCAGCTCGTCGCGAGCGACCCGCTCGCGTTCGAGGGCCGTGTGCGCCTCGGCACGCGCGGCTTCGAGCTCGGCGGTGAGATCCGGATCCGGGGCGACCGGCTCGGCCTCGAGGGTTGCGGCCGGGGCGATGACGGTCGGCGCCTCCTCGACGGGTTCGATCTCCGGGAGCGTGACGAGGTGCGGACGCGCCTCTGCTTCGGCGGCCTGCTTGCGCTCGATCGATGAGCGGAGGCCGGTACCGAACCCCTTCTCGGTTTCCGGAGGGGTCACTTCAGAACCTTGAGGATATTCATCACGGCCGGCCCGAGCAGCACGAGGAACATCGCCGGGAAGATGAAGAGGACGGTCGGGAACATCATCTTGATCGGAGCCTTCATCGCCTTCTCTTCCGCAGCCGACTGCCGGCGAAGGCGTGAGTCCGCCGCCTGGACACGCAGGATGCGACCGAGCGAGATGCCGAGTTGCTCGGCCTGGACGACTGCGCGGACGAAGGCAGACAGCTCGGGTGCGTCGACGCGCGCCGCCATGTTCTTCAGGGCGGTCTGGCGGGACTCGCCGATCCGCACCTCGGACAGCAGCAGCGAGAACTCGTCGACGAGCGGGCCGACCATGTGCTCGGTCAGCTTCGTGACCGCGCCGTCGAAGCCCAGACCGGCCTCGACGCTGACCGCGAGCACGTCGAGTGCGTCAGGCAGGTCGCAGCGAATCGCGTCCTTCCGGCTGCGAATCTTGGACGAGAGAACGACGTCCGGGATCTTGAAGCCTGCCGCAGCGAGCAGTGGAATCAGGATGAAACCGGCCGCGAGCGAGCTGATCGCGGCGACCGTCGTCGCGAGCACGGCTCCGGCAACGAGGCCACCACCCTTGATTGCCAGGAATGAGGCCGGCGTGATCTTCTGAGAGAGGCCTGCAGCGAGCAGCCGGGCGCCGATCGCTTCGACATTCGTGCGTGGGTTGAGCTTGAGCGGGATCGCGGCGAGGCGCTTCGCCGTCGGAGCGACGACCCGCTCGCGGAAACGAAGAAGCTCATCCGTCTTGTCCGGGATCCGGACGCGGCCATAGTCTGCGGCGCGACGGATCGACCGCTCCTTGAGGCGCGCCGGGTAGGTTGCGACCTCGGCGACTGCGAACGCAGCACCGGCGACGCAGAGAACGGCGATGACGAGATACGGCACGCTCGGTTACCCCCTGAAAGAAGCGATTTTGCGGAGCATCAGGCTGCCGAGCCCGATCATCACGAGGCCGGAGATGACCATCGTGTGACCCGGGCCGGTGTGCCAGAGCGGGGACATGTACGTCGGATTCATCAGCGTCACGATCGCGGCCATGAAGAACGGCAAACCAACCAGCACGTACGCGGACATACGGCCCATCGCCGTCAGGCTGCGGACCTTGCGAGCAAACTGCTGCCGCTGGCGAACGGTCTCCGCGACCATGTCGAAGAGGCCTGCGAGCGACCCACCGATCTGACGCTGAATCGTCACGGCGGTGATCACGAACGTGAGGTTGCTCGAGCCGACGCGCTCGGCCATGTGCGCCAAGGCATCGTCCATCGGCTTGCCGAGCTGAGTCTCGCTCAGCACACGCTGGAATTCATCGGCGGCCGGCTCGGCGCCTTCTTCGACCACCGACTGAATGCCCTGTCGGAAGCTGTGGCCGGCTTTCAGCGACGCCGCGAGCGTGATCAGCAAATCGGGAAGCTGGTTCTCGAACCGCCGAAGTCGTCCACGCGCCTTCCAAGCGACGTACGAGATCGGCAACGTGACGCCGACGCCCATCAGGATCAGGATCAGCAACGCGGGGAAGGCGAGTACCGCCGCAATCAGGCCAAGGCCGAAGCCACAGCCCGCGCAGATCGCGAGCAGCTCGCCGGGACGCAGCGGCAAGTCGGCGCGCTCGATCAACTGCTCGAGCCGCTTGAACTGCTTGACGTCGGCGAAGATGTTCTCGATCGAGTCGATGAATCGGGTGCGGGTCGCCGCGCGTGCCTCCTGGCGGCGAGCCTTGGCACCCTTGACCTGACTGCCCGCGATGTGGGGTTCGATCCGGCGCTTCAGACGGTTGTCGCGCTGCGCCGCGAACCAAAACCCACA
The DNA here is from genome assembly GCA_036006925.1 of Gaiellaceae bacterium. Lineage (GTDB taxonomy): Bacteria > Actinomycetota > Thermoleophilia > Gaiellales > Gaiellaceae > PALSA-600. Next base: position 17,336 of record DASYPH010000403.1, read on the forward strand.
GGAGAGGAGGATCAACGCGCCGACGGCCAGGCCGATCAGGAGCGTGCCGACGCCGCCGTAGGCAGGCGACGGGATCAGTCCGTTGGCGGTCTGGGCGGCCTGCCCGCTGGAACCTGCGAGCGTGATCGTCGAGCGGGCTACGGCGTGCTGGGTCGACGCTGCGAGACTGATCTGTTGACCGGGTCGAGCGGAGGTCAGGTAAGAGAGCTGCCAGGTGCGTGCGAGCTCGTCCCGCAGTTGGGTGTACGTCTGGGCGAGCTGACTCGACGACGAGGCCTGGCGGTAGGAACCGCCCGTCTCGGACGCCAACTGTCGAAGTGCGTCCGACGTGAAGTCGGGACCAGCGATACCGATCGTGTAGATCGCGGCGTGGGCATGCTGCGCCGCTTTGACCGCGTCGCTGAGCGAGTGAGTGCTCGACACGTCAGCTCCGTCGCTGACGACGACGATCGCGCGCCCGGGCCGTGGGTCCTGGCCGAGTCGATCCGCCGACAGGACGATCGCGTCGTAGAGGGCCGTGCCGGCCTTCGAGTCGACTGTGAGGCCGGCGATCTGATCGCGCGCTTCGGCGCCGCTCGTCGCGAGTCGCGTCAGGCTGACGGCCGAGCGGCCGAAGACGACAACACCGACGTGATCCGACGCGCCCGCGCTTGCGGCAAACTGCTGCACCGCCGAGACCGCGTTCGCAAGTGGGCGGCCTTTCATCGACTGCGAGCGGTCGATCGCGACCATGACGCTCTTCGTCCGGCCGAGGTTGACTGCCTGGTAACTCGTGACCGGATGGCCGTTCTCCGTCAGGCGAGGCGTGCCCGAACCGAGCGGGGCGACATACGTGATGCGCACCGACGGGAAGCCGGTCGTATCGACTGCCTGGATCCGCGAGGTTGCGGAAGTCGCGGCCGCAGGGAGGAGAGCCGCGACGGCTGCGACGACGAGAACGGCGCGTTTCACTCGAACCCTCCACCGAACCCGGTCGCCGCGAACGACGCCCGAACCTGATCGGAGTCGTCGGTTGCGAAGAAGGACGGCGGCAGAACGACGTTGTTCGCGGCCATCTTCTCGAGGAAATGAGGCTTCAGGCCGGTCGCCCGCAGGGGAGAGAGCAGCCTGTGGGCGACGGCGTAGGCCTCTCCCTCGGCCGGCGGTGACGCGACGAACACGTCCTGGAGGGTGACGACGTCGGCTTCCATGCCGAGCACCTCGGAGATCGCCGTCACGCGCCGCGAGCCGTCGACGAGCCGCTCGATCTGGATCAGCAGGTCGAACGCGCTCGCGATCTGCTCGCGAATCGCACGGTGGGGCAGTTCGACCCCGGCCGTCAGCACGAGGGTCTCGAGACGGGCGAGTGCGTCGCGAGGGGAGTTCGCGTGAATCGTGGTCAGCGAGCCTTCGTGGCCCGTGTTCATCGCCTGGAGCATGTCCAGGGTCTCCGCGCCGCGGACCTCGCCGACGATGATCCGGTCGGGCCGCATACGAAGGGCGTTCCTGACGAGCTCGCGGATCTTGATCTCGCCGCTGCCCTCGATGTTCGCCGGACGCGACTCGAGCGTGACGACGTGGTCCTGCTGCAGCTGCAGCTCCGCCGCGTCCTCGATCGTGACGATCCGCTCGTCGCCTGGGATGAACGCGCTCATCGCGTTCAAGGTCGTGGTCTTACCGGTGCCTGTTCCGCCGGAGATGAGGATGTTGAGCTTTCCCTTCACACAGGCGGCGATGAACTGCGCCGAGCGACCGGTCACCGTGCCGAATGAGATCAGGTCGTTGATCGTGTATGGATCGCGAGCGAATTTCCGGATCGTCACGGTCGGGCCGCGGAGCGCGAGCGGAGGGATGATCGCGTTGACGCGGCTGCCGTCGGGCAGGCGCGCGTCGACCATCGGAGAGGCTTCGTCGACGCGCCGTCCGACTTGCGAGACGATCTTGTCGATGATCCGCATGACGTGCGCCTCGTCGACGAACTGGACGTCGGTGCGCTCGAGCTTGCCGTTCCGCTCGACGTACACCCTGTCGGGTGCGTTGACCATGATTTCGGTCACGCTGTCGTCGCGAAGCAGCGGTTCGATCGGCCCGTAGCCGAGAATGTCGTCCGTGAGCTGGCGAACGATCTCCCGCCGCTCCTCCCGCGTCAGCGGCGTGCGGTCGAGCGCGAGCTCCTCGTTGACGGCCCGATAGACCTTGTCCGCGAGTTCCTCGCCATCCTGCTTGTAGAGCTCAGGTCCGAGCTTTGCGATGCACTGGTGGTGGACCTTGGCCTTCAGCTCCGCGTACGGATCTGCCGCGAGCGGCGCGGGCGCGTCGGCGCGGCCGGCACCGGTACCCGGCGTCAGGGTGACGACGGTTCCGCCATCACCCTGACGCTGGAGACGATCGTGGAGTCCCATCGGACTAGCTCCTCGCCAGGCTCAGCCGCTTCCGCGGCTTGCCCTGTTTTTCGGCAGGCGTCATGACGGCCTTGGCCAGCTCGTTCAACGCCTTCGCGAATTCCGACCCGGGCTCGGACAGAACCGCCGGCGTCCCGCGGTTGACCGAGATCGGAACGATGCGGTCGGACGGGATCGTCGAGTGAACCGTCACCTTGAGCGCGGCCTCGACCTCGCGAGAGTTGAGCCCTACCTTCGAGTTCGCCCGGTTCAGCACGTAACGAATCCGACGGGACGGGAACGAGAGCAGCTCGAGCGTCTGCAGCGCGAGCCGGACGTTCTTGAGCGTCGGGACGTCGAGGCCGCAGAGCACGAGCAGCTCGTCGGTCCGGTCGAGCGTCGCGAGCATCGGCCCGTGGAAGAACGGCGAGGTGTCGACGACAATCGCGTCGTAGCACTGCCGCGCAACCTCGAGCAGGCGCGTGATCTTGGACTCGGTCACGAGCTCGGCATCCTCCGGACGAAGCGGTGCGGGGAGGATGTCGAGGCCACACTGGTGCTTCGTGGTGTACCCGGCGAGCTTC
>DASYPH010000404.1:0-3279 GCA_036006925.1 Gaiellaceae bacterium
GCCGACCATCACGATCGCAGCGCTCGTGACGACACCCGCGGTACTCGTGATTCCGTGCTCCACGGCGTCCTCGGTCGAGAGGCCGCGGTCGTAGGCCTCTCGGATCCGGCTCAGGATGAAGACGTGGTAGTCCATCGAGGGCCCAAAGAGGATCACGAACAAGAAGATCGGCAGCCAGTAGGCGATGCCGCCGTTCGACTGGAAGTTCAGGATGCCCTCTCCCCAGCCGTACTGGAAGATCAGCACCAGCACGCCGTAGGCGGCCCCGACCGAGAGCAGGTTCAGCAGGATCGCCTTCAGCGCGATCACGATCGAGCGGAAGGCGACGAGCAGCAGGCAGAAGGCGAAGATCAGGACGAAGCCGAACACGATTGGCGCCTTTCGCTTCAGCAGCTCGTTCTGGTCGAACGAGGTGGCGGTGTTGCCCGTCACCGCCCAGGTCGCGTTCGGCAGCCTGCCGATCGTGGCCGGGAGCACGTCCTCTCGGAGCGTCCTCAGTGCTTCGTTGCTCTTGGCGTCTACGCCCTTGCCGACGAGCGGGATCGTGACCCGGGCGACGTCGTGCGATGCGCTGATGTCCGTGTCGATCGGCGTCTTCACCTGGCCGCTCGCGAGAGCCTGGCGACGCAGGGCGGCCAGAGCTCGTTGCGCCTGGGGCAGATCGGTGTTCGCCTTCACGGCGACGAGCGCCGGCGCCACGTTACCGTTCGAGAAGGCGTTCTCGACCCGATGGATCGTGCCCACGGTCGGCGCGTTCTTTGGCAGCGCCTCGAAGCCGCTCTGAGCCGTGTGCATCCGGAGCGCCGGGAGTGCCAGGAGCAGGAGAGCGCCCCCGGCGAGGGTCACCGCGACAACGGGGTGCTTGAGGGTCGGGCGCAGGACCGCCTGCCAGAAGCGGCTGCCGCTGGCGTCGTCGCGGTAGCGGTGGAGGATCGGGATTCGTCCCCGGTCGACCTTGGGGCCGAGCTTCGAGAGCAGCGCGGGCAGCACGGTCAGTGAGCCGAGCATGGCCACCCCGACGACGATCATCGTCGCGATCCCGAACGACAGGTAGGTCTTGTCGGTCGCGAAGAACAACCCCGCCATCGCGATCAGCACCGTGAAGCCGGAGATCAGCACCGAGCGGCCCGAGGTCGCGGCCGCGGCGGTGAGCGCGGCGTCCGGCGCTCGGCCTGCCGCTCGCTCTTCACGCCAACGCTTGATGTAGAAGAGCGAGTAGTCGACGCCGACGGCGAGGCCGATCAGCAGGATCACCGCGTTCACGTTCGAGTCGGCCGGGACCACGTGGCTCGTCACTGCGACGAGCCCGATCGTTGCGACCACGCCCGTCAGCGCGAGCAGGATCGGGATCCCCACCGCGACGGCGCTTCCGAGCACCAGTAGCAGGACGACGATCGTGATCGGGATCGAGCGTTCACCCGCCAGGGCGAGCTGGTCGATGAAGAGCTTGTCGAGCGCCTTGTTCGAGCTCACGCCGGCGTGGCCGACGTAGAAGGCGGGATGCCGTGTCGCGACCTTCTCCGTGGCCGCCGAGAGGGCGTCGATGTTGTCGCTCGCCTGGTCGGCATCGCCCTTCATCTCCCAGGGGACGAGCACGGAACGGCGATCGTCGCTGACCAGGTCGGCGTGACGCGGGTCGTACGGCGACTTGATGTTCTCGACGGTCGACTTGGATCTCACGGTTGCGAGGATGTCGGCCACCGTCGCCCGGAACGCCGGGTCGGCCGTCGTCCGGCTCGCGCTCTGGACCAGCACGAACTCGGTCTGCGGTGCGCGTTCGGGGAATGCCTTCTTCAGGATCTGGTCGGCCCTGTGCGACTGGCCGACCCCCGCGTCGTTCTGGTCGATCTGCTTCAGCCCGATGATCGCGTTCCCGATGTACGCGAAGACGACCACGCAGGCGATCCACCCGAAGACGGCGGTCTTCCAGTGCGTGGCGCTCCAGGCGCCCATCCGGCCGGCGACGTTCATCGCCCGCTGCATCTGCTTCCCGCAGGCGTCCATCGTGTCGTGACTGCCGGAGCGTTCGGGCTCTGGCCCGTCCTGGATGACCCGGCTCTTCATCTCGCTCTCCCTTCGCTGGCTCGACAGAACCACGCTCGCACCCGGCAGCGAACGCGGAAAACCGGGTGGCAGGCCGTTCTAGGGGCGGGTTTCTGGTGTCTTCAGGAGCGCAGGAACGTGAGTACGGCGAGCACGCGCCGGGACTCGCTGCCCGTCGAGGGCAGTCCGAGCTTCGTGAAGATGCTCGAGACGTACTTCTCGACCGCCCGAACCGTGATCACCAGGCTCTCGGCGATGCCCTGGTTCGAGCTGCCACCCGCCATCAGCTCCAGCACCTCGCGCTCCCGCGGTGTCAGCTGCGCGAGCGGGTCGTCGGGCCGTTGGCGTGAGACCAGCGTCGAGACGATGATCGGATCGAGCGCCGAGCCGCCGTCCGCCACTCGCCGCAGCGCGGCGACGAACTCGTCGACGTCGCTGATCCGGTCCTTGAGCAGGTAGCCGACGCCCTCGGCCGAGTCGGCGAGCAGCGTCAGCGCCAGGCCGAGCTCGACGTACTGCGAGAGCACGAGCACCGCCACCTCCGGGTGCTTCGAGCGGATCTCGAGCGCCGCGCGGAGGCCCTCGTCATTGTGCGTGGGCGGAAGGCGGATGTCGACGATCGCCAAGTCCGGCGAGTAGCTCCGAACCTTCAGCAGGAGGTCGTCGGCGTCGGCCGACTGCGCGACCACGTCGATCCCGGCGTCGTCGAGCAGCCGAGCGATGCCCTCGCGCAGCAGGACGCTGTCCTCGGCGATCGCTACGCGCACGGGATCTCCGCCTGGACCCTCGTGCCGCCTCCGTGCGGCGTCCACACTCGTAGCCGCCCTCCGAGCGCCTCGACCCGGTCGGCCAGGCCGCGCAGCCCTGAGCCGCGCTCGGTGTCCGCGCCGCCCACGCCGTCGTCCACGACCTCGACCACGAGCTGCCCGCGCTGCCGGGCGAGCGAGACCGTCGCCCGGGCGGCCCCGGCGTGCTTGGCGACGTTCGCGAGACCCTCGGAGACTACGTAGTAAGCGGCGACCTCCACCCGCTCGGGAAGACGGCCCGGGACGTCCAGAGCGAGACGTACCGGCAGGGGAGCGTGTGCGGCAAGCGACTCGACGGCGACCGCGAGGCCGTGGCCGCTGAGCACTGCGGGATGGATCCCGCGGGCCACGTCCCGCAGCTCCTCGAGCGAAAGCGCGATCTCGTGGCGGGCGGTGTCGAACTCCTGCTTCAACGTCGGCTCCGCCGGCA
>DASYPH010000405.1:0-4676 GCA_036006925.1 Gaiellaceae bacterium
GGTCGTCGCGCACGCCGTCTTCCCGCTCGGCTGGCCGCCCTCGTTCCTGCTCGGGGCCGTGGTCGCCTCGACGGACGCGGCCGCGGTCTTCTCGACGCTGCGCGTGACGAGCGTGCGCCGCCGCCTGGCTCGTGTCCTCGAGGCCGAGTCGGGCACCAACGACCCGATCGCCGTCGCCCTGACGATCGGCCTGATCCAGTGGGTCGAGGACCGCTCGTACGGGCTGCCCGACCTGCTCGCTCTGATCGCGCGGCAGCTGAGCGTCGGCCTCGTGCTCGGGCTCGCAGTCGGGCTTGCATCTGCCTGGGCGATCGCGCGGCTGCCGGCAGCAGCCGCGCAGTTCGGGCCGGTTGCGACGGTCGCCGCCGGCGCGATCGGCTTCGGCCTCGCCGACGTGGCGGGCGGCAGCGGCTTCCTGGCGGTCTACATCGTCGGCCTCTTCGTCGGCAACACCGCCACGCCGCTCCGGCGCGCACTCGTCAGCTTCCATGCCGGGCTCGCATTTCTCGCGCAAGTCGGTCTGTTCATCGTGCTCGGCCTGTTCGTCTTCCCTCGCCAACTCGGGCCGGTGATCCTGCCAGGTCTCGCCGTCGTCGCCGTGCTGCTCTTCGTCGCCCGGCCAGTCGCGGTCTGGGTCTCGACTGCGTTCCAGGGCTTCGCCCCGCGCGAGCGAGCGCTGCTCGGCTGGGCCGGGCTGCGTGGAGCCGTCCCGATCGTGCTCGCGACGTACCCGCAGGCGGAGGGACTGCCTGAAAGCACGACGATCTTCAACGCCGTGTTCTTCGTCGTGCTGGGCTCGGCCCTGATCCAGGGTCCGACGCTCGAGCCGCTGGCACGAACGCTCGGCCTGACCGGACAGCGAGGGTCATACGAGCCGCCGCTCGAGGTAGCAGCCGTCGACAGCCTGGGTAGCGGCCTGCTGGAGTTCAGCGTCGCGGGCGACTCGACCGTCGTCGGCCGAGACGTCCGCGAACTCGGGTTGCCGCGAGACGCGCTCGTGGCCGTGATCGTGCGGGACGGCGAGGCGGTTCCGCCGCGAGGCTCGACCGTGGTCGAAAGCGGCGACAGGCTGTACGTCCTCTCCCGCAAGGAGAGCCGGCGCACCATCGAGCGCCTGTTCGATGCCTGGCGCCCGTCCTAGCCGAGCAACTCGCCGACCGCCTCGTCGCTGACCTGGTCGAAGTCCGCGTACCACGCACCGACGCCGCGGAAAGGTTCGGGCGCGATCAGACACACGACCTCGTCGACCTCCGCCCCCAGCGTCTCGAGCGTCGAACGCGGCGCCACCGGCACAGCGACGACGATGCGATCGGCGGCGCCGGCGCGCACGGCGAGCACCGCCGCGCGCATCGTCGCGCCGGTCGCGAGCCCGTCGTCGACCAGGATCACGGTGCGGCCCGCGATGTCGAGCGGCGGGCGGTCGCCCCGATAGCGGCGGCTGCGGCGCGCGAGCTCCGCCTCCCCCGTCTTGCACAGCTGCTCGACTCGCGCCGGCGCCAGACCCGCGGCGGCGACAACGTCGGCGTTCACGATCAGCGCGCCGCCGTGAGCGAGCGCGCCGAGCGCCAGCTCTTCCTGCCCCGGAAGCCCGAGCTTGGCCACGGGCAGCACCTCCAACGGCGCAGCGAGACGCCGCGCGACCGCGGCTGCAACCGGTACGCCGCCGCGAGGCAGCGCGACCACGCAGATCCCTTCACGGCCGAGATAGGAGCGAAGCCGGTCGCCCAGGAGCTCGCCCGCCTGGTTGCGGTCACGGAACTGCGGCCGCCGTCTCATGGCGCAAGCGCCGCGCGATCACGTGCGGTGATCTCTCGCTTCTCACGCGTAGCGGGGTCCCAGGCGACGACGACCGCACGCGCAGACGCCGCGACCTCGCCGGCAGGCGTCACGACCTGCTGCTCGAACGTCACGCTCGTTCGGCCGACATCGATGACGTCGGTACGGATCGTGAGCTCAGCCGTCGGATGGGTGATCTCCTGGCGGAAGTCGATCGACAGGTGGGCGATCACGGTCGGCCAGTCCGCGAACGGGCCGACGGCGGCCGTCAGATACGTGTCCCGCGCTTCGTCGAGCAGGACCGGATAGGCCGCGTGGGTGAGGTGGCCGAGCACGTCGAAATCGGTCCAGCGGGTGGTGATCGTGAGCTCGTGCACCGCGCCGCGACCCTATCGCCGCAGGGAATAGCCCACCGCACTTCAACCGTTGAAGCTGGTACAAAGGATGAAACACAGAAGGAGAATGTTGTGTCGAACTTGCTGCTGATCCCGCTAGAGGACAGCGTGGTCTTCCCGAGTATGTCGGTGACGCTGGCGATCGACGTCGGTGAAGCCGAGCGCGTCTTCCTCGTGCCGGTGCACGAGGGCGAGTACGCAAGCGTCGGCACCGTGGCCGAGGTGTCGGGGACGATGCGCCTGCCCGGCGGCGGAAACGCCGTCACGCTGTCCGGCCTGCACCGCGGCGTCGCGGGAGCAGCCAATACCGGCCCCGACGGGCGCTTGCGCGTCGAGGTGACGGAGCACATCGACGAGGAGCCGCCGCGGGCGGCCACCGCGGAGCTCGAGCGCGAGTACCGCGCCGTCGTCGAAGAGATCCTTGAACTACGCGACGCCGACCCGCGGATTCACGAGTTCGTCCGCGCGATCAGCGGCGCCGGCGCGCTCGCCGACACGTCGGCGTACTCACCCGACATCGGCTTTGCCGACAAAGTGCGCCTCCTCGAGACGATCGACATCGTCGAGCGGCTCGAGCTCTCGCTACGCCTCCAGCACGAGCGGCTCGCCGAGCTGCAGGTGCGGCGGCGGATTCGCGAGGACGTCGAGTCGGGCGCGCAGAAGCAGCAGCGCGAGTACATCCTGCGCCGCCAGATGGACTCGATCCGCAAGGAGCTCGGCGAGGACGACGGCACCGCGGCCGAGGACTACCGGACGAAGCTCGCCGAAACCACCATGCCCGACGCGGTACGCGAGCAGGTCGAGCGCGAGATCGCACGGCTCGAGCGGATGGGCGACCAGACCGGCGAGTCGCAGATGATCCGCACGTACCTCGACTGGCTGTTCGCGGTGCCGTGGGGCATCACGTCGGATGAGCGACTCGATCCGCAACACGCACGTGAGGTGCTCGACGCGGACCATGCCGGCCTCGAGGACGTGAAGGAGCGGATCGTCGAGTACCTGGCTGTTCGCAAGCTACGCGAGGAGCGTGGCATCGAAGAGGACAAGCGCTCGGGTGCGATCCTGACTCTGATCGGGCCTCCCGGCACCGGCAAGACCTCCGTCGGCGAGTCGATTGCGCGCGCGCTCAACCGTGAGTTCGTGCGGATGTCGCTCGGCGGTGTCCACGACGAGGCCGAGATCCGCGGTCACCGGCGTACCTACATCGGGGCGCTTCCGGGCCGGCTCGTGCGCGCGCTGCGCGACGCCGGAACGATGAACCCGGTGATCTTGCTCGACGAGGTCGACAAGGTCGGTGCCGACTGGCGCGGTGACCCGTCGGCCGCACTGCTCGAGGTGCTCGACCCGGCGCAGAACCACTCGTTCCGCGACCACTACCTCGACGTCGAGCTCGACCTGTCGCAGGTCGTCTTCATCGCGACCGCCAACGTCGCCGAGACGATCCCGGGGCCGCTGCTCGATCGCATGGAAGTGATCCGCTTCGACGGCTACACGGTCGACGAGAAGACCGCGATCGCCCGCGGCTACCTGTGGCCGCGCCAGCGCGACCGCAACGGCTTGCGCGAGGACGAGGTCGAGGTGAGCGATGCCGTGCTCGAGACGATCGTCGCCGAGTACACACGCGAGGCCGGCGTGCGACAGCTCGAGCGCGAGCTCGGCAAGCTGCTGCGCAAGACGGCGACCCGCATCGTCACCGGCGACGTCGAACCGCCGGTGGACATCGACGTCGAGCTGGTGCGCGACGCGCTCGGCCGCCAGCGGTTCTTCCAGGAGTCGGCCGAGCGCACCGCCGTACCGGGTGTCGCAACGGGTCTGGCGGTGACCGGAACTGGCGGCGACGTGCTGTTCGTGGAGGCGACGACCATGAAGGGCTCCGACGGCCTCGTGCTGACCGGGCAACTCGGCGACGTGATGAAGGAGTCGGCGCGCATCGCCCTCTCGTACATCCGGTCACACGCCGAAGAGCTCGGCATCGACGACGAGGTCTTCGACGACCGCTCGTTCCACGTGCACGTGCCGGCCGGGGCGATCCCGAAGGATGGCCCGAGTGCCGGCATCACGATGACGACTGCGATCGCCTCCCTCCTCTCGGGTCGACCCGTGAAGCACACGGTCGGCATGACCGGCGAAGTGACGCTGCAAGGCCGGGTGCTGCCGATCGGCGGCCTCAAGCAGAAGGTGCTCGCCGCACACGCGGCGGGACTGACCGACGTGATCATCCCGGAGCGGAACCGCGCCGATCTCGACGACGTCCCGGCAGACGTCAAGGCGGAGATGTCGTTCCACCCGGTGATGACGCTCGACGAGGTGCTCGAGCTGGCGCTGGAGCCCGCCACCGCCTCGCATGCGCTGTCGTAGGTGCACGCCGATGCCCGAGGAGGTCCGCCGCGTGGCGGGCCTCCTCGAGCGGCGCTTCTCCGTGTCGGTCATCTGGGCGTCGCACGAAGGCGCGACGCGCTTCAACGAGTTCGTGCAGGCGCTGCGGCCCGTGGCGCCCGCGACGCT
>DASYPH010000406.1:0-1663 GCA_036006925.1 Gaiellaceae bacterium
ACCGTGGAAGACCGCGGACTTCGTTCTTCCGCCTCAGCCCCGATAACCACGCGTCGACAACGGCTCGGAGTGCCTTCCCGAGCACTCGTGCTGGTCAGCGACCAGATGCCGAGGGTCGGTCTCGGGCGTTACGGGAGGCGGTACAGGCTGTAGACGTGGAACGGCGCGTGATCCGGAACACGTCTGTCTGTGACCGCGGCGAAGGCGAATGCGGGCTCGTGATCGCGGAACAAGTGGTGTTCGTTGAGCTTTGGTGCCCACGTCTCGCGCAATCGATCGCCTTCTTCGGGCGTGTAGGAGCAGTTACTGATTCCGCTGAAGGGAAAGTCTGCGACGTCGTAGCCGAGCAGGGTCCAGTTTTTCGCCGGCTTTGCAAGCTCGGTTGCCACCGGGTCTGGGCGGGCCCCTACGTGCCATCAACGATCGTCGGCCAGACGCGGGCGTCAACGGACAGTGGCCGAGCGACGTCGTGTCGCAGGAGAAATCTTTGGCGTCGCTCGCCGTCCCAGCGCGGAAGGTACTCGACTGCCTCGCGAGCGTCGAAGCCGATCAGCATCTCGTCTGCCATCGACCCAGCACCCTCTAGCACGCTGCGCACCGCCCATCTCTCGAGATGGAGTTGGGAGTCGCTTGGACGGCCTTCCATCCGCTCATCTTCCTTGAAACAGCCGCTTCGGTCAGGGTGCAGTACGGACGCTCGCGCAGGCGAGGCGCGGTGTTGCCCGAAGAGAAATCAGCTCCGCCAAACACCGCACCTTGCGCGGCCCTGGCGGCTGACCGCCGCGTCAGTCGCCCTGATCGCTGGTAGAGACGGAGCTGCTCTCTTGCGTCGGACTAGGGGCAGGCGGGAGCGGCGTTGAGGCCACCACAGTCGGCTCGGATGGCTCCGACTTGGTGATTCCGTCGATCGAGTCCTTGAACTCGCGCATGCCCATACCGAGTGAGCGCGCGATCTCGGGGAGCCGCTTCGCGCCAAAGAGTAAGAGCGCAAGCAGCAACAACATTGCGAGGTCAACCGGGCTGCTGAGCATTCCGACCATGACACCCACGCTAGCCCCCCCATTGGCACCGTGAGGCCTGCAGACCAGTCACCGTAAGCCCTTCTTAACGGGAGTGTCCGGCGCACGGAGGTGGTACCTCGGGTTGTCGCAGCACCGGACAGCGGTAATGACCGCAGCTAGGCAGTTACGGTGGTGGCGCCCTCTCGAGCGCCGACCTACCTCGGCAGAGGCACATCACCTGCACGGTGGGGAAAGAACGCGGTTTACGCGCGCCGCGTTTGCGGGTCGACGACGAGAACCACGGGGTGACCGTTCCGCACGTCCAGAATGCGGAAGAACCCGAGCGGACCTAGATCAACGGTGTGACCAGCGCTCAAGGTCACCCAGCTTTCCATCCCGCAGCGGCCAACCTCGGTCTCTTGTGCGTTGACCAGCACGTAAGGAGTCATCGAAGACATAGCTCGTAGGTTACGCCGCTAGGCCTGCGCGCTATTTCGGCGCGGGTCGAGGCTCTCCGCTACCACAGCTCCCTTGCCGATCTTCGAGACGACGACGTACCGGTCGCTCGAAGCGACGACCACTTCTACTGCGCGCACTTCATGCCCCGAAGCACAAAGAACCGGTTTGACTCGCGCCGCACGTCCTCGCACTCCTCCATCGTG
>DASYPH010000407.1:0-2274 GCA_036006925.1 Gaiellaceae bacterium
GACTTCGATCTGCGAGACCACGAAGTGGACGCCGTGTTCCAGGTCGGCTACCACCCGCGCGGCGGTGTCGACGGCTTCCTCTCGCACACCTACGTGCCGGGACTGCGGCTGCGGGTGAACGGAGAGCTGATCTCGGAGAGCCACGGCCGCGCGTGGGCGTCGGCGGTTCCGCTGCTCGGCATCACCGGCAACGACCTCCACCAGCAGACGATCGGCTCACTCTCCGAGACGCCCTACCTCGTCGTACAGCGATCCGTCGGCCGCAGTGCGATGCAGCCGGTCTGGCCGGCCGAGGAGGGGCTTGAGGCGATCCGCGCGTTCGCGGAGCGATGCGTGCGCGCTGCCGCCTCGGCGCCGCCGGTTCAGCCGCCGGAGGACGCGCTGTTCGAGGCGAGCATGCCGAACGGTCACGAAGTGGTCGAGCAGATGACCGCCGCCGGCTGGAGCCAGACCGGCGACGTGAGCTTCGAGGTGCAGCTCGCCGGTTGGGCGGATGCCCGGGAACCGCTCGCGGCGGCGATGAGCGCGGCGCTGCAACCGTTCCTTCCGTATTGGCTCGGCGGCTTCGACAGCGCAGAGCATGCCGCGCGAGCCGACCAGGAGCGCGTCGCGCAGCTGCGGCTGATCTTCGACGCGTGGGCCGAGGAGTCGCAACCGCAGTGGTGGCTGGAGCGCGCCGATCCTCTCGCGCCCGGCGTCGCACAGGCACTCGCCACGTCACCCCGCGGCGCGGGGCACGGGGACGAGCTTCTCGACGACTAAGTAGCTCTGGAAGCGCTCGACGACTCGCTCGAGCTCGGGGATCTCGTGACCCGGAACGAGCACGAACCGTTGAGGGTCCTCGCGAAGGTTCCGGTAGGCGTCGTTGCTGAGCGCGATCGTCTCGAAGCACTGAGGATCGGCGCACTCGCAGATGTAGCGAGACTCGCTCTTGCCCCAGTCCTCGTGGACTCCGTGGATCTGGTCGTTCACCTCGCGGAACAAGGCTTCGTTACGAGCGAGCTTCTGTGCGACCAATTCGTCCACGCGACCTCCAGTGTGAACCCTCCTCGCGTCCCTGGCTAGGGCAGTTGACGTGACGTTCAACGGTAGTGATTCGGATTCGGTCGATCCGGGGGACGCTGTATCCATGGGAGCCGATGAGGAGCGGCAGAGGTTGCGTCGCCAGATCGATGAGGCGCTCGAGCGGATCGATGCGGGCGAGGAGCCGCCGTCCTCGGAGACCGACGAGGCCGATCCCGTCGAGCTCGCCAAGGAGCGCGCGCAGCTCGAGAACCGCAACCGGCCGTAAGTCGTTTGGCGCAGGGTCCCGGGCGAGATGACCCGTCTATGTCGTTAAAGACGGTCGTGTTCATCGTCGGTGCGGTCGTCGCCGTCGCCCTGGTGGGGTGGTGGACATACGCGCGCATTGGCCGCGTACGAGGCAAGCGCCCGAAGCGCGGCGATAAGCGCCGGTACTGACGCGATAGGCTTGGCACGTCCGTCCGGCCCCAACGGAGACGAGGGCTGTTGACGGCGCAGGGGCATCCGAGGGCGACATTCCAGCGAGCGATCGAGCGCGGCAACCTGCTCGTCGCCGAGACGACGCTGCGTGAGCTCGGCCGGCCGACACTCGGGGAACTGCTCGAGCTCACCGCCCTGATCGCCGTCAGGGACCCGCGCCGCTACCACCGCGTCGCCGCTCGTTGGATGTTCCGCTACCTGCAGGAGGCCGAGGCTGCGACGCTCGCGGACGTCCAGGCGGTGACCGTGGGACTTTCCGCACTCGGTGGCCCGAGACACGACGAGGCCGTCCTGGCCCTCCGGGGCATCGCCGAAGACGGCTCGAGCTTCGGCCGGAACGACCGCAGCCCGCAAAGTGCGGCACGTTGAGCGGACCATCCGTAGCGCTCGCTCGACCGAGGGAGTAGAACGCTCGCAGGGCGTGAGCTTGTGTCCCTTGCTCGCGCTCGGTCAGGCGGTTCGGAGCCAACGCAGCCTCTCCGTCATCCCTCTCCCCGGAGTGGCCCGGGCTTTTGGAAACGAACCGCCGACCTTCGCCTCTCCTCGGGTGACGGCACGACCTGTAGCGGACGGGGCGGGGTCGCGCGTGACCTCGCGCAGCGACCCCGAACGCCTGGGACTGCGACTGCCCAAGCGTCGTCCAGATACCCCCGGATCCCCCGCCCGACGCATGGTGGGTCCGAATCGCGCATTCGGCAAGTGACGCGGACGTCACATATCCCGGAAGATCGCTGGGGAACCACGGGCTGACCGCCGTGGCTCCCCAGTCGT
>DASYPH010000408.1:0-5308 GCA_036006925.1 Gaiellaceae bacterium
CGCATGGGCTTCTTCGCACCGCGTATCTCGATGCGCCTGCTCGATGAGATCGACCACCTCGCACTCCGGCACGAGCGCCCGGCGGACATCTGTCGTGCGGTCGGCGAACGTGCCGAGGAGCAGGGCCTTCGCCGCCCGAGCTACGAGCAGGTGCGGCGGCACGTACGCCGAGCGCAACGCCGACCTCGGCGCGTGTCGACGGCAAAGGTGTTGGTCGACGTCGCGCTCCGACTCGAGCACCCCGACGCGGTGATCCAGCACGTCTCGGGCACCCAGACGCGCTTCAAGCGCTAGTAAGAGTCTGTTACTTGAAGGCGCAGGCGCGGCTAGACGGTCACGCGGGCGAGCTCTTCGAGCGACGTAAGGCCGGAGGCGACCTTCGCGAGGCCGTCGTCCCAGAGCGTGCGCATGCCCTCTTCGATCGCGGCTCGCTCGAGCTCCTCGCGGCTCGCCTTCGAGGCGGCCAGCGACTCCAGGCTCTCGCTCATCACGAGCAGCTGATAGACCCCGATCCGGCCCTTGTAGCCGGTCTGGCCGCACCGCGGGCAGCCCGTCTTGCGGTAGAAGACGATCCCGTCGGCCGCGGCCGCCACGTCCGGCGAGACGCGGGCCTTGATCAGCTCGTCCGTCGAGGGCGTGTACATCTCGCAGCAGTGGGTGCAGAGCTTCCGGGCGAGGCGCTGCGCGAGCACCGCGGAAACGGCGGAGCCGGTCAGGAACGGCTCGACGCCCATCTCGTTCAGGCGCGTGATCGCGCCCGGGGCGTCGTTCGTGTGCAGCGTGGAAAGCACGAGGTGGCCGGTCAGGGCGGCCTCGATCGAGATCCTGGCGGTCTCGCCGTCGCGGATCTCGCCGACCATCACCACGTCGGGGTCGGAGCGCAGGATCGAGCGCAGCGCGGCCGCGAAGGTCAGGCCGGCGCGCGTGTTGATCTGCACCTGGTTGACGCCGCCGAGCCGGAACTCGACCGGATCCTCGACGGTGATGATGTTGATCTGCGGACGGTTGATCTCCGTCAGCGCCGCGTAGAGCGTCGTCGACTTGCCGGAGCCGGTCGGACCGGTGACGAGGATGGCGCCGGTCGGGCGCCTGATCAGGTTCTCCATCTTCACGCGCATCTCGTCGGAGAGGCCGAGCTCGGTCAGCGTCGGCGCCTTCCTCGACTTGTCGAGCAGTCGCATCACGACGGCCTCGCCCTCGACCGTCGGCAGGGTGGCGACGCGGATGTCGAGCATCCGGCCGGCCGCCGCGGCGTTGAGCGAGATGCGACCGTCCTGCGGCTTGCGGCGCTCCGCGATGTCGAGCTTCGCGAGCACCTTCAGACGCGTCGTCACCCCGGCCGTCATCCGCTTGGGGATCCGCTGCACCTCGTGCAGCACGCCGTCGATGCGGAGCCGCACGAGGAGCGACTCCTCCTGCGGCTCGAAGTGGATGTCGCTGGCCCCGTCCTCAGCCGCCTGGAAGATGATCGAGTTGACGAGCCGGACGAGCGGGACGTCGGAGATGCCGTCGTCGACCTCGAGGTCGTCGCCGTCCTCCTCTTCCTGGGCCTCGCCCGTGAGCAGCGAGTCCTCGACGTCCATCGCGGCGCCGAACGCCTCGGAGGCGCGGGCAAGCCGGCGGATCTCGCTCTCGATGTCCTCGCGCGAGGCGACGCCGAGGTCGAGCTGATAGCGGGTCGCCAGCCGCAGCTCGTCGATGGCGTTCAGGTTGCTCGGGTCGGCGACCGCGATCCGGAGCGTGTTGCCGTCGAGCGCGTACGGCACGGCGACCACGCGCCCGAGGACGTGGTTCGGAATCTCGTGGGCGGCCAGCTCGGAGACCCCGGTGAGCGGCAGGTCGATGAAGGGCAGCTGGAAGCGGCTGGCCAGGGTGCGGGCGATGCCTTCGGGGGTCGCGACGCCCTCGTCCAGCATCGCCTGAGCGAACGAACCACCCTGCCTGACGCGTCCGCGGGCGGCGGCAAGCCGGTCCGGAGTGACGAGCCCGGTCGTCTCGATCAGGTCGGCGACGAGCTCGGCGATCTCGTTGACCGGGAAGGATGCGGGCAGCCCGGAGTCACCCTCGCCGATCGGGGCTTCGGAGGCGCCGGACTTGCCGGACAGCCTGAGCTTGTTGGGCCGTTTGAGCTCCATTCGATCCCTCGAACGAGGTATCGGCAGAACCCGGCGGAAAGCTGAGGGCTAGAAGTGGCTCAGGTAGGCGTCGAGCAGCGAGTGCCCGACGAACAGGGCGATCAGCGCTCCGAGAGCCAGGAACGGCGCGAACGGGATGCCCATCTTGCGGGCGGCGGACCCGTGGCGGGCGAGCAGGTACACGCTCGGCACGAGTGCGGCGACCATGCCCAACATCAGGCCCACGCCGACCAGCCGGCCGAGCAGCGCGCCGAGCAGCAGCGCGAGCTTGACGTCGCCCATGCCCATCCCGGCCGGGTAGGCGAGCGCGGCCACGAACAGGAAGCCCGCGGCCCCAAGGGCCCCGAGCGTCCACTCCACGCTCGGATGAAGAGCGGTCTGGGCCAGGAGCACGATCGCCGCCGCCGGGACGACGATCCGGTTCGGGACGATCCGGTGCTCGAGGTCGATCGCGCTCAGCACAACCAGGACAACGCAGAAGAACGAGGCCACGAAGGCGTCGGCGCCGAGGCCGAACTTGACGAAGCACCCGGCGACGAGCCCTGCCGTCGCCAGCTCGACGAGGGGATAGACCGCGCTGATGTGAACGCCGCAGGTGCGGCAGCGGCCGCGCAGCCAGAGCCACGAGAGCACCGGCACGTTGTCGCGCCACGCGAGCTCGGTCCCGCAGCTCAGGCAGGCCGAGGAGGGACGGACGATCGAGCGGCGCAGCGGAACGCGCGCGGCGACGACGTTCAGGAAGCTGCCGAGCGCGAGCGCGGGCCAGAAGGCGAACAGGCCGAGAGCAAAGTCCACACCTGTCCTATCGGCACGCCGGGCCGCCAGGCTTAGGTCTAGCCCGTGAAGCCCTGCGGTGGGTTCGGCTGCGCGTAGACCTCGTGGTTCGAGGGCATGCCGACCGGCACGATGGAGATGTTCGGGAACGCGTTCGTCGTCAAGTTGTTCGAGAGCAGGATCTGGCTGCCGACGATCGGGCCGTCCACGTTGACGTTGTTGCCGAACTCGACGGCGTTCGTCCCGTAGAGGCCGCCCTGGTACGAGAAGTTGTTGTCGATCAGGATGCTGTCCCCGGGGTTGACCTGGCCGCCGTTCCCGTCCGCGACGATCATCAGCATGTCGAAATCGGGGTTCCAGCTCGCGAAGTTGCAGTTCGTGCCCGAGATCGACGCGCACATCGAGCCCGTGACGCGAAACGTGCCGGTGAGGTAGATCGTGCCCTGCCCGTTGTACGAGTTGAGCGCACTGTTCGAGATCTTGGCGCTGCCGTCGATGTAGATCGTCCCGCTGATCGTCAGGGTCTTAGTGGTGGCGTTCCACGCGATCTCGCCGCTCGACGGTGTCTTCCACTCGACCGTCTGGCCCGAGGCGTGCGTCGTGGGAGCGCTTCCGTTCGTGCCGCGCGTGACCGTCCAGGTAGTCGTGCCGAAGCCAGCCGTCACCGTCATGAACTCGTCGTCAATGCGAATCACGAACGGGGAGTTCGGCCAGCTTGCCAGCGGAGTGAACTTCGTGGCGGACGAGATCGAAAGCGTGGTCTGCGTCGCGGTCATCGCGCCGGTGAGCTCGGTATTCGCTCCAGACCCCACGCGGCAGAAATACGAGCTGTTGGGTGTCAGGTCCACCGGCGTCGAGACGCTGTTGTCCCGGTTGGGGTAATTCGTGTCGAAGGTCGGTGGCGTGCCGTTGAGGGCGCTCGTACACGCTGGCTGAGCAGGCCCTGGAATCGCGTTCTCGTACCAGGTTGCATAGTCTGCGGCCGGGGGCGCCACGACAGGCGCCGGCTGGGTGACCCCGATTGTGGTTCCGTTCGCGAGCTTGCTGTAGATGTGGCGCGCGTCCTGGTTGCCACTGCAGTTGGCCCAGGAGCCCGTCGCATAGCGGCAGTTGCCGCCGATGTACGTCTCCACCCGGGTGCTCAGGCTCGTCGACGCGCCGATCGCTGCGTTGTTGGAGACGTCGACCGACCCGCCGACGATCACCGTCGACTGGTTGAGCTGCACGTTCGGGCTGAGGCAGAGGTTTCCGGCCACGTACATCCGCGACGCGCCTGAGATGTTGTTGTTCAGCGACTGGTCGCAGGTGCTGCCCGTGTGTCCGGCGTAGAGGTAGTTCCACACCGGGTTGTTCAGCGGCTGCGTGGTCGTTGGAGTGACCGTGACGGTCGCTTCGAGCGTCCGCGTCACGTTGGTAGAGGTCCGGTTCGGGTTTCGGGAGCGACCGATCGCGGCTACGTACCACAGGGCATCCTTGCGAACGAGCGTCCCACACCAGTCGACGGTCCCGCCGTCGATCGTGGTGTGTTGCCAGCCTGATGGGTCCGTGCGGTCGGCCGCCGGATCGCTGTACTTCTTCTCGTTGTTCGTGCACTTCGGCAGCGTGTCCGGGTCGAGGGCGTTGTTCGTCGGCAGGTTCAGCACGGCCATCACGTTGTTGATGCCGGCCTCGGCGAGCGTGAACGCGCTTTGCCTCGAGCCGCTCTGACGAGCCTCCTGCGCATCCGAAGTCGAGTACACGACCGCTGTCGTGCCCGCGATTCCGAGAACGCTCATGATGCCGATCGCCATGATGAGAGCCATCCCGCGCTCGCCCCTCAGGCGCCGCGGCAGGCGAAGCAAGAACCGCATGGTCAGAGCATCGGCGCACAAGAGGCGCGCGTACGTCCCTCGATGGAGTGGACCCGCCTAGGTTCGCGTGCTGTTGCGGAGGACGATGTCGTCGATCAGCTCGTAGAGCTCGACCGTCTTGGCCGGTTTGACGTTGACCGGGAAGTCCACGCGCAGCTTGGCCAGCGACTGGGTCGACTGGGCCGTGTAGCTGAAGATCTGGAGAGCGCCGCCGGAGACCGTTGCGGTCGAGGTCGGGACGAGGAAATCCGCCCACAACACCCCGCCGGTGCACGTCGACCCGACCGCGCGGTACAGCGCGTAGCGGTTGGTGCCGTTGCTGCGGGTGCACCACGTGATCGCGCCGCTGCCGGTCTTGCAATACGAGGGGAGCGTGAGCGTGACCGAGGAGCTCGTGCCCGCGGGAGTGACGGCGCTCGCACAATGCACCTCGCGGCGCAGCTTGTCGAGTGCGAGCCTGGCGGTCAGCTGGGCCTGAAAGCGGTTGTTCATGTCCGTCTCGGAGTTCAACGCCTGCACGAACACCGTGGTCAGGCTCCCCATCACGAC
>DASYPH010000409.1:0-2497 GCA_036006925.1 Gaiellaceae bacterium
CTGCAACATCCAGTAGCGCTCGCCGCTGCGACGGAGAAGGCTCTTGTCGACGAGTGATGCGATCACGTCGATGTCGGTCCCGCAGACGTGCTCTCCTGCCTCGAGTGTGCAGCCTCCGGCGAAGATCGCGAGCCGTGCGAACGTCTCTTGTTCCGGCGGCGAGAGCAATTCGTAGCTCCAGCCGATCGTGGCACGGAGTGTCCGCTGACGCTCGGGAGCTGCTCTCGATCCGCTAGCCAGCAGCGGCAGGCGCTGTTCGAGCCTCTGCAGCAGTGCCGGCAAGGTGAGCGCCTTTACTCGCGCCGCGGCCAACTCGATCGCCGGCGGCAGGCAGTCGAGGCGCCTGCAGATTTCGGCGACGTCGCCGTTCGCGGCGAAGTCCGAACGCACGGCAACAGCCCTTTGTCGGAAGAGCGCTACTGCTTCCTGCTCGCGCAACGGGTCTATCTCGACCTCCCACTCGCCGTCGATGTGCAGCGGCTCGCGGCTCGTGACGAGCACGGTGAGGTTCGGACACGACCCAATGGCTTCTGCGACGTTGGCGGCAGCGTCGACGACGTGCTCGAAGTTATCGAGCACCAGCAGCAGCCTCTTGTCTCCCACCGTCGGCACCAGCGCATCCTCGGAACCGAGCGCTTGAGTTGCAGCGCTCGTGACGAGCGCCGGGTCGGCGAGGGAAGAGAGGGGCACCCACCACACGCCGTGGTCGTAGTCGCCCGACGCCGCCGCAGCCGCCTGCAAGGCGAGGCGGGTCTTTCCACTCCCGCCTGGGCCTGTCAGCGTCACTAACCGAACGTCGCGTCGCTGCAACAAGGTTGCGATCTGCTCGACTTCGTGCTGGCGGCCCAGGAACGGCGTCGCTGGAATCGGGAGATTCGATTCGTGCAGGGTCTTCAGCGGCGGAAAGTCGCGCATTCCGAGCTGGAAGAGCCGCTCCGGCGCGCTCAGATCCTTGAGCCTGTGCGCACCGAGATCGCGCACAGCCACGCCGGCTAAGTCGGCCGTCGCGTGGGAGAGCAGCACCTGGCCGCCGTGGCCAGCGGCTGCGATCCGGGCTGCGCGGTGCACGTCGTATCCGACGTAACCCTCCCCGGCCCGTAGCGGTTCGCCCGTGTGCAACCCCATCCGAACTCGCACCGGGCCGTCGGCGAGCACAAGCTGGGCGTCGGCCGCCGCCGCTACCGCATCGGACGCCCGGCCGAAAGCAACGAAGAACGCGTCGCCCTGCGTGTCGACCTCGACCCCGTCATGCCGCCGCCAGACCTCCCGCAACACGCGGTGGTGCTCCGCGAGCACATCCGCGTACCCGTCACCCAACTCGCGCAGCAGCCGCGTCGACCCCTCGATGTCCGTGAAGAGAAACGTCACCGTCCCGCTCGGAAGCTCGGGCTGCACGTGGCGATTCTCTCCCGTCGGGCGTGGCGTGACTAGACCCTGCAGCTGAGGTGGCGGAACTCGACCCGCGTGACATTCCTGCCGGCGCGTGACTCCTGGACTGAGCGCATGGCCGAGCCGGCGTGAGGACGCTGGCGCATCGAAGCGCACAGGTGGAATGATCAGCCGTGATGAACGCGCAGCCCGTCGACATCGGCGTGTCGATCGCAGACGCGGAAGACATCTCGCTGAGCTACGACGGAGTTGACCTCACTCTCCGCTTCACTGACTGGCGCGAAGTGCCACGAACCGTCATTTTCTACGACGCCGTTGCGCTGAAATGGCAGAGGACGGAAGAGCCACTGCTGCCCGGGGAGCAACCGGACGGGGTGCACGTCGTCGCTGACTCGCACTGGCTGACACAACAACGCGACCACCGAGAAGCCGGCCACAGCCATCGGCATTTGAAACTCAACTTCAATGCTTGGGGTGTACTGGAGGTCATCTGCCTCGAAGCCACACTCGGCTAACGGCTCATGGACATTCCGAACGCGTTCGCCGTCGCGGTCTGCGCAGGCAAGTAGAACCCCCCTTCCGTGCGGCCCGGTCAGGGGGGTGACCGGGCCGTCCAGCGGCTGTCAGCGCGGCTCGACGAGCGCGACCGGCGTCACCGTCCAGATTGCGACGTACTCGGAGTGCATCTCCTCGGGTACATCGAGCACGTTGAGTACCTCATACCGGACGCCATCGGTCATAAAGGTGTCATCGACGCTTGTAATCGTGTCGACGTGGGTCGACCTCGACATTCACGATCGGGCCGATGCGATTCGCGAAGAGCTAGTCGGGCTCTGACGGCGCGTTGAGCCCGCCCGCGACGTCCGCTCGCGACGCGCGCGAACGAAACTCCATCGACCGAGCGAAGACGAACCCGCTGAGCCCGACACTGCCGTGGACCTCGAAGCCTCGTGTCCCATCCACCGTCAACTGGGCGACAAGATCGTCAAGCCCCTCGTACGAATTCACCGGCCACCCGTAGTTCTTCGTTCGTTCCAGTAGCTCGTGGTCAGGTTCGAGCAGGAAACGCGCATCGACCTCCTCGACGCCGAAAAGGACGTTGGTCGGA
>DASYPH010000410.1:0-1959 GCA_036006925.1 Gaiellaceae bacterium
GCTCGGCCATGGCCCGTCAACTATGGCGCGGTCGCTGGGCCAGTGCGCTACTCGTAGAACGCGAGCACGGCCACGATCACGTAGAAGGCGATCAGCGCGACGCCCTCGAATCGCGTCGCCTCGCCGTCGGAGGTGATCTGCCAGAGCGCGAGCGCGGTCAGCAGCAACGCGCCGATGTAGACCGGCCCGAGGTTGAACGTGAGGTGGGTCGAGAACAGCAGCGAGACGAGCACGAGCGCCGGGAAGAGAAAGGCAGTGATCTGCGCGACGGAGTTCTTGACCACCGAGATCGCCAGGTCGGCCTCCCCCTTCAGCGCGAGCACGACCCCAGTCGTGTTCTCGACCGCGTTGCCGGCGATCCCGACGACGACGATCCCGGCGAATGCCTTCGAGACCCCGATCTTCTCCATCGCCGGCGAGAGCGCGGTGACGAACCAGTCCGAGACGAAGGCCGACGCCAGTCCGCCGGCGGCCAGCAGTGCAAGCGCGAGGGTCAGCGAAACTCGCTGCTGCGCGCCGCCCTCGCGCGGCACGTCCATGCGCAGGTAGTCGACGAGCCAGACCGCATAGGTGACGAGGATCGCAACCGCTCCGACGATCGAGATCCCCGTCACGTGGCTGGAGGCATTGTCGTCCGTGGCGACCGAGAGCCCGATCAACACGATCAGGAAGCTCGCCAGCAGCATCAGGATCGCGTTGTCCTTCGGCAGTCGCGTGGCAAAACGCATCACGCCGTCGGCGCTCGCTTGACAGCCGGACAGGATCACGAGCCCCAGCACGAGCAGCGCGTTCGCGAAGATCGAGCCGAGGATCGAGGCCCGCGCCACCACGAGCTCGCCGGCCGAGAGCGCGAAGATGACGATGAAGAACTCGGGCAAGTTCCCGAGCGTCGACTGCAGGACGCCGGTCACTGCCGGCCCGTAGCGCTGGCCGACCTGCTCGGTCGAGAAGGAGACGATCCAGGCGAGGCCCGCGATCGCGAGCGTGGCGAGCCCGAAGGTGAGCAGCGCGGGCGCGTCGGCGAGATGGGCGACCGCGGTCGCGGCCGTGAACGCCGCGGTCACCGCGACCAAGGCCCAGACCCTGGTCAGCGGGGCTGGTTTCTAGGGGACGGGTCCACGCGCTCCACGTGCGTACTTGACCACACCGCTGAATCCGGGTGCAGCCCGATGCTCCGCGCCGATCCGGCGCCAAGGATGTCGGTCAGAGATCGAGCGAAAGGAATCCCGATGAGCACAGGGCAGGAGATCCGGAGCGCGCCGGTTGTCGGCAAGACGCCCGTCAGCGCCGAGCTACGCGAGACGATCCTCGAGCGAGCGGTCGCCGAGCGGGCTGCCGAGGGATGGGCGCTCGAGACGAAGCCCGACATCGAACGAGTTCTCGTGGGACACAACACCTTCCGCCGAGTACTGGTTCGGCGACAGTGGGGTCGCCACGTCCACGAACTGGTCGAGGTCGACAAGGAAGGAAGCGTCTCGACTCGTCAGATGTAGCGCCGCCTGCTCCCCGGGCGCGCTTCAGGACTGCGAACGATCAGAAGAGCTGGTTCTCGCCCGCGAAGATGGCCGAAACCGAGTCGTCGGCGAAGACGTTCAGGATCGTCTCGGCCAGCAGGCTCGAGACCGGCAGGACGTCGATCTTGGCCGGGCGGTTGACCGGATCGATCGGGACGGTGTTGGAGACCGTCACCTGTTTGATCTGGCTGGCCGCGAGCTTCTCGAATGCGTTGCCCGGGAAGAGCCCGTGCGTCGCGCAGGCGTAGACCTCGGTCGCGCCGGCCTCCAGCAGCGCTTCCGCGCCGGCGATCAGCGTGCCGCCCGTCACGACGATGTCGTCACTCATGATCGCGACCTTGCCCTCGACCTGGCCGATCACCTCGGTAACGGACGCCTCGTCGTGGCCGGGACGCGTCTTGTTCAGGATCGCCAGGTCGCCTTCGAGCATCTGCCCGAAGCGGCG
>DASYPH010000411.1:0-10212 GCA_036006925.1 Gaiellaceae bacterium
CGACGAGCTTCCGCTGGCCGCCCGAGAGCACGTGGGTCGGCTTGGCCAGATCGTCGTCGGCGACCCCCACCTCGGCGAGGAGGGCGCGCGCCCGACCGTCGAAGCCCGGGCCACCGGCCGCCGTCCAGCGCTCGAGCAGATCCTCCTGCCGGCGCAGCAACCTGGTCATCCGATCGAGGTCCGACCCGGCGGAGCCCAGCTGTGACTCGATCCGCGCGAGCTCCGCTTCGAGCTCGTCGAGGTCCGGCCGCGCGGCGCGCAGCGTCTCGAGCGGTCCGCGGTCGTCCCCTTCGAGCTGCTGCGGCAGGAACGCGAGCACGAGTCCGCGGCGCTGCGTCAGCTCGCCACGGTCGGCGGTCTCCTCGCCGGCGACGATGCGCAGCAAGGTCGACTTGCCGCCGCCGTTCGGCCCGATCAGGCCGAGGCGAGCGCCGGCCTCGACGTCGAGGTCGAGACCGTCGAGGATCAGCCGCGAGCCGAAGCTCTTCGCGACACCGCGCACCTGGAGCAAAGACATAGCCGCAGGCTAGAGCCTGAACGCCACTTCGCCGAGGCGGCGGTAGCCGGCGAGCGACGGGTGGTCGCCGTCGTCGTTCGTCCAGTCGGCCTTCATGCGCCCGGGCAGCTCGGGATCCTCGAGCGTGTCGTGGAACGGCAGGCACGGCACCTCGAAGGCGTGGATCAGGGCATTCAGCTCTCTGATCGGCGCCTCCTGCTTCGGCCAGCCGTTGTTCCACGGCAACACGTCGCAGACGTAGACGGTCAGACCGCGGGTGAGGCCGCGCGCGACGAGGTCGCTCAGCAACTCGGCGGCGGCGGCGGCGGGGCGCCCCTGGGCGATGTCGTTGATCCCGCCCTGGACGATCAGGATGTCGGCGCCTTCGACCGCCTGGTCGAAACGCTCGGCGATCTCGTCCGTCCGCTCACCCCAGATGCCGTAGTTCAGGAAGGCGAGCTGCGGATGCAGCAGCCCGGCCCAGTGCTCCCACTGGCCCTCGGGGTCGCCGCGCCGGCGCCGGGAGTCCCAGTACGGCGAGCCCTCGGTGATCGAGTCTCCGAGACACGCGACGACCGGCATCTCGTCAGAAGAAGAACTGGCGCCACGCGGTCCACCAGTCGTCCGCGCGAGACGCGATCTGCCGGGGCTCGGTGATCTCGACGCCTGCGCGGTGGCGGTACTTCTCGACGTGGTCCGAGGTGTTGAAGTCGACGAGGATCTCGCAGGGTGAGCCAGGACGATACGGCGTGACCGTGCGCAGATCGCCGAGCGCCGCACGGGCGCCGGCGTCGATCAGCTCACGCGCTTTCGGCGCCGGGAACTGCCGTGCGCTGAACCGGCCGAGGCCCTGCTTGACCGCAACGGTGGTGAGGCCCGCGCCGAGGAGTGCCGCTCCCTCGCGACAGCTGGCCTCGTCGCCGGTGACGAGCACGACCGGGCAGTCCCAGGTGCCGCAGAGCGCGGCGTTGATCCCGGTCTCGCCCACCTCGACGCCGTTGAACCGCAGACGCCACCACGACGAACCGCTGACCGTGTGAGCGAGCACGCCGTCGCGGGTCCCGGCCATCGCGTGCATGCCGACGAAGAGGGCGGCATCGACGCCGCCCTCCAGGTACTCGGTGTACTCCGTCCACTCGTTCTGGACGACGAATTCGCAGTCCGGGTCGAGCTCTTCCGGGATCAGCGAGTTGAACGTCCAGCCCTCGCCTGCACCGTGGCAGTCCATGACGACGATCTCGGTCGCACCGGCCGCTTTCGCGCCGCGCACCGCGGCGTTGATCTCCCCGGTGTAGAGGCGCCGGCCCTCCTCGTACATCGCATGGCCGCCGCTCACCTGCTGCCACTTGACGATTCCGGCCACGCCTTCCATGTCGCTGACGATGAACACTCTCATCGAATCGACCCTACGACCTCGCCCAGCGAGTTGCGCACGGGAACCGTTCGGAAGGCGTCGATGCCGAGCACCTGGCCGAGCGCCGGCCGTAGGCCGCGCGTGGCGCCGTCTGCGACCTTGAAGACCCAGCCGACGCCGTCCGGGGAGAGCGCGCAGAACAATCCTTCCGCTCCGCGCTTGGCGACCCACCCGGGCAGGGCCTGCATCAGCTCGGTGTCGTCCGCGCGGCTGCCCCCGATCAGCTCGGGGTGCGCCCGCATCGCGGCGACGATCGGCCGGGGGATCGTCGTGAAGAGCTCGGCCATCTCTGCCAGCGACATCGCGATTGTCGGCAGGCCGCAGCCGTCGATGCCAGGTGCGCCGGAGACGAGCTGGGCGATCCGCTGCTGCAACGGGTGGGCGGGATCACGGTACGGGTGGAGCGGCCAGCCGTGCGCGCGGCACGCCGCGAGCATCCCGGCGTGCTTGCCCGAGCAGTTGTGCCCGAGCTTGCCGTCGGGCCGCCCGTCCTGGACCCCGTTCTCCAGATCGTCGACACCGACCCCGGCCCGCGTGAGCACCTTGCGCACCGCTGCCAACTGGGCCGGCTCGGCTTCGTGCGACGCACACGCGATCGCGATCTCGTCCGTCGCGAGGTCGTCGTACCCGTCGACGAACGGGATCGCCTGCAGCGGCTTCATCGAGGAGCGCAGATGGCAGACGAGAGCCGCTTCGCCTCGTCGCTCACCCGCACTCGAGACGACATGCACCTCGTGGATCGCCTCGACGGTGCCACCGCGTTCGACGGTTACGCTGATCGCGTCCATCCCCTGAGGGAGCCTAACGTTGCCGGAGTTGCCGGAGGTCGAAGCGTGGCGGCAGCAACTCGACCCGCTCGTCGAGCGGTCGCCGGTCGAGCGCGCCGGCCCCGCGCACATCGCGACGCTGAAGACGTTCGACCCGCCGCTGCGTGACCTCGAAGGCACCACGCTGCAAGTCGAGCGTCGCGCGAAGCGCTTCCTCCTACCGACCAGCAACGGTGAGCTCGTGCTGATGGTGCATCTGATGAGCGCGGGCAGGCTGAAGTACGTCGCCTCGGGCGCCAAGGGTGCAAAGACGCCGATGTTCCGGCTGCAGTTCGAGGACGGCGGTGTGTTGCAACTGACCGAGGCGGGATCGAAGAAGCGCGCCGGCGTGTGGCTGCTCCGTTCGGACGCCGTCGCCGACGAGCTCGCCCACCTCGGCCCGGAGGCCGACCAGCTGTCGACGGACGACGTCGCGCGGATCCTCGCCGGCGACTCGCGCCGCCTCCATTCGCTGCTCCGCGACCAGCGGCTGATCGCGGGGATCGGCCGAGCCTGGGCCAACGAGATTCTCTGGGCGGCCCGGCTCTCGCCGTACGCCCTCTCGAAACAGGTGGACGAGGAGGAGACCGAGCGCCTCGCAGAGGCGATCCACTCGGAGCTCGCACGAGGCCTCGAGCTGCGGCTCGGCGGCGCGAAGGACGCCGACGTCTACCGGATCCACAATGCGCTCGGCAAGCCGTGTCCCCGCTGTGGCACGCCGCTCGCTCGGGTCGACTTCGAGGAGCACACGATCTTCTACTGCCCTGTGTGCCAGACCGGCGGCCGTACGCTCAAGGACCGGAGGCTCTCGCGGCTCCTGCGCTGACTCTCGAACCTCGTTCGAACGAGGTTCGTGAGTGGCTCGAACGGCCACGTCCTCCCGGACCGTTAGCCTCCGCGCGGTGATCAGGACGCAGCCCACGAGAGGCGGCTGGCTCGAGGTCGTTTGCGGGCCGATGTTCAGTGGCAAGAGCGAGGAGCTGATCCGGCGCCTGCGCCGCGCCGAGATCGCCGGGCAGCGGGCGCTGATCGTCAAGCCGGTGATCGACAACCGCTACGACGTCGGCCGCGTCGTCTCGCACGCAGGCGCGAGCATGCGCGCGGTCACTGCATCAACGAGCGCCGACGTGCTGCGGCTCGCCCGCGGCTACAACGCCGTCGGGATCGACGAGGTGCAGTTCTTCGACGACGGCATCGTCGACGCGATCGACGGCCTCGTCGAGGGAGGAGCGCGCGTCGTCGCGGCCGGCCTGGCACAGGACTTTCGCGGGCTGCCGTTCGGCGCGATGCCGACCCTGCTCTGCGTCGCCGAGTTCGTCGACAAGCTCGAAGCCGTCTGCCACCGCTGTGGCGGCCCGGCGACGATGACACAGCGGCTCGTCGACGGCGAGCCCGCGCCATTCGGCGGCGCGACGATCCAGGTCGGCGCGCTCGACTCGTACGAGGCGCGCTGCCGAAGCTGCCACTCGGCGGGCGAAGAAGCACAGAGCTCCGCAACCGGCTGACCCGTCCACGCAGGCCCGCTCAGAGCCCTGCCGGGGGTCGGGAACGCCCCTGCATTCCCGACCCCTCAGTGCCGTCAGCGCCTGACAGGCTCAGTCCGTCGGGCTGAAGCTGTACGTCCCGTCCCACGCCCAGTCGTAGCCGCCGAGCGGCGTGACGGCAACGCTGGCTTGGAAGTGTTCGAACTTGCCGGTGCCGCCCCAGAAGGTGCAGAGGCCCACCGCGAGTGAGCAGTTGCCGAAGGCCGTGTTGTTGCCAGGCCCCGGCGGGTCGAGGATGACGTCGGTGCCCCCGGGCGTCAGGAGCAACGGCGGCTGCAGGTAGTTGATCCGCGTGCCGACCTCGATCTGCGGGAGGTTCGAGGACGTGATCAAGCAATACGAGCCGGGATCGCCGGTGAAACCCAAGCAGTTCTTCGTCGCATGGAGATCGCCGCTTCGCGGTCCGGCCGCCGACGCCAGGGCCGACGGAACGACGATGACGGCCGTGAACAGCGCGGCCAAGACGCGAGCTCTCATCCTGATCCTCCTACGTTGTCGCGGGATCGACCCGCTGACGGACTCTGGGCTGGTACCTCGTGCCGTTCGAGCGTTGCAGCCCGGGGCGCCCCGGTCTATTCGCTATTCCGCGATTCTTTCGTGACGGCCCGCGCGCCGCGTGTCAGCCGTCGCCGCCGCTGAGGAGCGCTACGGCGGCGGTTCGGCTCGAGACCCCGAGCTTCCTGTAGGCGTTCTGCAGATGCTTTCGGACCGTGGACTCGGAGATGTACAACGCGGTCGCGATCTCGGCGTTCGGCTTGCCACGGCCGACCCACCGCAACACCTCACTCTCCCGCGCGGAAAGTACGTCGGCTGCTCCACCACCGAGCCACTCGCCGGGAGGCGATCGAACCGCGTGCTCGGGGATCGACAACTCGCCTTCGACGCCGAGCTTGCGCGCGATCGCGGTCAACACCGAGGCGGAGTCCCCGACGAAGGGAAGATGGTCGTCGCCGGGCAGTTCCACGTACGTCGCGCCGGGCACACGGTCCGCGACGTAGCGGGCGTGCTCCACGGAGATCACCTGGTCGTGCTCGCGCGCGACGACGAGTGTCGGCACAGCGATCTGCGAGAGCAGGTCACGGACGTCGATTCGCGCGTTCATCCTGGTCAGGTCGGCCGCCGCACCCGGACTCGCGCCGAGTCGGCGGTAGATGCCCCACCACTTGATGAACGCTTCGTTGTCGCGTTTACTGGGAGCCCGCCACGCGACGTCCCCGCTCAGGTACTCCGGGCTTCCCCACGCCCGCTCGAAATACGCCGCGACACTGTCCCACCACTCGGCGGGCTGCGCCCACGGATAGTCGTCGCTGCGTGTCGCCTTCGGGAGTGGCCCGTAGAGAATCAGCGCGAGCGCGCGTTCCGGGTGCGCAACTGCGAAGGAGATCGCGAGCGGCGCTCCCGGAGACACCGACAACCGCTGCGCGCTCACAACCGCTGGCGTCCATCACAGCGCGGAGGTCGTCCATGCGCTCGTCCGTGGTCGGCATCAGGCGCACACGGTCGGATAGGCCGGTGCCACGCTTGTCGAACAGGATCACGCGTGCGAACGGCGTGAACGCGCGATAGAACGCCCCCAGCGGCGGCCAGTCCCACGTCAGCTCGAGGTTCGAGACGAACCCTGGGATGAACACGAGATCGATCGGCCCGTCGCCGAAGACCTGGTACGCGATGCTCAAGCCTGCGCTTTGCGCGTAGCGCGTCTCGGGCGGAGACCAGTGCCGCTCGCTGCTTGCTCGAGAATCCGCGAACGTCTCGTGCGTCACAGCCACACCCTATGGCGGCTAAGGTCGCCCGGTGGGCGGCCTCGAAATTCGTGCGTTCGCGAAGGGTCACCTCGACGCTGCAGGGACGTTGCTCGCGGCTCGGCATCGCGCCCATCGCCGAGCCGAGCCGTTGCTTCCCGAGCGGTTCGAAGCCGTCGAGCCGGCCCGTGACGAAGTGGCGTTGCTGTGGGCACAGGAGCACGCCTCGGGCGCGGTCGCCGTTCGCGACGGACAGACGGTCGGCTTCCTCCTCGGGACGCGCAAGGACGACGCGACCTGGGGAGCGAACGTCTGGGTCGAAGCGGCCGGCTACGCCGCCGACGAGCCGGAGGTCGTCCGCGACCTCTACGCCGGCGCCGCGCAGCAGTGGGTCGACGCCGGTCGCACGCGCCATTACGCCCTCGTCCCGGCGCTCGACGACCACGTCGACGCGTGGTTCCGGCTCGGCTTCGGCGCGCAGCAGGCACACGGGCTCAAGAAGGTGGAGGAGCGGCCGTGGCCCCCGGGCACACGGCGCGCGGAGCACGGCGATCTCGACGCACTCGTCGAGCAGGCTCCGCTCGTCGGCCGCCACCA
The DNA here is from genome assembly GCA_036006925.1 of Gaiellaceae bacterium. Lineage (GTDB taxonomy): Bacteria > Actinomycetota > Thermoleophilia > Gaiellales > Gaiellaceae > PALSA-600. Next base: position 6,600 of record DASYPH010000411.1, read on the forward strand.
GGCACTGGCGCCGACGTTCAGCGGCATCAACCCGGAGGAGGACGAGGCAGAGCTGCACGCGATGCTCGTCGAGGACATCTCGAACGACGAGCTCGGCGAGCTCGTCTACGAACGAGACGGGCGGGTGATCGCGGGCTTCGAGATCGTGCCCGTCGAGAAGGCTTCGATGCATCGCGGTCTCGCCCAGCCCGACGACGCGGCGTGCCTCGGCTGGGCGGCGAGCCTGCCGGACGTCCGCGGCTCGGGTGCCGGACTCGCGCTGACCGACGCTGCGTTCGCGTGGTCGCACGAGCATGGCTACAAGTCGCTGGTCACCGACTGGCGCGAGACGAACCTGCTGTCGTCTCGCTTCTGGCCCGCACGCGGGTTCCGCCGCTCGTTCCTGCGGCTCTACCGCTCGATCCCATAGCCCGCCGTTAGGCTTCCGGTATGCGCGAGGCACACCTCGAAGTCTCCGGCGCGGGACTCGCGCCGACCGGCGAAGGCTGGTTCGTCGTGAACGTGCGAGACACGGAGTGGGTGACGTCGGACACGTTCGGCTCTGGCTGCGTGTTCGAGAGCAGGAACGCCTCGTTCGCCCAGCTCGGTATCAATCTCAACGTCCTCGAGCCCGGCCAGCCGAACTGTCTCTACCACTCCGAGTCGCAGCAGGAGGCGTTCCTCGTGCTGTCAGGTGAATGCAAGCTGCTGGTCGAAGGCGAGGAACGGCTGCTCCGCCCCTGGGACTTCGTCCACTGTCCCGCCGGGACCGAGCACGTTTTCGTCGGCGCAGGCGACGGGCCGTGCGTGATCCTGATGACCGGTGCGCGGTCGGAGAACGAGGAGGTTCTCTACCCGGTCTCGGAGCTCGCAGGCCGATACGGCGCCAGCGCGGCGAGCGAGACCCCCGACCCCAAACAGGCCTACGCGCCGTTCGAGCGGCCACAAGCAGGCAAGCCGTCGTACTGGGACCGCCTCCCCTGGGCCTAGCGCGACCGGCGTCGGGGACCTCGGACGGGAAGATCGGGAGGCGCACGTCCGTCCTTTAGGCATGGACCGGCAACGACTTCTCCTCATCGCACTGGCGCTCGGACTGGTGCTCCTCGCCCTCGGCGGCTGGCTCGTGCAGGCGCTTCGCTGGCCGTCGCGCTCGCTCGTCGCGCCGGTGCGCTAGCCGACGTCCTCCGACGGTCCATAGACTCGATCGATGAGCTCGGGACTGCATGCCGTGCTGCGGATGCTCGGCATCGGAGCGCTCGTCGCCGGCGGGCTGACGATCGTGCTGATCGCGCTGCTCGTCGCAATCCTGCTCGGGCCGCTCATCTTCTGGCTCGCCTGGAACGTGCTCGGCTTCGCCTCGGCGGTCGGTCTGCCGGAGCTGGGATTCTGGGGCATCGTGCTCGCGACGGTCTTCCTGGTCGTCTCGTGGTTCGGAAAGGTCTTGATCACCGCGATCGTGTTTCTCGTCGACCCGTCGTGGTTCCAGGGATCGGCCCGGGTGCATTGGCCCGAGCCGACCTTTCGCAACTTCGTGGCCGTGGCGCTGCTCGCTCTGCTCGCGTCGAGACCGCACGCGCATGCGCATGAACGGAGACGCAGCAGCAAGGTGGTAGCTACGACCTACCCGGCTTGACCGAGACGAGCGGGAGACACCGCTAGCATCGGCGCATGGCCGCGTCGGTGGACTCGCTCACCCTGCCGTTCGCGTGGTACAGCGACGAGCAACTGCTGCGCCGGGAACGCGCGTCGATCTTCGCGCGCTCGTGGCAGTACGCAGGCCGGGCGGCACAGGTCGCCGAGCCGGGCTCGTACCTCGCGACGGACGCTGGCGGCGTGCCGATCCTCGTCACGCGCGACCGGGAGGGCTTGCTCCGCGCATTCGTGAACGTCTGCCGCCACCGTGGCTCGGTGCTGATCGAGGGCTGCGGCAGGCGGAACACGCTGCAGTGCAGCTACCACGCGTGGACCTATGACCTCGACGGCTCTCTCCGGAGCGCGCCGCGCTCCGAGCGCGAGCTCGAGTTCGCCGCCGACGACTGGTCACTGCTGCCGGCGAGCGTCGGCACCTGGGGCCCGTTCCTGTTCGTCAACCCCGACCCGGCCGCCGTGCCGCTCGCCGAGCACCTCGGCGAGCTGCCGGCGATCCTCGCGCGCGCGATCGACATCGACGGTCTCGAGTTCCACTCACGCGTCGAGTTCGGCGCCGACGCGAACTGGAAGATCGTGGTCGAGAACTTCCTCGAGTGCTACCACTGCCCGACCGCACATCCATCGTTCAGCGAAGAGGTCGATGTGCACCCGGACCGCTATCTGCTCGAGGCCCACCCGACGTTCGCGGCGCAGTTCGCGCAGGCGAAGAAGACCGGGGAGCGCGGGCAGTTCCATCTCCTCTTCCCGAACACGGGCCTGAACGTCTTCCCCGGCCCGGCGAACCTCTCGCTCGGTCCGATCGCGCCGGCGAGCGCCGGCCGCACCGAGCGCTACCTCGACTACTTCTTCGCCCCGGGTGCCGACGCCGACTGGGTCACGGACTTTTTCGCGTTCGACGACCAGGTCGGTCGGGAGGACCGCGCCCTCGTCGAGTCGGTGCACCGGGGTATGGCCTCCGGGATGGTCGACCGGGGCCGCTTGCTCCTGAACGCCGAACCGTTGCTGGCCGCGTTCCAAGGCTGGGTCGGAACGCAACTCGGCGCCACGTAGAATCAACCGCACCCCCAGGCAACCGACAGGAGGAACTCTGTGAAGCGTCTCGTCGCTCTCGTCGCCGTCGCGGCGTTGGCGGTCTCCCTCGCGGCAGTCGGCGCGGCCCGGACGAGCAGTCCGCCCACGATGTCCGCGGGCAAGCTCGTCGTCGGCTTCGGCGACCCCGCCGTCAACTTCGCGAACGGCAAGATCCGCGGCTCCAACTACCTGAGCCCCAAGGGCTATGAGGTCGACCTGGCTGCGGCGATCGCCAGGGGCCTCGGCCTGACACCGTCATACGTGTACACGCCATGGGCGAAGCTCTTCGCGCCCGGGCACAAGGCATTCGACATCTCGTTCCAGGAAGCGACGATCACCGCGCAACGCAAGCGGACGGTCGATTTCACGCACTCGTACTTCGATGCGAACCAGGGCATCCTGCTGTCGACGAAGGCGAAAGTGCCTCACTCGATCGCCGACCTGAAGAGCATGCAGACCTGTGCTCAGACCGACACGACCGGCCTGACGTGGATCCAGCAGAAGCTGCATCCGACGAAGGCCCCGCTCATCTACCAGTCGACCGCGGCCGCGTTCACCGCCGTGCAGATCGGAAGATGCGACGCGATCGTCCTCGACACGCCGATCGTGGCGTCCGAGAAGAAGGCCCGCCCGACCCGCTACGGCAGCGTCGCCGGCCAGATCATCACGAAGGAGCAGTACGGCGGCGTGCTCCAGAAGGGGTCGCAGCTGACCCCGCTCGTCAACGCTCAGATCGACAAGCTCTGGGCGAACGGCACGATCGGCAAGTTGCAGAAGAAGTGGTTCAACGTCGACTTCTCGAAGATCCCGACGCTGAAGTAAGCCGCTAGCAGTAGTGGTCTAGGTGCATCAGGTCGTCCAAACGTTCTTCTCGCCGCACGACTTTCGGGTCGCGTTCCCGAACGTCTGGGCG
>DASYPH010000412.1:0-10875 GCA_036006925.1 Gaiellaceae bacterium
CGATTCGGGGTCGAGCCGTTCGCCGAGCGCCGTCGACCCGGTGACGTCGCAGAACAGCACGGTCACCGTCTTGCGCTGCTCGCCGGTGTCGACGGACGCGGCGAGGACGACGCCACAGGCGTCACAGAAGCGGGCGCCTTCCCGGTTCTCATGACCGCAACTCGCACACCTGGGCACGCGCTGAGTGTAGGCGGTGGTCAACGCCTGGGCACGAGCGCGAGCAGGGCAACCGGAGCGAGCAGCAGCGGCCACAACGCGATCCCGAGACCGAACTGCCCGGCCAGGGTCGCGATCACGAGCGGCAGCACCGCGTCGAGCGGAACGAGGATCCCGACCGTGAGCACCAGGCTGCTCGAACCGCCGAGCGCGTCGTACAGCCGCGCCTGCAGGATCGGGTACCACCCCGCGTTGACGAAGGCGAGCGCCCCGGCGAACACGAGCTTCGCTCCGACGCCGGGGACGAGCAGGAACGCGACGAACAGGCCGGCCGCGAGGACCGCGCTACCCCGGAGGTAGCCGAGTCCCTCGACCCGGCGAAGCAGCGGGATCAGCGCGACGGAGCCCAAGAGGCCGAAGCCCGTCCAGGCCGCGACGGCCAGTCCGCCGATAGTCACCGACGCCCCGACGCCGTCCACGAGGTACAGAGCGAGGAAGGCGACGAACACGTCGAGCAGCAGGTCGGCGAGCTCGAGCAGCAACAGCCAGCGCAGCACCTCGCGCCGCGCCAACGCCCGCAGCGCGGCTCGCACGCGTGGCCGGTCCTGCTCGGCGTCGCCGTCGGGAGACCGCCGGACGACGAGGACGAGCACGAGCGCGGCGAACGCGAAGACGACGAAGAGGCCGCGCCAGCCGAGTCCCGCCAGCGTCCCGGCGGCGAGGAGCAGCGGCCCGACGACCGCGCCGACCCCGCCCGCGACCATCCAGCGCGCCATGTTGTGCTCGCGCCGTTCCGGCTGCAGGTCCATCAGCGAGGCCTGGGAGAGCGAGACGAACGCCCCGGAGGCGGGATAGAGCAGGGCGAACCCGAGCAGCAGGACCCAGCCGGAGACGGCCGCAGCGGCGACCGCGAGCCCGGCCGCGAAACAAAGGCCGCCGGCGACGACGAACGCCCGACGCCTGCCGGTGGTCGCGGCTAGACCGATCACCGGCTCGACCACGAGTGCGACGATGCTCGGACCGGCGAGCACCAGCCCGACCGCGGCGTACGAGAGCGCGAGGTCGTCCCGAATCAGCGGCCAGGCGGCCTCGCGAGCGCCGAAGACGAGCTCGTCGAGCACCTCGATCGCGAGCAGCGTCGCGACGACGCCGCCGAGCGATCTACCGCGTGCGACCTACCAGGGAGGGTGCGTGCGCATCGGCGGAATCGTACGTGCTCCGGCGTAGTTAGCCTGGTTAACGACGTCCGCTAGCTTTCCGTGGTGTCCAGGCGGTCCCTCTCAGTCGATCCGCCGGATCTCGGGTTCTGGCCGACCGCGAAGGGCCTGGCCGGGCTCTGGCGCGAGCAGAAGCGCCTCGTCATCTTCGGGCTGACGTGCGCATTCATCTACTCCGGGCTCTCGCTCGCGATCCCGATCGTCATTCGCCACGCGATCGACGACTCGATCGCGCCGACGAGCGGGAAGGGCACGGCGCTCTGGCCCTACCTGGTGGTCGTCGTGGTGCTGGCGGTCGTCCGCTTCGGGATCAACTTCGCTCGCCGGTATGCGACGGCGCGCACGGGCATTCGGGTCGAGGCGCGCATGCGGGAGTTGCTCTACAAGGCCTACCTCGGGTACCCGCGCGCGTTCTACGACCGGCACGCGACCGGCCAGGTCGTGTCCCGCGCGACCAACGACCTCTACCCAATCCGCTACTTCATCGGCTGGGGGCTGACCCAGGGCATCCAGTCGCTGATGATGATCTTCGGGATCGCGGTCGTCCTCTGCCTCGTCAACGTGAAGCTCGCCGCGATCGCACTCGTGACGATGCCGGCCGTCGGCCTGCTCGCGTTCACCTTCGGCCGCAAGGTGGTGCCGATCTCGCGACAGGTTCAGCAGTTGAAGGCCAATGTGACCGAAGCTGCCGACGAAGCCGTCGTCGGCATCGAGATGGTGCAGGCGTTCGGTCGCGAGGACGACGTCCAGGACCGCTTCGGCGTGAAGGCGGAGGCCGTGCGCGACGGAGTGTTGCGCCAGGCGCGCATCGAGGCCGCCTTCCTACCGGGCCTGCTCTTCCTGCCAACGCTGTCGATCGGCGCCGTGCTGCTGTTCGGCGGACGCGACGTGATCAACGGCACGCTCACCTACGGCGAGTTCTTCCTCTTCTACCAACTGCTGCTGCAGCTGGTCTGGCCACTCGAGGCGCTCGGCTGGATTCTCTCGCTCGCCCAGCGTGCGACGGCGTCGGCATCGCGCAGCTTCGCCTGGTTGCGCGGCATCGAGACGATTCCGGAGCCGACTCATCCGACCCAACTCCCGGCCGGCCGGCTCTCGGTCGCCTTCCAGGGCGTCCGGTTCTCCTACGGCACCGGCTCGGAAGTGCTCTCCGGCATCGACCTGGCGCTCGAGGCGGGTGAGATCGTCGCCGTCTGCGGGCCGACCGGTGCAGGCAAGACATCGCTCCTCAACCTGCTGCCGCGCTTCTACGACCCCACCGAGGGACGCGTCCTCGTCGGCGGCGTCGACGTGCGCGACGTGCCGATCGCCGAGCTTCGCTCGGCGGTCGCGATCGTGACCCAGAAACCGATCCTCTTCTCGATCCCGCTGCACGAGAACCTGACTGCGGCGCGTCCCGACGCGCCGTGGGAAGAGGTCGTCGCCGCCTGCGAGGCCGCCGGCGTGGCGCAGTTCGCCGCCGAGCTGCCGGACGGCTACGAGACGCTGATCGGCGAGCGCGGCGTCAACCTCTCCGGCGGCCAGCGACAGCGGGTCGCACTCGCGCGCGCGCTCGTCGCCGGCGCACGCGTCGTCGTGCTCGACGACCCGATGTCGGCTGTCGACACGGAGACCGAACGGCACCTCGTCGAGAACCTCCGCCCCGCACTCTCGGGGCGCACGGTGTTGATCGCGACGCAGCGCCTCTCGACCGTCGAGGTCGCGGACCGCGCCGTCGTGGTCGACGACGGCGTCGTCGTCGAGTTCGGCGCACCACAGGACCTATTGCGGGCGGGCGGCGTCTTCGCCGCGCTCTTCGGAGAGGAAGTCAGTGCAGCGGCCTAGAGCTCGCAAGCGGACAGGCCTGACGCGCCTCGGGCGCTACCTCGCGGGGCAGGGCGGACGTGTCGCGCTGCTCGCGATCGTCGGGGTCTGCTCGGCCGCCGCACCGGTGGCCGCGCTCCTCGTCGTGCAGGACGCGATCGACAAGGGGATGCAGGGTCATGACGAGTCGAGACTGACCCGCGACGTCGTGATCTACCTCGCGATCAACGCACTGGCCTGGGTGCTGCAGACCACGCTCGTCCGGGGCCTCGCCGGCGTCGGCCAGAGCGTCGTGCTCGGCCTTCGACGCGACCTCTTCGACCACTTGACCACACTCTCCCTCCGTTACTTCTCGCAGCAGAAGGCCGGGTGGATCATCGCGCGCTTGACCTCCGACGTCGACGCGCTCTCGGACGTCCTCTCCCAGGGGTTGACGACGCTCGTCGTCAACACGTTGACCCTGCTCGCCGCGATCGTCGGTCTGTTCATCCTCGACTGGCGGCTCGGGCTCGTGGCGCTCGTCATCCTGCCGCCGACCCTCGTCCTGACCCGCTGGTTCCAGGTGCGCTCGCACGCCGCCTTCCTGCAGGTGCGCGAGACGATCTCCTCGATGACGGCCCAGATCGCCGAGTCGGTGTCGGGCATGGCCGTGATCCAAGCGTTCAACCGCGAGCAGGCGTTCCGCGCCGAGTTCGACTCGGCCAACGACGCAAACCGGCGGACGAACACCCACGCGCAGTACCTCAACTCGCTCTTCTTTCCAGGGATCGAGATGCTCGGAGCGATCGCGATGGTGTCGGTGCTCTGGGTCGGCGGACGGATGATCACCGACAACACGCTGTCGATCGGGACGCTCGTGTCTGCGGTCTTCCTGCTCAACCTCGTCTTCCAGCCGCTGCAGGAGCTCTCCGATCTCTACGGGCAGGTGCAGTCGGCGGGCGCCGCGATGGAGAAGATCACGACGGTGCTCGACGTCGAGGCGGAGATCCGCGACGAGCCGGGCTCGGCGGTAGCCCCCCGGATCGAGGGTGACCTGCAGCTCGACCAGGTCACGTTCGCGTACGGCAAGGAGCCGGTGCTGCATGCGATCGACATCCACGTCGCGCCCGGCGGCTGCCTCGCACTCGTCGGCGAGTCTGGCGGCGGCAAGTCGACGACGGCGAAGCTCGTCGGCCGCTTCTACGATCCCGACAGCGGGGCGATCCGCGTCGACGGACGCGACCTGCGCGAGCTCGAGCTTCGCTCGTATCGGCGACAGCTCGGCGTCGTCCTCCAGGACCCGTTCCTGTTCGCAGGCACGATCGCCGACAACATCCGCTTCGCGCGGCCCGAAGCGACCGACGAGGAGGTCGCCGACGTCGCGACCTCGGTCGGCATCGACCGCATCGCACGCCGATTCGACGAGGGCCTGCTGCACGAGGTGCGCGAAGGCGGCAGCGGCCTCTCGGCCGGCGAGCGCCAGCTGATCTCGATCGCCCGCGCGCTGCTCGCAGACCCGCGCATCCTGATCCTCGACGAGGCGACGTCGAACATCGACCGGCCGACCGAGATCCTGATCGAACGCGCGCTCGACCGGCTCCTACGGGGCCGGACGTCGATCATCATCGCGCACCGCCTCGCAACCGTCCGTCGCGCCGACCAGATTCTCGTGATGGAGCACGGCCGGATCAGTCAGCGCGGACGGTTCGACGAGTTGCTCGCCTCCGAGGGGCCGTTCAGACGGCTCGCGAGTCAGCTACAGGGCTCGGGCGACTTGCAGGCCGCGCCGGTGACCGGCAGCCGGCCCAGCAGCTCGGCGAGCGTCGCCAGCTCCGAGCGGGAATAGCGGCTGACGAAGAGGTCGTCGATGCCGCGGAGATGCGTGACGCCGGCCACGCGCAGCTTGGCGCGACCGTCGGGGGTCAGCTTCGCGTAGGAGACACGCGCATCCGACTCGCAGGTCTCCTTGCTCACGTAGCCGGACCGTTCGAGCCCTTCGAGCAGACGCGTGATCCCCGAGGCGGTGAGCAAGACCCGCTCGGCCAGGTCGACGCGCCGTAGCATGCCGCCCTCGGCGTAGGAGAGGTGCAGCAGCACCTCGTAATCGTTGAGGGTCAGGCCGTGCTCGCGCTGCAGCTGCGCCGAAAGCTCCCTGGTGATCGCCGCGTGGGAACGCAGGAACGAAACCCAGGAGTCGAGTTGCCGCGGAGGTGTCGAGGTCGTCGTCATCAGCTGAAAGTCCTTGCGCCCTCAAGTGTAGCGGGAAACCCTGACGCCGCCTAGTGCCGATAGGTTTATCAATATGTCACGGCCAGACGAGCGTTCGCAAGGGATCGAGGTGCGCGGGCTGGTCAGGCAGTTCAAGGACGTGCTGGCCGTCGATGGGATCGACCTGACGATCTCCCCGGGCGAGATCTACGGGTTCCTCGGCCCGAACGGCGCGGGGAAGTCGACGACCGTCCACATGCTGACCACGTTGCTGCCCCCGACGGCCGGTCACGCCACCGTCGCGGGGTACGACATCGTGCGTGAAGGGCCCCAGGTCCGGGCAGCGATCGGTGCCGCCCTCCAGGAGACGGCGCTCGACCCGTTCCTCACCGGACGCGAACATCTGCGTCTGCAGGCCTCCTTGCACGGGATCAGGGGCGCGAAGCGGCAGGAACTGATCGACCGGCTACTGACGCGTGTCGGGCTGACCTCGGCCGGCGACCGGAAGATCCGCACCTATTCCGGCGGCATGAAGCGCCGGCTCGACCTGGCGCTGTCGCTGATCCACTCGCCGTCGATCCTGTTCCTCGACGAGCCGACGACCGGGCTCGACCCGCAGAGCAGGACGGCGTTGTGGGAGGAGGTCGGCCGGCTCGCCCGGGACGAGGGCGTGACCGTCTTCCTGACGACGCAGTACCTGGAGGAGGCGGACGTGCTCGCCGACCGCGTCGGGATCATCGATCACGGCCGGATCGTCGCCGAGGGCACGCCGGCCGAACTGAAGGCCGAGATCGGCAAGCCGACCGTCGAGGTCGTGCCGGAGGAGGACGCGGAGGGCCTGCGTCTGGCGTCGATCCTCTTACGCTTCGGCGTCGAAACAGCCGCTCGCCCGGGCGCGAGCGCCGTGCAGCTCGATGGTCACGGCGCGCTCGCGGATGTGATCCGGGCGCTCGACCAGGAGAACCTGCGCGCGGCGGAGATCAACCTGCACCAACCGTCGCTCGACGACGTCTTCCTCGCCAAGACCGGGCACTCGCTCGAGGGATCCACCGACGAATGAACGTGTTCGTCGCGCAGGTCTCGCTGATCGCGCGAAGATCGGTCGTGCGCAACGCCCGGCAGCCGGGCACATGGATCCCGCCGCTCACGTTCCCGCTGATCCTGATGGCTGTCAACTCGAACGGGCTCCGGGCCGCGACGCATCTGCCTGGCTTCCCCACGAAGTCATTCCTCGCGTTCTTCATGCCGTTCGCGTTCATGCAAGGCGCGCTGTTCGCCTCCGGGATCGCGGGCGTCGACTTCGCGCGCGACATCGACACCGGCTTCCTGAATCGCCTGGCACTCACCCCCGTGCGCGACAGCTCGCTGCTGCTCGGCCAGATCGGCGGCGCACTCGGCATCGGCACGATCCAGGCCGTCGCTTACCTCCTGGTCGGGATCGCCGCCGGGGTGCACATCTCTGCCGGCGTCGGCGGCGCCGTCTTGATTCTCGTGCTGGCGATCCTGATCGCCGGCGGCTTCGGCACGCTCGGGATCTACCTCGCGCTGCGCACGGGCTCCGGTGAGGGCGTTCAGTCGATGTTCCCGCTGCTGTTCTTCCTGCTTCTCATCTCGAGCATGAACCTGCCGCGCAACCTGATCGAGGTGACGTGGTTCCGCGATCTCGCGACGCTGAACCCGGTCAGCTACCTGATCGAGGCGCTGCGCTCGCTCGTAATCGAGGGCTGGAACGCGCAGGCCCTGGTGCTCGGGTTCGGGTTCACCTTCTTGCTGATCGGCATCTCGATGCTGCTCGCCGCACGCCAGTTGAAGCTGAGGATGACCCGCACGTGAGGTCACGCATCGACGTGATGCTCGCGCTCGCCTACCGGCAGACGACGGTGCTGTTGAAGAACCCGTCGCTCTTCCTGCCGCCGATGCTCTTTCCGCTGATGAACTTCATGGCGTTCGCCGGCGGCCTCTCGCGCCTGCGCCACGTCCCGGGCTTCAACTTCAGCGCCGGCTATACAGCCTTCCAGTTCGTGTTCGTGCTTCTCCAGTCGGCCGCGTTCGGCGGCGTGTTCGCCGGCTTCGGCATCGCGCGCGACTTCGAGCGCGGCTTTGCGAAACGGCTGCTCGTCTCGGCGCCGCAGCGCAGCGGCATCATCCTCGGCTACGGGCTGGCGTCGCTGATCCGCTGGCTGATGATCGCTGTCGTCCTGACGGTCGTGGCGCTGGTCGCCGGCATGCAGGTGGGCGGCAACGGTGTCGACCTCGTCGGGCTCTACGGCCTCGCGATCATCTTCAACCAGGTCGGTCTGCTCTGGGCCTGCGGTGTCGCGATGCGGTTCCGCTCGACCCAGGCGGGCCCCCTGATGCAGACTCCCGTCTTCCTCCTGCTCTTCCTCGCTCCGGTCTATGTGCCGCTGAGCCTCCTGCAGGGGTGGATCCACGAGGTCGCGCGGTTCAACCCGCTCACCTTCCTGGTCGAGTCGGGACGCGGTTTCATCGAGGGTGAGCCCACACAGGTCGCGGCCGCGTTCTCGATCGCCCTCGCACTGCTGGCCGTGTTCGCCGTCTGGGCCCGCACCGGACTCGCGCGCGCCGAGCGCGCCGGTTAGACGCGCCCGAGGAGGGAGACCTGCCCGGTGGTGCGCCGGCGCCGCATCACCTCACCCCCGTCCGAGTCGTTGCCGACGGCCGTGTTGCCCTCGACGGTGTCGAGCGCCGTACCGCGTGCGCGGACGACGATCCCGACGTGGTCGGGCGCACCGCCGTCCCAGTCGAACACCGCGATGTCGCCCGGCCGCGGCGGGCCGGCGGCGACCCGGCCCGTCGCCCGCAACCAGGCCGAGAGTGTCGGTACATACGCCACACCTCGCTGCGAGACGCCGGCGCCGTGCCAGCCTCGACACAGCACCACGCCCGCGCCGACGTCGAAGCAGTAGGAGGCGAAGATCGCGCACCAGGGGACGCCGTCGACGCCGAACCAGCGCCCGAACATCGTCCGGTTCGAGCCCGGCGGGGACTCCCTCACGCCAACGTGCCGCAGAGCCTCGACCACCGCACGGTGGCCTGCGCTCTCGCTCATGCGCTGAACTTACAACGAACCGCTGAACGTGTCGCACCCGCTCGGCTCACCGCGCTGGAACCCCCGCCGGAACCACCGTTGCCGCTCGGCCGACGAACCGTGCGTCCAGGTCTCGGGATTCACCTGGCCCTGGGTTGCTTGCTGGATCCGATCGTCGCCGACCGCTCCCGCGGCGTCGAGCCCCGCGGCGACGTCGGCGTCCGTGAGATCGACGATGTAGCCGGTCGCAACCGCGTTCCTCGCCCAGACGCCGGCGTAACAGTCGGCTTGCAACTCGGTGCGCACCGACCTGCTCTCGGCTCCCGGTGAGCCGCCCGGCTTCAGAGCGCCGAACAGATCCTGCGCGTGATGGCCGTACTCGTGGGCGATCACGTAGGCCTCGGCGAATGGACCGCCTTCTGCGCCGAAGCGGTCGTGGAGCTCCTGGTAGAAGCCGAGGTCGATGTAGACCTTCTTGTCGACCGGGCAGTAGAACGGACCGACATCGGTCGTCGCCTCGCCGCAGCCGCTACTCGTCGAGCCCGTGAAGAAGACGGTCGCCGCCTGCCGGTAGCCCTTCCCGTGCGCCCGGAAGTACCCGGCCCAGTACTTCTGCACGCTGTTGACGTCGCCCAGGATCCGGCAGTCCTGGCGCGTGTTCGCATCGGCACCCGTCTGGCAACTCTCGCCCAGCGACTGAGACGGCTGCTGGCCCGCCTGCGTGACCCCGTCGAGTCCGCCGTACGTCCCGGCGCTGCTCCCGCCGAGGAGCGCGAAGAGGACGTAGACGACGATCGCGACCACTCCGAGGCCGCCGCCGCCGATCGCGATCGGACCACCGCCGAAGCTCCCCCCGCCGAGCCCACGCCGATCCTCCACCTGAGACGGGTCGAGCTGGGCGCCGCTCCTGAACCGCATCGCGCGGGCACCCTAACTCGCCGCACATCCCTTATGTCTCCCATGAGTTTGTGTTATGTATTATCTCGACCATGTCGATGAACAAACCCACCAAGCAGATCCTGGCAGGCGTCGTGCTTGCCCTCACACTCGTCGGCGGCGCCAGCGCCGCGTCCCGCGACACCACCCTCGCGCTGGTCGGCTACTCGACCCCGAAGGCGGTCATGGGCAAGATCATCCAGGCCTGGCAGAAGACTCCGAACGGCAACGGCGTCAGCTTCAACCAGTCGTACGGCGCGTCGACCGACCAGGCACGCGCCGTCGCGAACGGCCTCAAGGCCGACCTAGTCTTCCTCTCGACCGGCGACGACGTGAACCTGCTCGTCGACGCCGGTCTGGTCGACTCGAAGTGGAACAAACAGGGCTACGCCGGCATCGCCGCCGACACCGTCGTCGTCTTCGCTGTCCGGAACGGCAATCCGAAACACATCAAGAGCTGGAGCGACCTGACGCGGCCGGGCGTGCAGGTGGTGACGCCGAACCCGTTCAGCTCCGGGTCGGCCAAGTGGAACATCCTCGCGGCGTACGGCGCCGAGCGGCGACTCGGCAAGACCGACAAGCAGGCGACCGCGTACGTGCAGAAGCTCTTCGGAAACGTCGTCTCGCAGGACACGTCGGGCCGGAACGCGACCAACACGTTCCTCGCCGGCAAGGGCGACGTCCTCCTCACGTACGAGAGCGAAGCCATCAACTCGCGCCTCAACGGTCAGGACATCCAGTACGTGATCCCGCGGCAGTCGATGCTGATCGAACTGCCGATCGCGGTCACGAAGTCGAGCTCGAACAAGGACAAGGTGAACCAGTTCATCCAGTTCGTGAAGGGCTCGACCGCGCAGGATCTGTTCGCGCAGTACGGCTTCCGGCCGGTCGACAAGAAGATCCTCGCGAAGTACGCGTCGAAGTATCCGACGCGGCCGGGCATCTTCAAGGTCGACGACAAGATCATCGGCGGCTGGCGGAATGCCGACAAGGTCTGGTTCGACCCGAACAAGGGTCGCATGGTGGCGATCGAACGGGCGATCGGAGGACCTTCCTCTGGGTAGCCCGACGTACGCCGCACCGCTGACGGGGAGAGCAGCAGGAAGATCGAGCGAGAGGGCCGCGACGGCCCTCTCGCTCGGCTTCACGACCGCGTACCTCTCGATCATCGTCGTGCTGCCGATCGCCGCCCTCGTCTGGGCCTCGCGCGGGAACGGTCTCGCGGCGTTCTGGTCGGTTGCCACGCAGCCCGAGGCGGTCGCCGCGCTGAAGCTGAGCCTCGGCGTCGCGTTGATCGTCTCGCTCGTGAACGCGGTGCTCGGCACGATCACTGCATGGGTGCTCGTACGCGACGACTTCCGCGGTAAGAGTCTCGTCAACGCGGTGATCGATCTGCCGTTCGCGCTCCCGACGATCGTCGCAGGGCTGACGCTGCTCGCCCTCTACGGTCCTCAATCGCCGGTTTCGATCAACGTCGCGTACACCCGAACCGCGATCGTTCTGGCGCTGCTCTTCGTGACCCTGCCG
>DASYPH010000413.1:0-6474 GCA_036006925.1 Gaiellaceae bacterium
GAGAGGGTCGCGATGGTGTTTGCCTCGAGGGAGGCGATCGACACGCTGAGGGGCGTCGGGGAGCTTCGGATCGAGCCGCTCAGTCGCCGCGATGCGCGCGCGTTGCTCGACTCGGTGCTGCCGGCGCGCCTCGATGAGCGCGTTCTGGAGCGAATCGTCGCCGAGACGCGCGGCAATCCGCTCGCGCTCCTGGAGCTGCCGCGCGGGCTGACTCCGGCCCAGCTCGCCGGTGGATTCGGTCTCCCCGGGGCGCTGTCGCTCTCCGCACGGATCGAGGAGAGCTTCACGCGGCGGCTCGCTCAGCTCCCGCACGAGGCACGGCAGCTGCTCTTGGTCGCCTCGGCCGACGCAACGGGCGACGCCGCTCTCTTGTGGCGCGCCGCCCGGCGGCTCGGGATCCCGGAGACGTCCGCAGCAGCAGTCGAGTCGGGGGGACTGCTCGTGCTGGACGGCTCGGTCGTCTTCCGCCACCCCCTCGTCCGCTCCGCGGTCTACGGGGCGGCCGAGCCGGCAGAGCGGCGCGCCGTTCATCGCGCCCTGGCGGAAGAGACCGATCCGGAGGTCGACCCGGACCGCCGCGCGTGGCACCTCGCGCAGTCGGCTTCGGCGCCCGACGAAGCAGTGGCGGCCGAGCTCGAACGCTCGGCCGAGCGAGCGCAGGCTCGGGGAGGTTTCGCCGCCGCGGCCGCCTTCCTCGAGCGGGCTGCGGTACTGACGCCCGACCCCGTCCGGCGGGGCCGGCGGGCGCTGGTCGCGGCTCAGACGAAGTTCTCGGCGGGCGCGCTCGACGATGCTCTCTCCCTGCTCGCGTCGACGGAAATCGCCGCGCTCGACGAGCTGGGTCAGGCCCGAGCCGAACTGCTCAGCGCCCAGATTGCGTCGGAGCAGTGGCGCGCCGACGACGCCGGCCGCCTGTTCATGTGCTCGGCGAGTCGCCTCGAGTCACTCGATCCCGAACTGGCTCGTGAGACGTACCTCGAGGCGCTTGCCGGCGCCATGGCAAACGACATCGACGTCGCCGGCGGCGCGCCGGCTGTGGCGACAGCCGCGCGAGCGGCGCCTCCGGGCACGGTTCCGCCTTCGATGGTCGACGTACTGCTCGACGCGTTCGCGATCCGCCTGACCGAGGGGTACGCGGCCGCTGCACCGAGCTTCGCTCGCGCGCTCGAGCATCTGCTGGCGCTGGATCTGGCCAGCGAGGAGGGGCGCCGCTGGCTCTCGCTCAGCGGTGCGAGGAACGACCACATCGTCGCGCTGGAGCTGTGGGACGACGAGGCCATCACCCTCCTCGAGGCCCGCCAGCTTCAGGTCGCCCGCGACACGGGCGCATTCGGGCACCTGCAGTTCGCGCTCGGCTTCGTCGCGAGGAACCAGATCCTGGCCGGCGAGCTGACCGAGGCGGCGCGCCTGATCGACGAGGCCGCCGTGATCGCCGAAGCGACGGGAAACGGGCCCTTCGTGAACGCGCCGATGGTCTTGGCCGCCTGGCGCGGCGACGAGGCAGACGCGTCCGGCCTGATCGAAGCCACCTCGGAGGAGTCGGCCAGGCGGCGATGGAGTTCCAACAACTATGCGCAGGCTGTGCTCTATAACGGGCTCGGCCGACACGACGCCGCACTCGAGGCAGCGTGGGAAGCGATGCAGCCCGATCCGATCGGATACGGGACCCAGCTCGTGCCCGAATTGGCAGAAGCCGCCGCCAGGACCGGCGACCGCATCCGTCTCGAATTCGCCCGGGACTGGCTCTCGGAGCGGGCCGCCGTGGTGAGCTCCGGTTGGCTGCACGGAATCGAGGCGCGGGTGCGCGCACTTCTGAGCGAAGACGAGGCCGCCGATGCCCTCTACCGCGACTCGATCGCGCATCTTTCAGGGACCCGTATGCGAATCGAGCTCGCTCGCACTCACCTTCTCTACGGAGAGTGGCTGCGCCGCGAACGTCGCCGCGTCGACGCGCGTGAACACCTTCGCACAGCCCTCGAGGCGTTCAGCGGCATGGGCGTCGATGCGTTCGCCCGCCGCGCCGAACGCGAGCTCCTCGCGACAGGCGAGCGGGCCAGGAAGCGGACGGCCGAGACACGCGACCAGCTCACTCCACAGGAGACGCAAATTGCGCGCCTCGCGACACAGGGAGACACGAACCGTGAGATCGCCGCGCAATTGTTCATCAGCCCGAGCACGGTGGAGTACCACCTGCGCAAGGTGTTCCGCAAGCTCGGCGTGAAGTCTCGAACCCAGCTCGCCAGCCGGATGGCCTAGGCGCATTCGGACTACGGGGTTCAGGGATTCGAACGGCCCCCGTCCGGAGTCACGATCTCTTCCGTCGGTCGAACCAGGAAGGGGAAGCGATGTCGGCTGAAGTCGTGACACATCCTGCAGTCGGGGCGGAGGATCGTCGCCGCTGGCTCGCACTCGCCGTGATCGTGACGGCGCAGTTCATGGTCGTCCTCGACATCTCGATCGTGAACGTGGCCTTGCCCTCGATCAAGACCGATCTGCACTTCTCGCAGGAGAGCCTGCAGTGGGTGCTCACCGGTTACTCGATTTTCTTCGGCGGGTTTCTCCTGCTCGGTGGACGGCTCGGCGATCTGCTCGGACGCCGGAGGCTGTTTATGGTGGGGCTGAGCCTGTTCACCGTCAGCTCGTTGCTCAACGGGCTCGCCTGGTCGGAAGGCTCCCTGATCGCGTTCCGGTGCTTGCAGGGCTTCGGCGCCGCCATGATGTCGCCGGCTGCGCTGTCGATCCTGACCACGACCTTCCAGGAAGGGGCGGAACGCAATCGCGCGCTGGGTATCTGGGGAGCCGTCGCGGGCAGCGGCGGTGCCGTGGGGGTGCTCCTCGGCGGCGTCTTGACCAGCGCCTTCAGCTGGCCGTGGATCTTCTACGTCAACGTGCCCGTCGGTGTTGCGGTCGTCGCCGTCAGCCCGCTGCTCCTGCGTGAGAGCCGAGCCGACCTGGAGAGTCGCTACTTCGACTTCGCCGGTGCGGCGACGATCACCGCCGGATTGATGCTGCTTGTTTACGGGATGACCCACGCGACTCAGCACGGGTGGGGCACGGCCGAGACGATTGGCCTTCTGTCAGCCTCCGCGGCTCTGATCGCCTCGTTCTTCCTGATCGAGTCGCGCACGAAGGGGGCTCTGTTGCCGCTGCGGATCTTCCGGCTCCGCACGCTCACAGGGTCGAACGTCAGCGCCCTGGTCGCGACCGGCGCCGTGTTCTCACAGTTCTTCCTGCTCACGCTCTACATGCAGCAGGTCCTGCACTACTCGGCGCTCAAGACCGGGGTCGCCTACATCGCGCTGACCGTGACGACCATCGCCTTCTCCACTGTCTCACAAGGACTCGTGACGAAGCTCGGAGTCAAGAGGGTGCTGCCCGCCGGGCTCGTGCTCTCGACCGTGGCTCTCGTGCTCTTCGCCCAACTCCCGGTCGACGGCCACTACTTCTGGGATCTGTTCCCGGGCTTCATCGTCAGCGGGCTGGGGCTCGCGTTGGTGTTCATCCCGATGTCGATCGGCGCACTCACCAGGGTCCGCCCTCAGGACGCGGGAATCGCCTCAGGGCTGATCAGCACAAGCCAGCAGATCGGCGGCGCGATCGGCGTCGCAGCCGCCACCACTATCGCGACGACGTTCGCCAACCACTACGTGAACTCTCACACTGGGACCACGGCGTTCAGCGGCGCTGCGCTCACCCACGGTTTCCAGATCGCCTTCTACGCCCTCGCAGCTGCCGCCGCTGTGGGCGCCGTAATCGCGGCACTGCTGATCGAGTCGCAGCCGGCCCCTGCCGAGCGCGAGCCGGAAATCGGCGAGCCTCAAGTCGCCGTCGCTTCGCAGTTCACCCCGCTTTGCCATGAGACCGACACGGTGGCGGCGGCGGGATGAGCGCAGAGCCGAGAACCGACCCTGCTCAGATCAGCGAGCTGATGTTGGGCAACCTCTTCGCGGTGTTCAACGTCCGCGACCCGAAACGTCGCCTGGAAGCGATCGTCCGCAACTACACGGAGGACGTGAGCTGGACGGAGCCCGACAGGACGACGCGAGGGCGGGAGGCGCTGAACGAGCGTGCACAAGAGCTGCTCGACGACTTGCCCGGTTTCGTGTTCACCGCCGCCGGGCCGGTCCACGTGAGCCGGGATCTGGGCCTGCTCGCCTTCCACATGGGCGTCCCGGAGCAGCCGCCGACAGTCAGCGGCATCGACGTGGCCCTCGTGCGCGACGGACAGATCGCCGTGTTGCATACGCTCTTGACCGAGTTCCGGGACGCAACCTGATGGACGCCACCGACAGGGCGCCGACAGTCGAACCGCTCGACGAGCAGGTAGACCACGCGCGTGGGCAAGCGGGCGCACCGGTCATCCTCGAGTACGGCGACTACGAGTGCCCCTACTCGCGCCAGGCCTTCCGGGCGATCGAGCGCGTCGAGCGGGACCTGTCGGTCCGTGTCCGCTTCGCTTTTCGCCACTTCCCCCTGACGCAGATCCACCCGCATGCACTCGCGGCCTCTGCCGCGGCTGAGGCGGCCACACGACAGGGTCGCTTCTGGGAGATGCACGACGTGCTGTTCCACCGGCAGAAGGCGCTCGACGACGACGACCTCCGTGCTTACGCGACCGAGATCGGCCTCGACCTCGCCCGTTTCGATCGCGATCGCGCCGACGCAGAGGTGGCGGCCCGGATCGCGCGCGACGTCGCGAGCGGCGAAGCCACAGGCTTGGTCCGCGGCACGCCGACGATCTTCATCGACGGCCTCCTGTACCAGGGCGGATACGACCCTGCGGCTTTCGTCGAGGCACTGGCGCAGTGACGCTGCCCGAGCTGCACCTCGCCGACCGGCGGCCGACCAAGGTGACTTGAGAGGCCGGCGATCACATCCGACCTCATGCCTGGCTCTCGATCGTTTGACCAGCGAGGTCGTCGGTCGACCGTCGCTGCGCACGTCCCTCGCGCCAGCGGATGAGCTCGTACGCATGTAGTCCGATCCAGACGGCAGCTACCAGAGCAATCGCCAGGAGCGCCGGGACGGATGTCGCGGCCGCGGTCAGCAGCACGAGCACGCCGGCCGCGATCGGCCTGCCGCGGCCGAGGGTCCGGTTTATGCGCCAGCGCAGGCCGACGAAGGCGAGCAGGTAGATCGCGCAACCGCAGCAGAGAGCGAACGCCGGCACCAGGTGAAGGTGGCTGTGGACGCGTTCGAGCACTGTCCGCATCCCGAAGGCGAAGAGAAGGATCCCGGCGACCATCGGCAAGTGCGCGTACGTATACGCATCGCGTGCGAACGCGACACGTTGCACGCCTTGTCGACCTGCGAGCAGTCGACGCACGCCGCTCGATGCGAAGTCGAAGTAGGCGAGCCAGAACGACACCGACACCACAAGACCGAGTAGCGCACCGACGATCACGCCGGCGCCAAGACCACTGTTGCGCGCACCGAACCCGATCGCAGCGAGCGACTCTCCGACCGCGATGATCACGATCAACCCGTGGCGCTCCGCGAAGTGCGAAGGCTCGACGCTCCAGCCGCCGAGACCGCCGAGCTGCGGCCCGAGGAAACCGACCACAGGTGCGATTCCCCAGAGCCACGGGCGCACGTCCGCCGGGACAAAGGCTGCCGCCAGTACAAGCGCTGCGCCGAGCAAGACGATCGGCGCCATGCGAAAGACAGCAGCGAGCTGCGCCGGCGTGTCCTTGCTGACGACCGCGTAGAGCGTCACGAATGTCCCGACGACACAGAGAAACGCGAGGCCGAACGTGAGTGCTTCCGCGCCGAATGCCTCCGGTACCGCAAGCGCGGCGATGAAGAGCGCCGCCGTCGCGCATAGCGTCCCGACCGTCACCACGCCGGCTTCCGCGTCGGCCGCGTTCGTCAGCCACGCGAAGCTCGCCCACGCCCACCACAGGACCGCCACGACAAGCAGCCCACGCCCGAGGCCTCCCCACGAAGGCTGTTCGAGCCACAACGTCGTGACCTGGGTGAACGCGAAGGCGAACACGAGATCGAAAAAGAGCTCGAGCGGAGAGACACGCTGCTCACGCTGGGGAGCGAACTCACTCACGAGGCGAGGCTAACCGGAGCACCGGGACGGCGCCTCCCACGCGGGAGAACCCCGTAGTAAGACTCCGACATGGCTGTTTGGACGATCTCGGCGCAGCCTGGGACTCCGGGCGTCGAGGTCGCCGCAGGACTTGCAGCCCGGGCCGGGGTGCCGCTCTTCGATCGGCAAGCGCTCGAGCCGATCGTGCAGGAACTCAGCCCCGAGCTGGGAAGCCTTGACGACATCGAGGGCCGGTTCGGAGGACGCCTCAACGCGCTCGCACTCGCCGCCGCGATGACGTACGGCGCCCCGGCGGCATTCCACGAAGTCGAACTGCGGCGAACCCTGCCCGAGCTCGGCCGGAAGGCGATCGGCGAGATCGCCCGTCGCCCAGCGGTGATCCTCGCGTCCGCTGCAGCCCAAACCCTGAACGATCA
>DASYPH010000414.1:0-22748 GCA_036006925.1 Gaiellaceae bacterium
AATCATCGACGACTACCACGAACTTCTCGCCTCACCAGAGGCCGAAGAGTTCGTAAGGCTGATTCAGGAAGGAAGCAGCACTCGGTTGGTGATCGCGTCTCGCCAACGGCCGAAGTGGGCTGGCTCTCGTCCGATCGTCTACGGCGAGATCTCAGAGTTCGGAAGGGAGCTGCTGGCAATGACCGACGAGGAGTCGGCCGAACTTCTCGGAAGTCGGGCAACATCTCTTGCGCTCGCTCGGCAGTCAGAAGGCTGGCCTGCTGTCCTCGCCCTGGCCGCCGCCGCCGCCGACGCTTCACCTCCCAGCAGCGCGGTTCCTAGTTCACTCCACCGATTCTTCGCTGAGGAACTGTTTCAGCGTGCGAGCCCTTCGCTGCAGGAAGACCTCTTTACCCTCGCTCTCCTGCCAAGTCTCAACGATGACGAGTTCCCGGAGGAATTGCAGTCGTCCGTCGAGCTTGGCGCTGAACTCGGCTTCATCTCCGGGGAGCCGGTCCCTGAGGTTCACCCGCTTCTCCGAGAATTCCTCTTGGAGAAGCTACTCGGCCGTCCTGGCGGCATCGAGCGGGTCCGTGCGGCGATTGAGCACTGCACGCAAGTCGAGGCATGGGACGCCGCGATTGGTCTGCTTACACGCTTTCGCTGTGACGACCTCGTCGAACCCGTCCTAACCAAAGCATTCAAGCCCCTTGCCCTCGGTGGTCGGCTGGAGACGCTCTCGTCCTTCGCAGCGGTATTTCGCGTTGCACCATCATTCCCGCCGCCATCGATCGACGTCATCGAGGCAGAAGCAGCGTTACGGGATGCCAACTTTCAGCTTGCAGCCGATCTCGCGTCGCGAGCGCGCGCGACCCTTCCAGAGGGCCATGCATTGAGATCGAGAACGGCGGCGGTTGACGCACACAGCAATGTTCAGCTCGCGCGATTCGAGGTTGCGGAGGAAGGCTTCATCGAGGCGAGAGAAACAGCCCTAGAGGAAGTCGACGAAACCGAGGCACTTCACGGTCTCGCGCTCGCCAGAATGCTTGGTGAACGCGGCAATGTTGATGCCGTCGTCTCTGAGCTCTGGCGGCGTCGACATGTCTCGCCGACCCATCTCCTGCGGGCGGTGACGACTGAACTCTCACGGCGCCGACTCGAGGAGGGTCTTGCCGAACCTCTCAACCTCGAGGAAGCCCTCCAGGCATGCCCGCTTGTCGAAGATCCGAGAGCTCGAACGTCGTTCACTTACGGAGCCGCCTACGTACTCGCGCAACAGGGCCACTACCGCCTCGCGGATACATGGCTCACACGTATGTGGACCGACGTGGAGAAGTTTGATCTCGAGTTTGCTCGGCCGCTCGGCCTCTGGACGCGTGCGTTGATTCGCCTTGGGATGAGGAGATTCGGGGAAGCGGAGCGGCTTCTACAGACGCTCGAGGATTCGGCGGCTGCTCACGCAGACGAGCGCCACGCGCTAAATGCCCGGATCTTGAGGGCTCGCCTCCTTCTGCAGACTGGGAAACACGCCGAGGCGGTGAAACTCACATCTGGCGGATGTCCAGCACGGATCTACCCGTCATGGGAAGGGGAATATCTCGCGACTCGGGCCATGGCATACGCGACCAGCGGCGATCTCGCAAACGCCGAGTTGGCATCAACTCAAGCATTGGCCGTGTCTGGGATGGTCGAAGTCCGAATGCTCGTGGCGGCCGCAGAGGCCCTTGCACATGCTGGCGAGGATGGTGCGCCGGAGCGACTCATGGCCGAAGCAACCCGCCTAGGCGTCTGGGACCCAGTGGTTTGCGCATTTCGCGCCTGCGCCGCGCTGGCAGACGCAGCCGCGATCAGCGCCGCGTGGCGGGATCGGATCGAACGCATGTACGAAGACTCGAGCGACCTTGGTCTCGCGAGACGCGCTGGCTTCCGAACGCGCTCAACCAGAGCGCCGTCCGAGATCCTTACGCCCCGCGAACTTGAAGTGCTCGGCCTAATCGCGCAAGGATTGCGCAACCCCGAGATCGCAAAGGCGCTCTTCATCTCGCAGTCCACAACGAAGGTTCACGTTCGACACGTGCTCGAAAAGCTTGGTGTCCGAACGCGGGCCGAGGCAGTACTGCGACTTGAGATGTTCAGCTAGCGCTGGCGACCACGGTCGACAGATCGGCCCCCGTCGCGGCGTCATCGTCTGTCTCGCTCAGCATGAACGAAGTGCCTTGCGCCAAGCGGTAGCCCTCTCCAGCACCCGCGAGAATCGCCTCAAATGCCGCGACCACGGCGGTGTCGAACTGAGTCTCGACTGCCTGCGCGAGGCGAAGGCGGGCAACCCTGCTCGGCATGGCGTCACGATATGGACGATCAGAGGTCATCGCGTTGTACGCGTCAGCAACGGCGATGATCCGAGACAGCAGTGGGATCTCCGTTCCCGACACTTTGTCCGGGTAGCCCTGACCGTCGACACGCTCATGATGGTGACGAACAATCGAGGCGATCTCGGAATAAGTGTCGACGTTCGCGAGAATACGCTCGCCAATTTCGGAGTGTCGTTGCATCTCGCGGCGCTCTTCGAGCGTCAGTGCGCCGGGCTTCTCGAGAATGCCAGCGGCCAGGCCAATCTTCCCGATGTCGTGAACCAAACCGCAGAGATGGGCCAGATCCTGCTGATCCTGATCAAGCCCCATGCGCTGCGCGATATCACGGGCGTAGATAGCAACGGCCGCCGAATGACCCGCCGTGTAGCGATCCCGCGCATCAAGAGTCGCGATCAGGCCCATGGCGAACGAGAGGTTCGCCGCTTTAAGCTGCTCGTTCACCCTGCGGAGATCGTCGGTCAGTCGGCTCTGCTCTTGGTACATGAGGAACCAGCGCTGAGCCGCCAGCGCAGGCGCGAAGAACAAAGGAAGCGTCCAGGGTGATACGTCGCGGTAGGCGAAGGCTAGTACCGCGACGACCGGCCCATAGAACGGGATTGATGCGGCGATAACAGGCAGGAGATCGCGGGCTGGCTCGGTCCAACTGCCGAGTCCGCGGAGTGAAAAGGTGATCGATGTCAGGCCGGCGTCAACCAACTCAGCTGTGAGCGCGGCAAGGGTCGCAGCCGCGACCGTTTCTTCCACGCCCCCTGCCATCGTTGCGACGACCACGGCTGCGGCAGCGCCCGAAGCACACCCGATCAGCGCACGGTTACAGAAATAAACAACTCGACCCGCCGCCGGGATCCGGAGACCCAGAGCTGACGCCGCGAACACGATCATCCCAGCAAGCGGGCCAAACAGCACGGCCGCAAATACAGACGGAAATAGCGAGATGGAGACCCAGACGTTGCCGCGCAACGTGATGCGACCCCGCCACTCGCCGATCGCGGCGATTGCGGCCAAGGCAAGAACCGCTGGAGGAGAGCCGACTCCCCAACCAGCCTGGATTAGGGCAGTGGCCGCAACGACGATCACCATCACGACCGTCGCGAGGTAAAGCGCCATCCAGCCGCGTAGGTCGGCGAATTTGTCCCAGATTCGCCGGAGCCCTTGCATATCCCCCAAAGGGGTTATAGAGTCCACGTCGCCGTCAGTTCCTACATGTTGGGGGAAACAAATGAGCAAGCTCGCCAAGCTCGTCAGTAAGGCCGCCTTGGCAGGCGGATCTTCTGCCTGGTAGGAAGTTTCTGTAGTTAACTGGGTTCTCCATCGTGGTCGCGTCACCCATTCTGGTGATTGTCCACAGACAGTGGAAAACCTGCAGGAAACGTCAGTTCGTCAGTTAATGAGCCCACGCCGGAAGCCAACTGCTACGGCGTGGGCTCTGCTGCGCGCCTGAAGCTTTGCGAGCAGATGCCTGACATGGCTCTTCACCGTCTCCTCTGAGAGGAAGAGCCGGACTCCGATCTCCCGGTTCACGAGTCCGTCCGAGATCAACTGCAGTACCTCGATCTCGCGCGCAGTCGGCTCCTGCTCCAGTTCCTTGAGAGGCTGAAGCGGGATAACCGAAGCCACGCCTGTCTCCCGACGGGCGGCCACAGACTCGAATCGGGCCGAGTGTTCCCGATATCGAGTCAGGATTGCATCGCGCTCTGCAGCGTCCACGGGCCTGGTATCGACAGCGACTTGCGACACCTTTAGGCCGCCCTGATCCTCAATCGAGGGAAGCCCTGACCAGCCCTTCCGCCGTGGCGGCGACCTGACCCGGCAAGGCGGCAGGCGCGGAGCAGACCGCTACGGCCAGTTCTCGGTCGACCAGGGCGACCTCGTGGTAGACCCGGGGCCAGATTTCGCCGGTCTTCACCAGTACCTCGTGCTCGGAGAGTCGGTGCGGCAGCTCCGAATCGTGGGCGACCGCAAGCGCGTCGAAGACCCGCGGCTCATCGATCCGGGCGAGACCTCGCGCCAGGTCCAGGGCCGTCGTGACGTTCTCAGACCCCTCCCCCATCATCGGCCGGCGAACCTCGGTCCGCGTTGCGCCGAGCCGCGCGGCCTCCCGATTGACGGCGTCGAACCCGAGCCGTTCGAGCAGGACGTTCGTGGCCGCATTGTCCGAGAACGCCAGCATCAGCAGCGCGCAGTCCGCCAGCGTCACCGGGCCGGCCAGACGGTCGGCGAGCGACCACGGCGTCGCGGCAACCTCGACCCTCTCGTCTGGGTGGAGATCCGAGCGCCAGAAGGCCGAGGCCACGAACAGCTTGATCGTCGACGCCGCCGGAACGACACGCTCACCTCCGAGGTCGCGACCGTCGGAGCACGCCCAGGTGATCACAGGCGAACGAGCTTGCGGCGACGTGCCCGCAGGTATTCGGGCTCGAGCTCCTCGATCACGCCGATGCCGTCGTCACGGCCGGTCGAGTGGAGGATGCGACCGTCTCCGAGCCAGAACGCGATGTGGTCGGCGGCGGCGTCGCCGTACGTGACGAGATCGCCTGCCTGCGGGTCGTCGACCTCGAGCCCCGCCTCCTCCTGCTGGTCGGCGTCGCGAGGGATCAACCTGCCGAGCCTGCGATGAGCCATGTGCACCAGACCCGAGCAGTCGATCCCGTCCTCCGTCAGCCCGCCCCACAGGTAGGGCGCGCCGAGGTAGGAGCGCGCGACGTCGACCGGCGATCCGGATGCGTCGACGACCAGTTCGCCGGTTCCCTCGGCGAGAGCTTCAGTGCGCAGCCAACCCGGATAGTCGTACGCCGTGCGGATCCGGGCCCATCCCGCGCGTGTCTCGTCGACGAGCAGCGGCTCGCCGAGCAACGCCTGTGTCACCTGCTCGGCCGAGTCGTCCGGCTCGGCCCGGATCGCCGCGACGGCGACACCGCACCTCACGCCGCGTGCTTCTCGATCTTCGCCTCGAGCAGCTCCTTCACGCGCGGCCAGTCGTCGTCGACGATCGCGTACCAGGCCGAGTCCCTGATCGAGTCCGGGAGAACCATGTGCTTGCGGAAGATGCCCTCGAACGTGCCGCCGATTCCGAGCAGCGCACCGCGCACCCTCAGGTTTCGGGCATCCGTCTTGAACTCGACGCGCATCAGGCCGGCTCGCTCGAACGCGTTGCCGAGCAGCAGGTATTTCGTCTCGATGTTCGCGCCCGTTCCCCACTGCGCCCGCTCCAGCCACGTCCAGCCGATCTCGGCCCGTCGATGGAACGGCTCGATGTTCAAATAGCGGGTCGACCCGACCGGGCGGTCGTCGACATGGACGACGAACGGGATCTCTGTTTCCGACGCAACCGCCAGATCGAACCAGTGATCGAAGCCGAGCGAGTACATGCTCGTGAAGCGGTGGATCTGCGGCTCTCGCTCCGCAGCCTCACGCAGGCCTTCGCGGTGTTGCTCCTCGATCCGCTCGAGGCGCACGATTCGACCCGTGACCGGTCCGGGAGGAGTCAAATCCTGGCGATCCATGTTCTTGAGTATCGCCGCAGGGGTACGTGACCCGGTAATAGTCTTTGAGCGCGGATGACGAACCCACCAGATTTCGTGACGACCGGCGGGGCGGTCGCACTGCCGCCGCAGGTCGCCGTCTCACGCAAGACGCCGAGCCAGTTGTTCTGGGCGCGTCTGACCCAGGACAAGGCTGCGATCGTCGGCCTCGTCGCGATCGTGATCCTGATCATCATCGCGATCATCGGCGGGCCGCTCGCCCAAAAGCTCACCGGCCACCCTCAGAACGCGACGTACACGAACATGACGGACGCCTACGGCGTCCCCCGCGGCCCCAACTCGCAGTTCTGGTTCGGCGCCGACGCGGCCGGCCGTGACCTCTTCGTCCGCACGATGTACGGCGCCCGCACCTCGCTCTTCGTCGGCATCGTCGCCTCCGGGATCGCCGTCCTGATCGGCACCGTCGTCGGGCTGGCCGCCGGGTTCTACCGCGGCTGGACCGACACGCTCCTCTCCCGGGCCGGCGACGTTCTCCTCGCAGTTCCACAGATCCTGATCGCCGTCGGCATCGTCGCCGCCTGCTCGACGACGAAGGACGGCTGTTTCGGCGGTCTACTCCAACCAGGCCTACCGGTCGTGATCGCCGTGATCGTGCTCTTCTCGTGGTCCTACATCGCTCGCATCGTTCGCGGGTACACCCTCTCGCTGCGTGAAAAGGAGTTCGTCGAATCGGCGCGCGCGGCCGGGGCCAGCAACATGCGGATCCTCTCGACCGAGATCCTGCCGAACCTCATCGGGCCGCTGATCGTCTACTCGACACTGCTGATCCCGACCAACATCCTCTTCGAGGCCGCGCTCTCCTACCTCGGCCTCGGCGTTCCGGCCGACCAGGCGTCGTGGGGCTCGATCCTGACCGACGCATCCGGGCTGTACGACGTCGCCTGGTGGCTGATGCTCTTCCCCGGCGCCTTCCTGATCATCACCACGCTGGCCTTCAACCTCCTCGGCGATGGCCTACGAGACGCCTTCGACGTCAGGTCTGAACGATGAACAAACCCCAACCCCCCAAAGGAAAGGAGCAGTCCCGAATGAAGAAACTCGCACGGCTCGCTCTCATGCTGGCGGCCGTCTCCGCCTTGGCGGTACTAGTCGCCGGCTGTGGATCGAAGAAGTCGTCGTCTGGAACGACCACGACGACGGCGAGCTCAGGCGGCAGCAATTCCGCGGTCGGCTCGGGCACCTACGACAACGGCACGTCCACAAAGGGCGGCATCTACCGCATCGGCTGGGAACAGTCGTTCGGGTTCACCAACAACTTCGACCCGACTGGCGAGTACCTCGGCAACGCCTGGGGGCTCTACTCCAACCTGATGCTTCGCGCGCTCGTGGGCTACAAGCATCAGCCGGGAGCCGCGGGCAACGAGCTGGTCGGCGACCTCGCCGCAGGGGTGCCCACGCCGACCGACGGGGGCCTCACTTACACGTACACACTCCGGCATGGCGTGAAGTTCGGACCGCCGGTCAACCGCGTGGTCACGTCGAAGGACGTCGCGTACGCGATGAACCGGCTCGCCAACCCCAACGATGGTGGCCAGTACTCCTTCTACTACACCGTGATCAAGGGCTGGGACGCGGTCGCGAACGGCACTGCCAAGACCGTCTCCGGCATCGTCACGCCGAACGACAACACGATCGTCTTCCACCTGACGAAGCGGGCCGGCGACTTCAACCTCCGCATGTCGATGCCGGCGACGGCACCGATCCCGGAGGAAGTCGCCAAATGCTTCGAAGGGAAGCCAGGCGACTACGGACGTGACGTCGTCTCGAGCGGCCCGTACATGCTCCAGGGTGCCGACAAGGTCAAGGACACGACCTGCGCTGGGCTCAAGTCGATGAGCGGCTACGACGGCGCAAACGGCAACCACATCATCCTGGTTCGCAACCCGAACTACGACCAGTCGACCGACCCATACAGGAAGAACTGGCCTGACCAGTTCCAGTTCCTCGTGAACTCGAACGCCGACGACATCTTCGCGAAGGTGCAGTCGGGCCAGTACGACGACGAGGTGTCGAGCCCGGCTCCGAAGACGATTCGCACGTATGCGACGACACCGAACCTGAAGCAACTGATGATCCCGAACGTCGGTGACCGCACCAACTACTTCACGATGAACATGACGCAGCCGCCGTTTGACGACGTTCACGTCCGGAAGGCGATGAACTGGATCACCGACAAGGCTGCACTCCAGAAGGCGTGGGGCGGCCCGATCCCTGGCGCAATCGCTACGCACATCGTGCCGCCGGTGCTCTACAACAACGGGCTCTCCGAGTACGACCCGTACGCGACGCCCGGAAACGCCGGCGATGTCGCCAAGGCGGCTGCGGAGATGAAACAGTCCAAGTACGACCCCGGCAAGACCGGGAAGTGCACGGCGGCCGCCTGTAAGGGCGTGCTGATGATCGCCGACACCCGGGGTGTCGACACGAGGATGGTTCCGATCATCGAGGCGAACGCCGCGAAGATCGGGATCACGCTGAAGGTGCACTCGATCAACGGCGCGTATACGACCATCCAGACTCCCTCGAAGAACATCCCGTTCTCCGAGCGGCCCAGTTGGGGGAAGGACTACGCCGATCCGTACACCTTCTTCGCGGAGTTGTTCGATTCCGGCGCGATCATCAAGTCCGGTAACACCAACTACTCGCTCGTCGGCTTGACGCCAGAGATCGCGAAGAAGGTCGGTGCGACGGGCAACATCGACAACGTCCCGACCATCGATCCCGAGATCGCCAACTGCAGCGGCAAGCTCGCTACCGACCGTACGAACTGCTGGGAGCGCGTCGACAAGAAACTGATGACCGAAGTCGTTCCCTGGGTGCCGTACCTGTGGCCCAACAACGTCTTCATCATCAGCTCGAGGGTCACGCACTGGAACTACGACCAGTTCACGGACGGCCCGGCCTACAGCTCGGTGTCCGTCAAGCAGTAACCGGGCAAGACACGAGGGGCGGGACAACCGTGTCCCGCCCCTCACTCAACCACGCGAATCGAAGGAAGCCATGACGCTCTACATCGCACGCAGGCTCGTCTGGACACTGGTCGTCGTCGCCTGCGTGGTCGCCATCACGTTCGCCGTCTTCTACCTCCTGCCGGCCGGCGACCCCGCCCTTCGTTTCGCGGGGAAGAACCCGACCGACGCGGAGATCGCGCAGATTCACCACCGGCTCGGCCTCGACAGGCCCTGGTACGTCCAGTTCGGCAGGTTCTCCTGGCACTTCTTCACGGGCGACAAGTACGGCTGGCCCGGCCTCGGCTACACGTATGCCAGCGGCAGCTCCGTCAAGTCGCTGATCGTCGCACGCGCACCGCGAACGCTGCTCCTGATCGCGGGAGCGGCAATGCTCTGGCTGATCGCCGGCGTCGCGATCGGTGTGCTCTCGGCGGTGAAACGGCGATCGGCGGTCGATCGACTTGCGATGGGGTTCGCCCTCTTCGGCATCTCAACGCCAGTGTTCTGGCTCGGGTTGATGGCGCTCTACATCTTCTGGCGCCAGCTGGGCTGGACGGGCGGGAGCGGCTACGTCTCGCCCCTCACCAGCGTCACCGGTTTCTTCTCGCACATGATCCTGCCCTGGGGAGTGCTCGCGCTGCTCTACGCGGCGTTCTACGCCCGGATGACGCGCAACAACCTGCTCGAGACGCTCGGCGAGGACTACATCAGGACCGCCAGAGCCAAAGGACTTCCCGAGCGGACGGTGATCTTCAAGCACGGGCTGCGGGCAAGCCTCACCCCGATCGTGACGATGTTCGGCCTCGACATCGCATTGCTCGTCGGAGGCGCGGTGATCACCGAGTCGGTCTTCAACCTGCAGGGCCTCGGCTACCTGGCGATCAACGACGCGCTGCAACAGGACCTGCCTGTCGTGCTCGGTGTCGTGCTCGTGGCGTCGATCGCCGTCGCGCTCGCGAACCTGATCGTCGACATTCTCTATGCGTTCATCGACCCTCGAGTTCGCTACGCGTGAACTCGGAACCGCTCCTCCAGGTCCGCGGCCTCACAGTTCGATTCCCGATGACCGACGGGACCGTGCAGGCGGTCAGCGACGTCAGCTTCACGCTTTCACGCGGCGAGACGCTCGGGATCGTCGGCGAGTCGGGGTCAGGAAAGAGCGTCTCGAACCTCGCCATCATGGGACTGCTGAACCGCACCCGCACCGAGATCACCGGGGAGGTCCTGTTCGGGGGGCGCGACCTCCTCACACTGCCGCCGGACGAGCTGCGCAAGATCCGCGGCAAGGACATCGCGATGGTCTTCCAGGATCCGTTCGCGTGCCTCCACCCGATGTATCGCGTCGGCGACCAGATCGCCGAGGCGTTTCTCGCGCACAGCGACGCAGGCAAGGCCGCCGCCCGCCACCGCGCCGTCGAACTGCTCGAGCACGTCGGCATCCCGAACGCGGCCAGTCGGGCCCGCGACTATCCCCACCAGTTCTCGGGAGGCATGCGGCAGCGGGCGATGATCGCGATGGCGCTCGTCCATAACCCGGCCGTGTTGATCTGCGACGAGCCCACGACCGCGCTCGACGTCACCGTGCAGGCGCAGATCCTCGAGCTGATCGAAGAAGTCAAGCGCGAGTTCGACATCGGTGTGATCCTCGTCACGCACGATCTCGGAGTGGTCGCCGAGACGGCGAAGTCCGTGATGGTGATGTACGCCGGGCGGGTGATGGAGTACGGACCTGCCCGCGAGATCTTCGAGCGGCCCCAGCACCCGTATGCCTGGGGTCTGCTCGACTCGATGCCGACGATCGAACGCCGGCTCGCGGCACTCGTGCCGATCGAAGGATCGCCGCCCTCGCTGATCAGCCCGCCGACGGGTTGTCCGTTTCATCCGCGCTGTCCGCACCGTTTCGAGCCGTGCCCGATCGAGCGGCCGCCACTCGTCGCACCGGCTCCCGACGCCCACCTCGACGCCTGCCACCTACCCTGGGAGCGCAAGCTCGAGGAAGGCGCCAAACGCTCGACCCTGGCGGTCGCCGTGGAAGGGCGGGCGTGAGCAGCCACGACGACACCGCGAACCTCGTCGAGGTCGAGCATCTAACGAAGCGGTTCCAGGTCAGGCAAGGGGTCTTCGCTCGCGGCAAGACAGAGGTTCATGCCGTAGAAGACGTTTCTCTGACGGTGCGTCAGGGTGAGACGCTCGGGATCGTCGGCGAGTCCGGCTGCGGAAAGTCGACGACAGCGCGCCTGATCCTCAGACTGCTCGATCCGACCTCCGGCACGATCCGGTTCGACGGCCAGGACATCTCGACCCTCTCGCAGCGGGCGCTGCGCCCACTCCGTCGCGAGATGCAGATGATCTTCCAGGATCCGTACTCGTCCCTGAACCCGCGCAAGACGGTCGGGCAGATCGTCGGCTCGCCGTTCGCGATCCACGGGCAGCGCGGAGCGCGCACACGCGTGCAGGAACTGCTCGAGACGGTCGGGCTCAGCCCGGAGCACTACAACCGTTACCCGCACGAGTTCTCCGGAGGCCAGCGGCAACGTATCGGCGTCGCGCGCGCGCTGGCGCTGTCACCGAGGTTGATCATCTGCGACGAGCCGGTCTCCGCATTGGACGTCTCGATCCAAGCGCAGGTGCTCAATCTGCTGCGCACCCTGCAACGCGACTTCAACCTGACGTACGTCTTCATCTCGCACGACCTGTCGGTGATCCGGCAGATCGCCGATCGCATCGCTGTCATGTACCTCGGGCGAGTCGTCGAGCTCGGAGAGAGCGAGTCGATCTACGAGCAGCCGAAGCACCCGTACACGGCGGCGCTCCTGTCGGCGGTGCCGCGTGCCTCGACCGGGGGCCGCGAGCGGATCGTCCTCACCGGAGACGTGCCGTCCCCGGTCTCGCCCCCGGCGGCCTGCGTCTTCCACCCACGTTGCCCGCGGTTCCATCAGGGTCACTGCGACGTGGACGAACCTCACCTGCGCGAGCTCGGGCCGGGCCACGCTGCGGCGTGTCACTACCCGCTCGAGAAGTGGCCGATGACCGACGATGAGATCCGGCAGGCCGAGGGAAGCGTCCGGGAGGACCGACCCCACCTCGAGGGCGCGGCCCGCGAGACCGCGTAACAGCGCGGCGTGTCAGAAGGTCGCCGCAGCGAGCACACAAGGGATCTCCTCCCTCTGTATCGACCGGTTGGTCAGGCCGCCATGCGGCGCCTGAGCTCCGGTTCGATCTCGTCCAGTAGCGAAAACTGCTGATCCCTCTCCGAGATGACGGTCACCGGCAACGGCCATTCGAGGCCGAGACGCGGGTCGTCGTGCAACAGGCCTCCCTCGGCCTCCGGGGTGTAGAACTCGCCGACCTGGTAGCTCGTGTCCGTGTTGTCCCGCAGCGCCTGGTAACCGTGCGCGAACCGTTCCGGCACGTAGAGCCCGCGCTGGTTGTCCTCGTCCAGCTCGACCGAGACGTGCTGGAGGTACGTCTCGCTCTCCGGACGCAGGTCGACGATGATGTCGAGAATCGCGCCGCGCGTACAGCGCACGAGCTTCGTCTCCGCGGTCGGCGGGTACTGGAAGTGCATTCCGCGGAGGGTGCCGCGGTGAATGTTCGAGGCGACATTCGCCTGCGCGATGGTCGTCTTCAAGCCGTGCTCGGCGAACTCGTTCTGGCAGAAGGCGCGCGCGAAGAACCCGCGAGAGTCCTCCCTGCGCTCGAGATCGATGATGAACGCTCCGGAGAGCTTCGTCTCCGTGAAGATCACCCTGCTTCGCTCGCTTCGTGCCTACGCAGCAAGTCCGGCGAGCTCACGCAGCGCCGCAAGCCGCGAGAGCGCCTGGCCCTCGAGCTGGCGGACCCGCTCGCGTGTCAGGTCGAGCTCGTGCCCGATCGCCTCGAGCGTCCACGGCTCGCCCTCGAACCCGAAGCGAAGCTCGAGGATGCGGCGTTCGCGCTCCGGTAGCGCATCGAGCGCCTTCCGGATGTTCTGCCTACGAAGCGACTCTTCGGCCTCGTCGAACGGATCGGCAGCCTCGCGGTCGGCGAACAGGTCGCCGAGCTCGCCTTCGTCGTCGGCTCCGACCGTCTGGTTGAGCGAGACCGACGCGGACGCCGCGGAGAGTGCCTCTTCGACGTGCTGCAGCGGTAGGCCTGTCGCCTCCGCCAACTCTTCCTTGGTCGCTTCGCGGCCGAGTTCCACCTCGAGGCGGCGCGCCGCGCGCGACAGCTTCTGCTGGCGCTCGACGACGTGGACCGGGACGCGAATCGTGCGCGCGTGGTTCGCGACGGCCCGCTGGACGCTCTGGCGGATCCACCAGGTCGCATAGGTCGAGAACTTGTAGCCGCGGCGCCAGTCGAACTTCTCGACGGCTCGGTTCAGCCCGAGCGTCCCCTCCTGGATCAAGTCGAGGAACGGAACCCCGAGTCCGCGGTAGCCCTTGGCGATCGAGACGACGAGCCGCAGGTTCGACTCGATCATCCGGCGCTTGGCCCGGCCGTCGCCGCGCTCGATCGCCTTCGCGAGCACGACCTCCTCGTGGGCGGTCAGGAGTTTGTGCTTGCCGACGTCGGCGAGGAAGAGCTGCAGGCTGTCGCCCGCGCCGGAAGGCGCCGAGGCCTCGTAGACCACAGGCTCCGGCTTGTGCTTCGTGTTCGTTTCCTCGGTGACGGGCTCGCGCACCTCGAGCCCGATCCGCTCGAGCTCCTTGACCACATCCGCGATCTCAGCCTCGGGAAGGTCGTTTTCGACCGCGAAGGCCTCGAGCTCGGCCGGTTCGATCCAGCCGCGCTCCTCACCCGCCTCGATCAGGCTACGGGCGCTCTCGGTGTCGAGCAGTTCGGAAAGCTGGCTCTGAGTCAAGTGGAAATCGATGTCCTTTCATTTCAGCGGACGTCTGATCAGACCTGCTGGCAGGCCAGGGTACCGCCCTTGGGAACGCGTTCGGCGGCACGGGCATTCCGAAGCGGTCGGTTGGATTATGGACGACTCTCGGGCCGGAATGTCGAACTGACTGTTTTGCGCGCGTTACGGGCGTTTCTTGGCGCTGACCTTCTTCTTCGCCGGCCCGCGCTCTCGGCGAGCCTGGAGCAGCTCTGCTGCCCGCTCGGTGGTGATCGACTCGACGGAATCGGAGGCCCGCAGGCTCGCATTGGTCTCACCGTCCGTCACGTAGGGGCCGAAACGCCCCTCTTTCACGGTCACCGGCTTCTTCGACACAGGATCCTCGCCCAGCTCGCGAAGCGGCGGGGCAGCGGCTCGGCGGCCGCGCGTGCGCGGCTCGGCCAGCTTCGCCAAGGCCTCATCCAACGTGATCGTGAACATCTCCTCCTCGGTCTCGAGCGACCGTGACTCCTTGGCGCGCCGCACGTACGGCCCGTAGCGGCCGTTCGTCACGATCACGTCCTCGCCGTCCGTCGTGCCGAGCGTTCGGGGCAGCGTCAGCAGCCGCAGCGCATCGTCGAGGGTGACGGTCTCCGGGCTCATCGAACGCAGGAGCGAGGCCGTGTGAGGCTTCTCGTCGCCTTCCAGCACCTCGGTCACATACGGCCCGTAGCGGCCCGTGCGGACCACGATCGCCCGGCCGGTCTCGGGATCGGCACCGAGTTCGCGCTCCTGGCTGCCCTGGGCGAGGATCTCGGCGGCCCGTTCAGGGGTCAGCTCGTCAGGCGCGACATCGGGAGGCAACGTCTGCCGCTCGCCGCCGCGCTCGAGGTACGGCCCGTACTTCCCGACCCGCACGACGATGTCGCTCCGCGGAATCGGGACGGTGTTCACCTCCCGCGCGTCGATGTCGCCGAGCTGCAGCTCGACGAGGGCCTTCAACCCGTCGTCGCCGTCGGAGCCGAAGTAGAAGCGGCGCAGCCAGCCGGTGCGAGATTCGTCGCCGCCGGCGATCTCGTCGAGGTCGTCCTCCATCCGCGCCGTGAACTCGTAGTCGACGAGCTGCGGGAAGTGACGCTCGAGCAGATTGACGACCGCGAAGGCGAGAAACTCGGGCACCAGGGCCTGGCCCTGCTTCCGCACGTACCCGCGGTCGAGGATCGTGCCCATGATCGCGGCGTAGGTCGAAGGCCGGCCGATCCCGCGCTCCTCGAGGGCCTTCACCAGGCTGGCCTCGGTGAACCGGGCGGGCGGCGACGTCGAGTGGCCCTCGGGCTCGAGCTCCGTCGCGGCCAGCGTGTCGCCTGCGGCAAGGCTCGGCAGCCGCTTCTCCTCGGCATCGTCCCCGGCATCGTCGCGCCCCTCCTCGTAGGCGAGCAGGAAGCCACGGAACGTGATCACCGTGCCGGCTGTCGAGAACTCGACCGCGCGTCCGTCGTCCGCTTCGGCGGCGATCCGCACCGAGACGGTCTGCCCGCGCGCGTCCGCCATCTGTGAGGCGACGGTCCGCTTCCAGATCAGGTCGTACAGGCGGAACTCGTCGCCCGAGAGCTCGCGGGCGACGTCGTCCGGCGTGCGGAAGCGGTCGCCTGCGGGACGCACGGCCTCGTGAGCCTCCTGCGCGTTCTTCACCTTCCGCTCGTACCGGCGCGGCTGCGCCGGCACCGCATCGGCTCCGTACAGATCGCGGGCCTGGTCGCGGGCCGCGCTCAGCGCCGACTCCGACAACGTCGTCGAGTCGGTGCGCATGTAGGTGATGTAGCCGTTCTCGTACAGGCGCTGCGCGACGCGCATCGTCTGTTGCGACGAGAGCCGCAGCTTGCGGCTCGCCTCCTGTTGCAACGTCGAGGTCATGAACGGCGGCGCGGGGCGACGCGTGTACGGCTTCTCGTCGACCGATGCCACCCGGAACTCGGCGCCGGCAAGCGATGCCGCCAGGCGTCGGGCGTCGTCCTCGACGAGCTGCACCACGTCGTTGCTCTTCAGCTCGCCGTCTCGTCCGAAATCGCGGCCCTGCGCCACGCGCGCTCCGTCGACGGACGAGAGCCGCGCGGTGAAGGCGCCTGGGTCGAGCGTCGCGACGATGTCCCAGTAGCCCGCGGCGATGAACTCCCACCGCTCGCGCTCTCGCTCGACGACGAGCCGGGTCGCGACCGACTGGACACGTCCGGCCGACAGCCCCTGCATCACCTTCCGCCAAAGCACCGGCGAGACCTCGTAGCCGTACAGCCGGTCGAGCACGCGGCGCGCTTCCTGGGCGTCGACGAGGCTCTGGTCGATGGTGCGGGTCTCGGCGAGCGCGCGCTCGATCGCCGGGCGGGTGATCTCGTGGAAGACCATCCGGCGCACCGGGACCTTCGGCTTCAGCTCCTGCACGAGGTGCCAGGCGATCGCCTCGCCCTCGCGGTCTTCGTCCGTCGCGAGCAGCAACTCGTCGGCGTCCTTGAGCTTCGCCTTCAAGTCGGAGACGACCTTCCGCTTCCGCGGGTCGACGACGTAGATCGGCTCGAACTCGCTGTCGACGTTGACGCCGAGGCGAGCCCACTTCTCGTCCTTGTACTTGGCGGGTACTTCGGACGCGTTCTGCGGCAGGTCGCGGATGTGGCCGATCGACGACTCGACGACGAAGTCGGGCCCCAGGTACCCCGCGATCGTCTTCGCCTTCGCCGGCGACTCGACGATCACCAGCCTCTTTCCCTTGGTTGCGGCCATTTCGCGCGCCACCTTAGCGCCCTGGCCCGGATCGGCGATACTCGCCGCGGGTGACACCTCCTCCCCGGCCATCACTGCCCTACTCCCTGATCGCCGCCGTTTCCTGGCCGATCCTGCACCTCGTCTTCCGCTATCGCGCGCGTGGAACCGAGCACCTGCCTGCTTCCGGCGGCTACGTGCTCGCCTCCGGCCACCTCTCGAACCTCGACCCGTGGGCCCTCGGAATGGCGGTCTGGCCGCACCGGTTCCTGCGCTTCATGGCGAAGTCCGAACTCTTCTGGTTCCCGCTCGGGGCGCTGATCAAGGCCTGCGGTGGCTTCAAGGTCCGCCGCGGCCAGGCCGACCTGGAGGCGATCGAGACGGCTGTGGCTCTCGCGCGTCAGGGGCACGTGATCGCGATGTTCCCGGAGGGGACCCGCCGCAAGAAAGGCCTCCACAAGACGCGGGAGGCGCAGGCGCACACCGGCGCCGCGCGCATCGCCCTCGACGCCGGCGTTCCGCTCGTGCCCGCCGGGGTCAGCGGCACGGACCGGCTCCGGGCGCTGCAGGCGTGGCACGTGCACTACGGCCAGCCCGTCGAGGTCGGCGACCTCGGCGAGTACCCGGCGGCCGAGGCAGCCCGCATCGCGACGGAACGCGTGATGGCCGCGATCGCAGAACTGGAGGAGAGCGGGTGAGCCAGACCCTCCTGGCGGTCGACGGCGACTCCCTCGCCCATCGGGCGTACCACGCGATGCCGAAGTCGATCCGCGGCAACGGCCGCCCTGCGAATGCCCTCGTCGGCTTCGCAGGTTTCCTGATCCGGCTCTGGGATGCCGAGCAGCCCGACTCGGTGCTGGTCGGCTGGGACTCGCTCGAGACTCCGACCTACCGGCACGACGCCCTCCCCGCCTACCAGTCGGGGCGCGTGTTCGAGGACGCCATCCTCGAGCAGCTGAACGTGTTGCCCGTCCTGACCGAGTCGTTCGGGTTCGCCGTCGGCAAAGGCCCCGGCTTCGAGGCCGACGACTTCCTCGCCGCGGCTGCTGCTGAGTGGCCCGGCACCGTCACGGTCGTCACGTCGGACCGGGACGCCTTCCAGCTGGTCAGCGACCGCGTCTCGATCCTCCAACCGGTCAAGGGCGTCTCGGAGCTGACCCGGATCGGCCCAGGCGAGGTCCGCGAGCGCTACGGCGTCGAGCCGGGCCAGGTGCCCGACTTCATCGCGCTGCGCGGCGACCCGTCGGACAAGATCCCCGGCGCCCCCGGCGTCGGGCCGAAGAAGGCCGCAGAGGTGCTCAAGCAGCACGGTTCGCTCGAGCAGGCACTTGCCGACGGCCGGTTCTCGACGATCGCCGACGAGCTTCGTCTGTACCGGCGGATCGCAACCATGGACGCCGCTGCGCCGCTGCCTCCGCTCGTCCCGACCCCTCCCGACTGGGCGCGGGCGTCCGCGACGGCGTCGGGGCTCGGGTTGAACGCTCTCGCGAAGCGACTGGCCGAGCGCCTGTAGGAGACAGGGATCGACCTCATCAGCCACCCATCGTTCGCGAGCCTGCACCCGACCGGACAGCATCCCGAGTCGCAAGGGCGGATCGTCGCGCTACACGAGCGCTTCGCCTTCGTCGAGTGTGAGCCGGCAGACGAGCGCGACGTGCTCCGGTGCCACACCCCGGAGCTGGTCGAGCGAGTGCGGACGACACGCGGCCTGATCGACGCAGACACGATCTGCACCGAGACCACGTTCGAGGCGGCACTGCTCGCGGCGGGCGCTGCGATCGAGGCGGTTCGGCGGGGCGGTTTCGCACTGGCCCGTCCGCCCGGCCACCACGCCGAACGCGGTCAGGCGATGGGCTTCTGCTTCTTCGACTCGGTCGCGATCGCCGCACGGTTCGCGCAGGCGGAGCTCGGGCTCGAACGCGTCGCGATCGTCGACTGGGACGTGCACCACGGCAACGGCACGGAGGACATCGTCCGCGACGACCCGACGATTCTGTTCGCTTCGCTGCACCAGTGGCCGTTCTACCCAGGCACCGGCGGGCCCCACGACCAGGGCGAGACGCTGCTCAACGTGCCCCTCCCGGCCGGCACGGGCGACGCCGACTACCTCGGCTCGTTCCAGGCCGTCGAACGGGCGCTCGGACGGTTCGAGCCCGACCTGATCCTCGTCTCGGCCGGTTTCGACGCCCACAGCGCCGATCCACTGGCCGAGCTGGAGCTGAGCGCGACTGCCTTCACCGAGCTCGCCCGGCGCTGCGGCTCGCTCGCACCCCGGGTCGCCGCGGTGCTCGAGGGCGGCTACAACCTCGACACACTGCCCGACCTGGTCGACGCCGCACTGGCGGGGTTCTCGGACGCCGGCTGAGCTAGCCGGAGGGGTGGCGGCGGCTCGACCGTTCGCCAGGTCGGCAGACGGCCCAGGCCGTGAACATTCTCACGGGGAGTCGGGTGCAGGCCCACAAGGGGTAAGGCACCTTGCCGCAGGGACGTCTCGTGCCCCGGGCGGATTGGGGCCCGGCTCCCCTAGATACGTGACTTGCGCTTCTTCTTGCGGCGGTACATATCGACGTCCGCGCGGGCGAGTAGCCGCACGACCCCGCTCCGCCGGCCCTGCGTCGCTGCGACGCCGACACTTGCGGTCGCGACCACCGGCCCTGCAAGCGTCTCGACGACCGCGTGACGAAGGATGTTCTCGAGCTCGTGGGCGAGATTCTCGGCGGCCTCGAGCCCCGCGCCCGGCAGGACGACCGCGAATTCGTCGCCTCCGAGCCGCCCGACGATGTCGCCTCGCCGCGTCCTGCCGGCGAGCGTCTGCGCCACCTGCGCCAGCAACGCGTCGCCGAGCGAGTGGCCGTGACGGTCGTTGACGCCCTTCAGGTCGTCGACGTCGACCACCAGGAGGGCGGTCTCGGTGTCGTCGCGCCCGGCCCGGGCGAGCTCCCGTTCTGCTGCCTCGAAGAACCCTCTGCGGTTGAGCGCCCCCGTCAGATCGTCGGTCTGGGCGAGCTGCGCGAGACGGGCTCGCGTACGCGCATTCTCGAAGACGAGTGCGGCAGCGTCCACGAAGCGGGCGACGAATTCCAGCTCGTCGTCGGAGAATGCGCCGCCGTGCCGATGAACGTCGAGCGCGCCGATCACACGACCGTGTGCGACGAAGGGCACTCGCAGCGCCTCGTTGTTCGTCTCACGACGCTCGAGGACGGCTGTGAACTCGTCGTCAGCCTCGTTCCGCTCGAACACGACGAGGCCCGCGCAGGGCACGAGCTCTTCGATCGCATCGGCGAATGCGCCGAGCAGCCCGTCGGGCGTCTGCTCACCGACGAGCCGT
This sequence comes from Gaiellaceae bacterium, assembly GCA_036006925.1. GTDB lineage: Bacteria > Actinomycetota > Thermoleophilia > Gaiellales > Gaiellaceae > PALSA-600. Next base: position 19,728 of record DASYPH010000414.1, read on the forward strand.
GCGAAGACGTCGGCGATCCGCTCGTACGCGCGGAGTTCGACGCCGTTCTCGTTCCCTACTCGTTGCGCTTCGTCCATGTGGCCGCAGTGGCGCGTCTGCCTCTCGTGCCGCGCCCAGACCCCCTTCCCGCGTCTGATCATCACGACGGCCGCGAACGGCCGCAATCACCTTTCCTGGTGATCCCCCGTCCGGGGGTAGCCGAGCGGCCCCAGACCGCCGAGGTTCTGACTGCGGATGGCGGAGCCACACACGACGAGGCCCCTCGGCCGGCTGCAACCGGTCTCCACACCCGCGCAGCGAGGCCTGCGCCGGTTGTCGCTGGACCTGCACGACGGCCCGATGCAAGACCTCGTCGCGGTCGGCTTCGCGCTCGAGCGGCTGCGTCGCGACGTCGGTCAGCTACCGGGCGTCTCACGGGAGCTCAGCCTGCAGGTCGACGGTATCCGCGACCAGCTCACGACGATCGAAACTGCCCTGCGCGAGCTGGCCGGCGACCAGACCGACCGGGTCTGGGAGACGACGCTTGCGCAGCTCGTGGCCGAAGAGGTTGCCCGGTTCGAGCAGCTCGATGACGCTGTGGTCACGCTCGAGGTGGAGGAGCCGATCGAGACGGAGACCGACTCTCAGCGAATCGCCCTCCAGCGGGTACTTCGCGAGGCGTTGACAAACGTCTACAAGCACGCCCGCGCCGGCAACGTCACCGTCCGTCTTTACGAGGAGCGCGATGTCGTCTACCTGCAGGTGATCGACGACGGGATCGGGTTCACGCCCGAGATCCTGCGCCGCGGAGCGACGAACGGCCTCGGTCTCGAGGGCATGTACGACCGCCTGCAACTGCTTGGGAGCACGCTTCAGATCGAGAGCTCACCCGGCGGGCCGACGACGGTCACCGCCGCGGTCCGCCGGTGGCGCCCAGCCGCGTAGGGCTGTGCGCCGACGACGATCCTGTAGCCGTCGTTCTCGGGATGCGTCGCCGACGCACCCGTGGTGCTTCTGGCGCGTCGACGCACATCCTGCCCCGGATCGAGCAGGGAGATCATCGTGAATGAGATGGTTCGACCATGAACAGCAAGCACGACGTCCTGATCGTCGGCGCCGGAATCATCGGGCTGGCGACCGCCCGCGCACTCCTACTGGAGCGTCCGAACCTGCGCGTTCTCGTCGTGGACAAGGAGCACGGCGTCGGGTTTCACCAGACCGGCCACAACTCCGGCGTCCTGCACGGAGGCGTCTACTACATGCCCGGGTCACTGAAGGCGGCGCTCTGCATCAAGGGGAAGGACGCGCTCGAACGCTACGCCGACGAGAAGGGGATCTCGCTCGCGCGGCGCGGCAAGCTGATCATCGCCGTCGACGAATCGGAGCTCGGGCGGCTGGCCGAGCTCGGTCGCCGTGCTACCGCCAATGGCGTTCGCGGAATCCGGGAGGTCGGTGGAAGCGAGATCGTAGAGATCGAACCAAACGCGATCGGGATCCGCGCACTACATGCGCCCGAGACGGCGGTGATCGACTACGGTGCCGTCGCGCGCGCGCTCGCCGACGACGTGCGCTCGCTCGGCGGAAGCCTGCAGCTCGGCACCGCCGTCACCAGCGTCTCGACCAATGCGACCGGCGTGGTCGCAGGAACGGACGACGGCACGATCGAAGCGAAGCATCTGATCGGCTGTGCCGGCCTGCAGTCGGATCGGCTCGCCAGCCTCGCCGGGCTCAAGCCATCGGCCCGGATCGTTCCGTTCCGCGGCGACTACTACACCCTCCGGCCGAGCGCGGCGGAGCTCGTCCGGGGGTTGATCTACCCGGTCCCGGATCCCGCCTTCCCGTTTCTCGGCGTGCACTTCACCCGCAAGCACGACGCCAGCGTCGTGGCCGGTCCGAATGCGGTCCTCGCGCTGGCGCGCGAGGGCTATCGGCGGCTCGCCTTCAGGCCGCGCGACGCCGCGTCGTCCCTCACCTACACGGGGCTCTGGCGCTTCGCCCTCAAGCACGGCCGCATCGCGGCCGCGGAGGCGTGGCGCGACTTCTCGAAGGGAGCGTTCGTCTCCGACATGCAGCGTTACGTCCCAGCCGTGCGCGGCGACGATGCGATCTTCGGCCCATCGGGGATCCGGGCACAGGCGATGACGCCCCAGGGAAGGCTCGTCGACGACTTCTTGATCGAAGGCACGTCGCGGTTGATGCTCGTGCTCAACGCTCCCTCGCCGGGCGCGACCGCGTCGCTCGCCATCGGCGAGGAGCTCGCGCAGCGCGCCTTCCGGGACCTGGTCGGCCGGTAGTCGCTATACCTTGAACATTCGATGCGCGTCCTGATCGCAGACGACCACCGACTCATTGCGGAGGGCATCAAGCGCTCGCTGGAGGCCGAAGGGGACTTCGACGTCGTGGCCGAAGCAAGCGCGGGAAGCCAGATCATGCCGCTGATTCGACGCACGAATCCCGAGCTCGTGCTGCTCGACTTGCGAATGCCCGGCGTGGACGGGCTGACGGTGCTCGAACAGATCAAACGCGATCACCCGAGCATCAAGGTCGTCATCCTGAGCGCCTCGAGCGACCAGGCCGTGATTCAAACGGCTCTCGCCCGTGGGGCCAGCGCGTACGTGATCAAGAGCGTCAACCCGGTCGACCTGGCGTCGACGCTGCGACAGGCAATGGAAGGCAGCGTGTTCCACGCCGTCGGGGTGCCGCAACAAGGCCAACAGTCCGCGGCGAACGAACTAGGCCTGACGAGTCGCGAGATTTCGATCCTGAATGCACTCGCACGCGGCCTCTCGAACCAAGCGATTGGAAAGGAGCTCTTCGTCGCCGAACAGACGGTGAAGTTCCACCTGACGAACATCTATCGCAAGCTGGATGCGACGAATCGCACCGAGGCCGTGCGGCTCGCCTATCAGCGCGGAATCATCGACAACCCGATCTACGAGAGCTGACTCGCACACCCTCGCACCTGCAGCTCCTCTACGCATCGGGGCAGCTGCCTGCGGGCAACGTGCTGCTTGTCGCAGCGCGAGCGGGCAACGATTCGCT
>DASYPH010000415.1:0-6781 GCA_036006925.1 Gaiellaceae bacterium
GGTGGTACAAGCACGAGTTCGCATGGGCCCGGCGGCCGCTCGCCGAGGCCGGCCTATCCGGCTAGAACGTGTGGTTGACCAGCGCGCGTGTCGCACGCGCTGGAGCGCCTGGCGCTCATGTCGCCGGCGACGACCGACGACGATGTCGACCGGCACACCGACGTCTTCGCAGAGGCGACGGCCGCGATCTAGAGCGGGATGTTGCCGTGCTTGCGCGCCGGCCTCGGCTCGCGCTTGCCGATCGCCGTCCGCAGTGCGTCGATCAGCACGGGGCGCGTGCGGCGCGGCTCGATCACGTCGTCGACGTAGCCGCGCTCGGCGGCGGAGTACGGGTTCGCAAACCGCTCGCGGTAGTCATCGATCAGCTCGCCGCGACGTGCATCCGCGTCGTCCGCGTCCTGCAGTTCCTTGCGGAAGATGATGTTGACTGCGCCTTCCGGGCCCATCACCGCCACCTCCGCTGTGGGCCACGCGAAGTTGAAGTCGGCGCGGACGTGCTTCGAGCTCATCACGTCGTATGCGCCGCCGTACGCCTTGCGCGTGATCACGGTCAGCTTGGGAACGGTGGCCTCGCAGTACGCGTAGAGCAGCTTCGCTCCGTGGCGGATGATCCCGCCCCACTCCTGCGCGGTGCCCGGTAGGAAGCCGGGCACGTCGACGAACGTGACGAGCGGGATGTTGAACGCGTCGCAGGTGCGCACGAAGCGTGCGGCCTTCTCCGACGAGTCGATGTCGAGCACGCCGGCCAGCGCCTTCGGCTGGTTGCCGACGATGCCGACGCTGTAACCGCCGAGTCGTGCGAACGCCGTCACGACATTTTCGGCGTACCGCGGTTGGATCTCGAGGTACTCACCGTTGTCGACGACCGCCTCGATCACCTTCTTGATGTCGTACGGCCTCGTCGCCTCGTCCGGGATCAACGTGTCGAGCTCGGGCGCTTCACGGTCGACCGGGTCGCTCGGCTCGTCGTACGGCGTCGGCTCGGTGTTGTTCTGCGGCAGAAAGCTGAGCAGGTAGCGGGCGTCGTCGAGCGCGGCCTCCTCGCTCGGGGCGGTCAGGTGCGCAACGCCGGACTTCGTCGCGTGCGTCGTCGCGCCACCGAGCTCCTCGAAGGTGACCTCTTCGCCGGTGACCGTCTTCACGACATCGGGCCCGGTGATGAACATGTACGACGAGCCCTCGACCATCAGGATGAAATCGGTCATCGCCGGCGAGTAGACGGCTCCGCCCGCGCACGGGCCCATGACGAGCGAGATCTGCGGGATCACACCCGACGCCTGCACGTTCCGCCAGAAGATCTCGGCGTAGCCGGCGAGCGAGACGACTCCTTCCTGGATCCGGGCGCCGCCGGAGTCGTTGATGCCGACGATGGGGCAGCCGTACTTGGCCGCCAGATCCATCACCTTGCAGATCTTCTCGGCGAAGACCTCGCTCAGCGAGCCGCCGAAGACGGTGAAGTCCTGGCTGAAGAGGAAGATGCGCCGGCCGAAGATCGTCCCGTGGCCGGTGACGACGGCGTCGCCGTACGGGCGGCGGTCGAGCATGCCGAAGTTGGGCTCGCGGTGGCGCACGTAGCGGTCGAGCTCGACGAACGAGCCGGGATCGCACAGCCGCTCGGCCCGCTCGCGGGCGAGCAGCTTCCCGGCCTCACGGTGCTTCGCGACGGACGCCTCGGAGCCCGCGTGGCGCGCCTGGTCGCGTAGCTCGTCGAGCCAGGCGAGCCGTTCCTGCGTGGTGGAGTGCGTGCGCTGATCGTCGGCCTCCATCTCGCGCGGAGCCTAGATCAGAACGACACCGCTCGAAGATCCACACTCTTGGCACACTTTCGTAAGCCTTCCTCAACGGTGGCTGCCACCGAGCGTGTCGCGGGCAGCCACGTCGCGGGCGGACCGGTTGAACGTAGATTGAGGACATGCAACCGGTCGAGCGTTCGACGGTCTGGCCGTACGACCCGGCTGGCGAGCCGCGGCAGTTCTACTACTCGCGCTACGACCACCCGACCGGTGTCGCTGCCGAGCAGGAACTGGGGCGACTCGAGGGCGGCGATGCGCTCCTCTACGCCTCCGGGATGGGCGCGGCGACCACCGTCCTCCTCGCGTTCGCAGGCGCCGGAACGACCGTCGCCGTAGCCGAAGGTGCCTACTTCGGGACCGGCAAGCTGATCGGCCTGCTCGCACCCTTCGGCATTCGGCTCGTCGAGTTCGACCAGTCCAGCGCGCCGCCGGAGGCGGATATCGTCTGGGTCGAGTCGCCGGCGAACCCGACGCTGACGCTGCCCAACTGGGATGCGTTGCGCGAGCACCCCGCGCTCGTCGTGTGCGACGCAACCATCTCGACTCCGATCTACCTGAAGGCGCTCGACCAGGGCGCCGACATCGTCGTGCACTCGGCGACGAAGTTCCTGACCGGCCACCACGACGCGCTCCTCGGCGCGACCGTCTCACGCGCACCGCACACCGAGCGCCTCCGGGAGCTGCGCGTGAACGCAGGCATCACCGCCGCTCCGGACGCGGCCGCGGCACTGCTGCGAGGGCTCGAGACGCTCGAGGCACGCATGCAGCGCCACACCGAGTCGGCCACGGAGATCGCCGCCCGCCTGCGCGCGCATCCGGCGGTCGAGAACGTCCGCTATCCCGGCTTCAGCGGGCTGATCTCCTTCGACGTCGCCGACGCGCGCGCCGTCGAGACGTCGACAGCGCTGATCCGCAACGCGACGAGCCTCGGCGGCGTCAGCTCGTCGATGGAGAGTCGCCACCGCTGGGAGGGCGACCGGATCCCGGTAGGGCTCCTGCGGCTCTCGGTCGGGCTCGAGCCGGTCGACGAGCTCTGGGCCGACCTCGAGCAGGCGCTCGACACACCCTGAGCGAAGAGCCGGAGAGGGGACTCGAACCCCTGACCCACGGTTTACAAAACCGTTGCTCTACCAGCTGAGCTACTCCGGCGCAGGGCTCATTCTAGGCGGGCTGGTCGATCGTCTTCAGGAACGTCTCAACGGCCTCGAGGAACGCCTCCGGCTCCTCGAGGTGAGGACTGTGGCTCGACTCCTCGAACAGCTGCCACTGCGCGCCCGGAATGCGGGAGTGGATCTGCTCGACGATGTGAGGGGTCGCCTCGTCGTAGCGGCCCGAGAGCAGAAGCGTCGGCGTCGAGATCTCGTGTAGACGGTCGGTGATGTCCCACGTCTTCAGCGTGCCGATGCAGTGGAACTCGCTCGGGCCGTTCATCGTGTGGTAGACGGTCGGATCGGCGGCCAGTTGCGCGAATGTCCGCTCGAGGCAGTCGGGCCAGGGGATTCGGCAGAGGTGGCGGTCGTAGTAGACACGGACGGCGGCCTCGTACTCCTGCGAATCGGTCGTGCCGGCTGCTTCGTGCGACGCCAGCGTCGCGGCGACCTCCGACGGCAGATCGGCGCGAAGCCTGTTCGCCTCGGCAACCCACAGCGGGATGCTGGCGGGCGAGTCGGCGACGACCATCCCACGCAGGCCGGGCGGCCGGTCGAGTGCATGCTCCATGGCGAGCATGCCGCCCCACGACTGGCCGACAACCGCATAACGATCCGCGATTCCGAGCTCGCGCGTCAGGTCGACGAGCTCGTCCTTGAAGAGCTGCACCGTCCAGAACGCCGCAGGCGCGTCCGGGAGATGCGTGCTCCGCCCGCAGCCGAGCTGGTCGTACAGCACGCACGCGCGCCCGTAGCCGGCGAGCTCGGCGACGGGCTCGAGATAGTCGTGTGCTGCTCCCGGCCCGCCGTGGCAGATCACGACGGGCGTCGGCCCGGCGTCCAGGTCGCCGACGACGCGGTACCAGGTCTCGCGCCCGTCCCGGATCATGCTCGCTCTACTGTAGGACTTGGCGCGTCTGCTGGTGCGTGATGATCTTTCGCTTCACCCGCTGCAGTGCGTTGTCGATCGTCTTCGTGTCGCACGCCAGGTCGTCCGCCATCTGCTCGTACGACGCACCTTCGAGGTAGAGGCGAAGCGCGTCCGCTTCGAGCGGTGAGAGCGTGGTCGACAGGCAGCCGACGAGCGACTCGAGCTCCTGCGTCGAGATCACACGCACCGAGGGATCGTTGACCGCCGGGCCCGGTAGCGCATCGCCGAGACTGCAGTCGTCGCCTTCCTGCCCCGCCGGTGTGTGGCTGAACGAGACGTACGAGTTGAGCGGCGCATGCTTGAAGCGGGTAGCCGTCTTGATCGCGGTGATGATCTGGCGCGTCACGCAGAGCTCGGCGAACGAACGGAACGACGTCTCCTTGTCCGGCCGGAAATCGCGGACAGCCTTGTAGAGACCGACGAGACCCTCCTGGATCAGGTCGTCGGAGTCGCCGCCGGCGAGGAAATACGAGCTCGCCTTCAGCCGCACGAACGAGGTGTACCGCCGGATCAGCTGGTCCATGGCGACACTCGAGCCATTGCGCGCCTTCAGGACGAGCTGCAGATCCTCAAGCTCTCGTTGAACCTTTTGCGGAGACTTCGGGACGGTCGCGGTGCGGACGGACACGGTGGCTACCCCCGTGATTGCGGCTGTTTTGATGAGACTTCGTCCTGCAAAGCCACCGAAGTCTCACCCTGAGGTCGAGGTGAATGTAGCAAGCGTTCGCAAGGAACACAACCCCCATTTGCGATGGACCCGCTTACTCGCCTCTTCGCAACCGCTCCAGCCTGCTCCGCGTCTTCTCGTCGAGCTTCCCTGCGAGCCCTGCCGGCGGCTCTTCCCGGCGTTGCGGGGGTGAGAGCTCCCGGAAGAACGTCTGGGAGCTCCGTTTCGCCACCGCCCCACCCGCAGCGGCCGCAACCGTCGCGTCGCTCGTCACGAGCAGAACCCGCTCCCGTCCCCGCCGCTCGGCCGCGAGGCGCTCGAGCAGCGTGTCGGCGTGCTGCGCGAAGCGCACCGCCAGCGGCCCACGCTCACCGTCGTCGCCGACGCCGTCGAAGACGACAACGCCCCGGGCTCCGCGCATCGCGACGAAGCTCGCGAGTGCATCGACCAGCTCGCTGCGATCGGCATACGGTCCGGCGTGCAGCAGGTTGTAGCCGTCGAACAAATAGAGCGTCGCGTCAGCCACGTTGGCGCTTCGCCTCGTACAACAGCACCGCGGCGGCCACGCTCACGTTCAGCGACTCGACCTCACCGACGAGCGGGATCGAGACGAGCGCGTCGCAGGTGCGCCGCACGAGCGGCCGCAAGCCGCTCCCTTCCGCGCCGAGCACCAGAGCCACACCCCCGGAGAGATCGGTCTCCCACATCGACGGCGCGCCCGCGTCGCCCGCAGCCCCGTACACCCACAGATCGGCACCCTTCACCTCTTCCAGGTAGCGCGCGAGGTTCGTGACGACCGCGATCGGCAGGTGCTCGACCGCGCCCGCCGAGGCGCGTGCGACAGCAGAGGTCACGATCGCCGACCCGTGCGCGGGGACGACCACGCCGGTCGCACCGGCCCCGTCGGCGCTCCGAGCGACGGCGCCGAGGTTTCGGGGATCCGTGACCCGGTCGAGGGCGACGAGCAGCGGCTTCTCGGCCGCGGCCAGCTCGTAGGCGTCCGCGTAGCGATAGGGCTCGACGAGCGCGAGCACGCCCTGGTGGTCGCGCGTCTCCGCTCGCTCGGAGAGCTCCCGGTCGGCCTTCAGCTTCGGGCGGGCTTCCTCGAGCCAATCTTCGGCCTTCAGCGCGCGTTCGGTGGCCCACACCTCGAACACCTCGCGACGTCCCCGCAGGGCCTCCCGCACCGCCCTGCGGCCATAGACGAGCTCCGGGGTCACGTGGGCACGAGATCGAAGCCGCCGTCTCGGTCGCGCATCTCCCAGCCGAGCGCAGCGAGCTCCTCACGGAGCCGGTCGGAGGTCTCGAAGTCCCGGCCTGCGCGCGCCTCGGCGCGCCTGTCGGCCAGGGCTGCTACCTCGGCCGGCACCTCGCCACGAGCGGCGAGCGCGGCGAGTCCGAACACCCCAAGGCCGCGCCGAAGCAGCTCGAGCTGTCCGGCCGAGGCCCATTCGTGCAGGACCGCCAGCGCTCTCGGCGTGTCGAAGTCGTCGTCGAGCGCCGCTGCGAACGGCTCCCAGCCCTGCTCGTCGAGCGCCGCAGCCGATCGGGTGAACGCGTTCCGCAATGTCTCGCGGCGGGCGACCGCCTGCTCCATCGTTCCTTCCGAGAAGTCGATCGGCTTGCGCCAGGACGCCGTGAGGAAGAAGAGCAGGACCGCCTCTCGCCCCCATGTGTCGATCGCCTCGCGGATCGTCGTCACGCTGCCGGACGACTTCGACATCTTCTCGCCGGTGAACCGGAGCATCCCGTTGTGGGCCCAGATCGCCGCGAACGGATGGCCCACCGACCGGGATTGGGCGACCTCGTTCTCGTGATGCGGGAACACGAGGTCGAGCCCGCCGCCGTGGATCTCGAACGCCGGCCCGTAGGCCTCCGCCGCCATCGCGGAGCACTCGATGTGCCAGCCGGGCCGGCCGCGGCCCCACGGCGACTCCCACCAGGTGTCCTCGGTCTCCGGCTTGTTCGCCTTCCAGAGGGCGAAGTCGCGACCGTCCTCCTTGAGCGGGTTCGGCTCCTGCTCCTCGACCTGGTCGGGACGCTGACCCGAGAGCCGTCCATATTCGGGGTAGGAGGCGACCCGGAAGTAGACGTCGCCGTCGACCGGGTAGGCATGACCGCTCGCGACCAGGGTCTCGATGAAGTGGACGATCTGCGGCACCGACTCGGTCGCCTTCGGCAGCTGGTCGGGCATGCCGAGCCCGAGGTCGCCGGTGTCCTGCAGGTACCACTCGGTCGCGCG
>DASYPH010000416.1:0-4831 GCA_036006925.1 Gaiellaceae bacterium
GAACGCCGCCCGTGCCTCCGTGAGCGGATACACCGAGTCGACCTCCGCGCGAAGCTCGCCTGACTCCACGAGCGCTGTCAACTCCGCCACCTGCTCGTGGTCGGGTTCGACGATGAAGTAGATCGCGCCCGGCGTCTCCTCCGCGATTGTGACGACGCGCTCGCCGGTGGGGACCTCGCCGCCACGGGTGTCGAAGACCAGATCCACCGGGCCGCTCTCCACGACCGTTGCGCCGGCGTGTCGCGCAAGCTGGACGGCGATGTGCCCGACCCCGCCCGAGGCGCCCGTGACCAGCACCCGCTCGCCTCGGGCGAGCCGCCCGTGCACAAACAGTGCTTGCCAGGCGGTCAGTCCGCCCATCGGCAGAGCTGCCGCCTCGACGTGGCTCAGCCGCAAGGGCTTCGGTGCAACCACATCGGCTGGGACGACGGCGTACTCGGCAGCCACGCCGTCGCGATCGAAAGGGGTGAGCGCGTATACCTCGTCACTGCTGTCGACGACGACGCCCGAAAGCTCGTAAGACGGAATCGCCGGCAGTCGATCGACCGGCCACTCCAGTTCGCCACGCGTAATCGCGGCCGCGTGGACGCGCACGAGTACCTCGCCCGGCTGCGGCGACGGTGTATCGATCTCCTCAACTTTCAAGCCATCATGGTGCAGTCGCACGGCTAGCACACTGCTCCCCCGCTGCCGCTGTTGGACATCGTTCCTCAGGAGATCCTGCCATCTAGCACCTCCTGCTGGGAGACGCTCGCCTGGGCCAGTGTTCCGGAATGACCCCTGAGCCGCCCCTAGGATCCTCGCCTGGGCCGGTGTTCGGGAATGACCCCTGAAGGGGTGCGCTGAACGTCTCGCAGGCGTTAGCGGACGATCGTGAAATGCGTCCGGAGCGAGCCTAGTGTGCCGCAGTTGACCCGGATAGGCCACCGACCAACCGTGGCGTCGGCTCCGACCTTCCACTTCCAGGCGAGCCGTCCGCCCGGCGCGGGACGCTTGGGATTGAGTCCCTGCGCGTCGGCTGGGTCGTGCTTGTAGTCGACGATGATCGTGCAGCGTGGCCGATCGGGGAAGACGATTGCGACGAGGCTCCCGTCGTCGCCGCGGGCGACCGGGGACTTGACCTCGATCAGCTGGAGCGGGATCGTGCCTGTGTTGGCCGGTGCAGCTGCCGCGCTTGCGGCACCCACAAGTGCGGCGGTCACAAGTACTCCCCCAAAGGCCGCGGTCGGCTTCGCGATGACATACGCGACCAGGCACATAGACGTGAGCGCAACGACAACGAAGGGATTGGCCGCCAGGAAGTCGATAGCGAGCTGGTAGGACATCGTCCTCCCTTCCTTCGAGCTTGCCCGTTCCCTGGGTGACTCACTAGACGGCCGCGCACCCCGCGGTCTTCCAATCAGCGGCGGGAGCGGCGAGCCGAACGCCCTCGAGCTTGCCCATAACGGCTCTTGTCACCGGCGACGTTCACCCGCCCGCGCTTTCCATCTGCGCCAGCGCCTCCGCCGCCCCTTGCCGCAGCTGCCACGTCGAAACGAACGTCGCCTGGGCCAGTGTTCCGGAATGACCCCCTGAGGGCACGCGTTAGCGTGCTGGCGTGAGCAACGGCTCCGAAGACGATGTCGTCCTTGTCTGGGGCGACCCGCTGACCGACGAGGAGATGTTCGACCTTGTCGTGTCCCACGGCGGCAAGCCAGAGCGTGGATGGTCGGACAAGATCCGTTCGCACAGTCTCGGCTGGGCGACAGCGCGAACGCGAGAAGGAACCGTCATTGGCTTTGTCAACGTCGCCTGGGATGGGTCTGACCATGCCTTCCTCATCGACCCGAAGACGCGCGGCTCCTTCCAGCGTCGCGGGATCGGGACGCGTCTCGTTCGCCTTGCTGCCGAGCAGGCTAGGGCGGCTGGATGTGCATGGCTGCACGTTGACTTCGAGCCGCACCTTCGGGCGTTCTACTTCGACGCCTGTGGGTTCACGCCGACGGACGCGGGGCTTATCGACCTCCGCTTGATCTGAGTCAGTCGGCTGAGCCAGTGTTCGTGATTGCACCCCTGAAGTAGCTGGCCGCAGTCCGAGTTTTCCCGGATGCGCACCGAGCGCACGAGCGCGAACCTAGACGCGATGAATACGGAAGGAGAAGCGCAGTGAAGCTGCCGAAGATCAAGACGTTGAACCACCAGATCGATGTCATCGAGGCGAACTCGACGGCGACCGAGGCGCGGCTGGCGAAGATGGAGAAGCTCCTCGAACGGATCGCGGAGCAACAAGAGAAGAACGCTGGCTAGCACGAGGCAACAACGCCAAACAGGCTCCGACGCCGAGCGCCGAGGGCTGGATCCTCGCCTGGGCCAGTGTTCCGGAATGACCCCTGAGCCGTCGCGACGTTGACAGCGGTCCGCGGGAGCGAGAACATCCCTCTACAACGGCTGAGTTCTATGTCAACCAGGCAACGGTTCCGCTCGGCGTCGCCGTGTTCTCCTGCGCGTGTGGGGCGACGCGAGTCCAGTACGACCTGAAACGCAGCAGCCCGAGCGGCTGGTCGACGGCCGCAGACGGCTCAGATCGTTGTCCGCATTGCGCGAGCTCAGAATCGGGCTCCGAAATCGGGCAGGCCCAGCACTGAGAGCCAGCTCGCGATCGAGTCGCGCCCTGCACGGCGCCTCAGATCGCCCGCCAGGCCCGCATAGCGCTCGCCTGGGCCAGTGATCCGGAATGACCCCTGAGGGTCAGTCAAGACGCATCAGGGACTCTTCGACGTCGCGGCCGAGAGCCTCGTCGAACTCTCTTCGCAACTCGACGTTGTAGAAGCCGCACTTTTCGAGCACGCGGATCGACCACAAGTTCGAGGTGGCCACAAAGGCGTGGAGCGGACGCTCGATCTCTTTGCCGATGAACGCTTGAAGCGCCGCCGACGCGATGCCACGACCCCAATAGTCCTTCGCGATCCAGTAGCCGACGAGCCGTAGGTCGTCGCGGGGAAAACTCAGAACGTTGCCGCAGACGTCGTCCCGGTAGGTGATCGTCCGTACGTGGACCTGCGAGTTGCCGAGGATGTTCTCGATCCAATGCGCGTGGAAAGGCCCTCGCGCCCTCGGCGGGACGAGGCCCATTGCGACCGCCTCGGGGTCGCGCTGGTGCAAGAAGAACAACTCGAGATCACTCTCTCGCACAGCACGTAGTCCAACGGTCGCGGCCTCATCACGCACTCTTCAACTCTAGAGCGGAGACGATTCCTGTCTGCTCCGCTCGGCTGGGCCAGTGTTCCGGAATGACCCCTGGCGAGCACGTGGAATAGGGTGCCCGGCCGGTGCGCGCGAAGGACTGGGTGGACAGCGTTCCGTCGGCGCACCCGTTGTCTCTGCGGCCGATCCTTTTCTTGTTTAGCTGCCGACTGGGAGTGCCCCCGGCTCCTTCATTGTCCGGACGTTCCTGAAGACTGGCTCGAGCGCGGGGTCGTAGCCGCCGGTCGCGATTGCGTCCACGTGGCGGGTGATCATCGACCGGTAGTACCGGAGCGCATCCTGGGGCAATCCCGGTGTCGGCCGGAGGATGACCGGTCTATTGGCCGTTGATGTCGCAGTTGGCGTCGCCGACGGTGACCCACACGGCGTCGTTCGTCGCCGCGATGTAACAGGTGATCGCGTGATTCGGGCTGCCGACGGGAATCGTTCGAATGATTCGGATGCGGTCGCGCCTCGGGTCGAGCTGGATCACGGAGGAGTTAAGGGGCCTCGAGTTCGATGAGGCGGCGACCCAGATGGAGCCGCCGCCGGCGGCGAGGGCCCAAAGCCCCCGACCGAAGAATCTTCGCTGCTTGACCACCTGCAGTGTGTCGGGATCCACTTCAATCAGCTCCTGTGGGGACCCCGGACCGATACCACCGTTGGTGCCCCACGTGATTACCCAGACGCCACCCTCGCCGACCGCGATCGCGAGCGGAAGCGGAAGGGCTCCGAAGTCGTTACCAAGGTGGACGAGCTGCGGTCGCGGCGCCCCCGGCCTTATGGCGTAGAGCCGGCCTTCGCCGGCGGAGTTGGTGCTCACCCAGGCCGCGCCGTCGCCGAAGGCGATAGCCACCGTATCCCCCTCTAGTTGCCACGAGCGGACGGGTTGACCGCTCGCGAGGCTGACCTGCGTAATGCGGTTGTCGCCGGCGGCAGTGTAGGGGCCGACAATCACCCACAAGTAGCCGCCGCCGAGCGCGAGCGAGCCAGCCCCGGGCCGCGGCAAGCGGATCGTCTTGGTATGTGAGAAATAGAGCGGCCCCGCTGCGGTTCCTCCGCTCCCGCGAGCGATTCGCCAGATGATCGAGGCCTCGCCGGAGACCCAGACGTTCCCATCATGGTCGGCGACGATGCTGTAAGGACGGGGCGGGGGGCCGCCCTTCTGGTCCACGTGATGGTTGCGCAGGTCGTAGCGGGATACGGTGCGATCGCCGAAGTTGACCGTCCAGATCGCGCTCGGGGTGACGGCGATCGGGCCCGGCTCGACTCCGACCGGCTTGACCGAGACGATCTTGCCGCTATGCGGATCGAGCCTGACGAGGCTATTCGGGACCACGCGCGGCGTCGCGCCCGCGGAGGTGGAGAGAATCGCCGCCGCCGAAACAGCAGCCGCCAGGACGACAAGAGCCGCTAGCGCGATCTGCCAGCGACGAGGACGGAACCGCCGCGAAGCGGCGTCTGCGGGCTTCGCCGTCCGCGCCGACTCAACCGCGGTCGGCGCGAGTCTGTTCACTGCCGCGGTGCCCTCCGGCGTCTGGAGGGAGGGGTCGTGGCGGAGGATCGCCTGCTGTAGGCGTTGCAGCGCCTCGCTCGGCTCGATGCCGAG
>DASYPH010000417.1:0-2782 GCA_036006925.1 Gaiellaceae bacterium
GTTCGCTACGAACGGTCGCGTCCCGGAGAGCTCGTCCACATCGACATCAAAAGGCTGGGCCGGATCAAGGGCGGCGCCGGCTGGCGCGTCCGCGGCGGGCGACAGCACTACAACCCCACCTACACCGACAAAGCCGGCAGCGTGCGACGCACAGTCGGCTACGAGTACGTCCACCTCGCCATCGACGACTACAGCCGCCTCGCCTACGCCGAAGTCCTGACCGACAAGAAGGCGATAACAATCATCGCCTTCCTGCGTCGCGCAGTCGCCTTCTTCCACCGGCCACGCCATCACCGTCGAGCGAGTGCTCACCGACGGATGAAAGTCAAGTGGCAGCGGGCGCTCTTCTTTGCGATCGTTGGTGTGGGTGCGGGTGACTGACGTAGCGAAGCGCAGACCGTTGGGGCTTACGGAGTCTGCCGCGCGGCTTTGCCCTTCGAGGGCCTTGAAGATGCGCGCCCCGGTGTCGTGCCCGCACCCGTCTTCGGCTTGCCGCTGGAGCGCCAGTCGGTGACCAGGCGGCGGTAGGCGGTCTCGGCTTGGCGTGAGAGCTCGCGTTCGGCGTCGAAGACCGCTTTTGATTTGCCGCCGGCGATTCCCTTGCGGCCCTTCTGTGGAGGGGCGCCTGCGAGTAGCTCGAGCCGGCGGATCTTGTTGCGCGTCATCGCCGGCCGGGCGAAGGCGTAGTCCTCCTCCCGGGTGAGCAGGTGCCAGAAGAGCACGACGAGTTTGCGGGCTGTCGCTGTTGCTGCGATTTGCGTCCCGCGGCGGGCGCGGACGCGTTCGAAGAAGGCGCGCAGAGGCCCGGGCGTCAGCGTCACTTTCCAGGCCGCCTCGCCAAGCATGTGCCTGGCTTCTGAGGCGCCAGCCTTGGAGATATGGCCGTGGTGTGCCGGCGCGCTGCCGGACTGGCGCACACGCGGGTCAAGACCGAGGTAGCTGACGAGCTTGCTCGGCGAGGAGAAGCGACCGACGTCACCGACCGAGGCCATGAACGTCGCCGCGGTTTGCACGTTGACGCCCGGTACCGTCATCAGTCGCAGCAGCTCAGGCCAGGCGAGCGCCTGCTTGGCGATCTCGCGGTCGAGGGCCTCGACTTCGCCGTCGAGGAAGTCGATCTGGCGCAGGCAGCCGTTGAGCGTCAACTGCTCGTCGATCGGCAGCTCCAACTCGGCCAGCCAGCGCCGGCCGCCCTTGCCGAACGCATCCGTGACCGGCGGCCGGTCACAGAGATTGCGCCCCAGAACGCCATGCGCCTCATTCTTGGCACGCGTCCGCGCGCGCACGACCCGCTCGCGACGGTTGGTCAAGCGCCGCAGCGTCCGCGTCCGCTCGTCCGGCGTCCAGACCTCGTCGAGCAGACCCGACACCAGAAGCCTCGCGAGTGTCCTCGCGTCGAGCCGATCGGTCTTGGCTTTGGCCTCGCTGATCGACTTCAGCTTCCGTGTGTTGGCGACCACGACCCGGATCCCGTGCGCCTGCAGCACCGAAACGATCTTGTCCGTCCCGGTCGTCGCCTCCACCGCGACCACGTCGCCGACCACCAGACTCTGCGCGAACAACTTCAGCGCCGGGATCCGAGTCGCAACCCGGCCAGCCGACCTGACCTCGCCCTCTTCCGCGATCGCGACCTCGCAGAAGTCGCGATGCACATCCAGCCCAAACCCGCGCACGCCTTGACTCCTCTCGTCGATGAGTGAGCGGGAGCGCGGTGGGACACACGACAAAGACGGATTCGTGCTCACAGCACACCGGGGTAAGTCGCAGGGGCGGCCACGAACAACGTCGAGCTCGCAGCTCATCGGTTATGACGGCCTGCCCATCCGCGTCTCCCAACAAAGCCCCATGTCCCGGAAGCACCATGCTCACGGCGGGGCCGGACGAAGTCTCATGCCCCGACAACGCCTTCGCCTACGTGAAGAACCGCTCGCTGCGCAAGCTGCTCGCCGACCGCCAGATCCGGCATCTCACGACCGAGCCCTACCGGCCACGCACCAACGGCAAGGTCGAACGCTTCCACCAAACGATGGCGCGCGAATGGGCCTACGGGCTCGCCTACCGCACCCACCACGACCACACCGCCGCGCTGCCACACTGGCTCCACCACTACAACACCACGCGGCCACACAGCTCGCTCGGAGACCGACCCCCGATCAGCCGCGTTCACAACGTCCGTAGGTAGGGGAGTGTCCGATCCGCTGTGTAGGCATGACGAAATCGAAGGAGCGTCATGTCTAGGAAGACCAGCACTGATCTGATTGAGAGCGCCGGCGGGGCGCGGAGCGAGCCCGGAGGGCGAGTGCAGCGGCCTGCCGGCGGGGAGCCGCTCGAGCTTCCGGAGGCGATCCGTGATTGCCTTGCCGACGAGGTCATCGACGAGTTGCTCGGGGGCGCCCGGACTGAGGAGGAGATTGTCGGGCCGGGCGGTGTGCTCGCGCAGTTGACCAAGCGGCTGGTGGAGCGGGCGATGTCGGCGGAGCTGACCGAGCATCTCGGCTACGAGCCGCATCAGGAGCCGCCTGGCGGCACCGGCAACACCCGCAACGGCTCGACCGGGAAGACGCTTGCCACCGAGCACGGACCGGTGCGGATCGAGACGCCGCGGGATCGCAAGGGCAGCTTCGAGCCGCAGATCGTCAGGAAGGGGCAGCGGCGTTTCGAGGGTTTCGACGACAAGATCCTCGCCCTGTACTCGCGCGGGCTCTCGACCAGGGACATCGAGGCGCACCTGGCCGAGATCTACGGGGTCAAGGTCGGCCGCGACCTGATCAGCCGGGTTACC
>DASYPH010000418.1:0-6601 GCA_036006925.1 Gaiellaceae bacterium
CTCGGCCTCGAGTTCAGGGTGCGGCATGGCCCGCCGACGGTACCGGCGTAGGCTTCGCAGCGCAATGAAGCTGGGCCTCAGCCTCGGCTACGCGCCGCCCGGAACGAACCCCGCCGACCTGTTCCCGCTCGTGCGGGAAGCAGAGCAGCTCGGCTTCGACTCCGTCTGGGTCGCCGAGGCGTGGGGCACCGACGCGGTCAGCGTCCTCGGCTGGCTGGCGGCGAAGACGGAACGGATCAAGCTCGGCTCGGCGATCATGCAGATCCCCGGCCGAACGCCCGCCAACGCGGCGATGACGGCGGCGACGCTCGACCTCCTGTCCGACGGCCGCTTCCTGCTCGGGCTCGGCACCTCAGGCCCGCAGGTCGTCGAGGGCTGGCACGGCCAACCGTGGGGGAAGCCGCTCGGCAAGACGCGCGAGTACGTCGAGATCGTCCGCGGGGCACTGCGGCGGGACGTCGTCGAGCACGCCGGCGACCACTACCGGATCCCATGGGACGGGCCGGGCGCGACCGGCCTCGGCAAGCCGCTCAAGCTGATGCTGCGCCCGCTGCGCGCCGAGGTCCCGATCTACCTCGCCGCGCTCGGGCCGAAGAACGTCGCGCTCGCGGCCGAGATCGCGGACGGTTGGCTGCCGATCTTCGTCGCACCCGAGCGCTTCGACGCCGCCTTCGGGCCGAGCCTCGCGGCCGCGCCACCCGGCTTCGAGATCGCGGCGACCGCGAGCGTCCTCGTCGGCGACGACGTGGCCGCCCTCCACGACGCGCTCCGGCCGTACGTCGCGCTCTATGTCGGCGGCATGGGCGCGAAGGGCCGGAACTTCTACAACTCGCTCGTCCGCCGCTACGGCTGGGAGGAAGAGGCCGAGCGGATCCAGGAGCTCTACCTCGGCGGCAAGCAGCGGGAGGCGATCGCAGCCGTGCCCGACGACCTCGTCGACGCCGTGTCGCTCGTCGGGCCGAAGGAGCGGATCGCCGAGCGGCTCGAAGCGTGGCGGGAGACGCCCGTGACGACGCTCGTCCTCGGCACGACGCAGCCCGAGGCGCTGCGCACGCTCGCCGAGCTCGTGCTCTAGTCTCTCGCGCGCAATGGCTCCGCCCCTGATCGTTCTCGGCGTCGGCCGCTCGGGCACGACACTCCTGCGCGTGATGCTCGACCGGCACACGACGCTCGCGATCCCGTACGAGACGTTCTTCGTCCCGCAGCTCGTCCACCGGCATGGGCGCCGCCCGAAGCTCGAGGAGTTCCTCGACGACCTCGGGCGCCTGAGGACGCTGTACGACTGGGGCATCGCGCCGGAGGACGTGCGGCCGCGACTGCACGAGGGGATGACAACCGGTGAGGCGATCGCCGCGATCTTCGAGACGTACGCGGAGCGGCAGGGGAAGCCGCGCTGGGGCGACAAGACGCCGCTGTACATGCAGCAGCTGCCGCTGCTCGAGCGGGTCTTCCCGGACGCGATCTGGGTTCACCTCGTCCGCGACGGACGCGACGCCGCGCTCTCCTTCCTCGAGCTGCCCGAGGGCTTCTCGGGCAAGACGTGGGCGCTGCCGCGCACCGTCGCCCAGTTCGCAGCGCGGTGGCGGACGGAGATCCTCGCCGCCCGGCGACTCGGCCGGCATGCCGGCGGCCGCTACCTCGAGCTCCGCTACGAGGATCTCGTCGCCGAGCCGGAACGCGAGCTGCGACGCATTTGCGAGCACGCGTCGCTGCCGTGGGAGCCCGGCATGCTGGACCACACGCGCGCCAGCGACACGGCGCACATGCCCGAGCACCGGAACCTCGCGCAGCCGCCGACCCCGGGCCTCCGCGACTGGCGCAGCCAGATGCCCCGCGAGGACGCGCTCGCCTTCGAGCAGGTCGCGGGCGACGTCTTGCGCAGCGCCGGCTACGAGCTCCTCGAGCCGGACGCGAGCTATCCGACCCCGCGGGGACGGCTCGAGCTCGCCCGCTTCGCCGCGCTCAGCCGGAGCTGGAACGCGACCGCCGCGGCGTACCAGCGCTCGCCGCGCTGGCGACGCACGCATCCGCCGCTGAGCTGACTGATCCGGGAAGAGAAACCGGTCGCGCCCTATTGTTCCGGCGACCAGCGAGGGAAAGGGATCGGGGATGGACGCGGGAGGCGTGAAGGTGGTCGGACCCACGGAGGGCGACGAGGTCTTCCTCGGCAGCATCGGCGTCCGGTTCCTGATCGACGGCGCCGCCGCGGGCGAGGGCTTCGCGCTCCTCGAGCATCCGATGTCGCCGCGCGCACTCGCTGCGCCTCTCCACCGTCACTCGCGCGAGGACGAGTACAGCTTCGTCCTCGAGGGACGGATGGGCGCGTTGCTCGGCGAGGAGGTCGTCGAGGCCGGCCCGGGTGAGCTCGTCTTCAAGCCGCGCAACCAGTGGCACACCTTCTGGAATGCCGGTGACGAACCGTGCCGGATTCTCGAGATCATCTCCCCCGCTGGCTTCGAGCAGTACTTCCGTGAGCTCGCGGCGCTCGGCGGCCCGCTTCAGGCAAGCCCCGAGCAGTTCGCCGAACTCGTCGAGCGCTACGGGTTCGAGTCACGGCCGGACACGATCCCCGAGCTGCTGCAGCGGTTCGGGCTGCGCATGGGCGAGCCGCTCTCCGGCGGCTGGACGATCTGAGGGAGTGATGCTCAGCAGCCGCCGGGCTGAGGCTGCCCGCCGGGGCCGTCCTCGTGCTCGTCGCCCGACTGGAGGCAATACGAGTACGCGTCGGCGCGGACGAGCACCACGCCGGTGCCGACCGGGAGCGTCGCGCCGGTATACGTCCCGCTCTGCGTATAGAACGCCTGCATTGCGGCATCGGCCTGGCCGAAGTTCGTCGCGGCCACCGCGGACTGCGCCTGCGAGATCGCCTGCTGCCCGGACGCAGACGTGGGGCCGTTCGACTTCGCGTCCTGCGAATACAGGTAGATACCGACGAAGGCGACGACGAGGAAGGCCGGGATGCCGAGGACGCGAAGCACCCGAGGGGTATCGGCCGCGGCGGGCCGAAGCTCAAGCGGTCCGGCGCACGGTCATCGACCCGGTCGCGGGCCGATAGCCGTGCTTCTCCTTCAGTGAACGCTTGACGCCGTCTCCCGCTCGCGGCGAGCGGTTGACCGATTTGTCGCCAGCCTCTTCGAGCTCTCGGCTAGACGATGACTTCTGACGCGCCGGCCGGTCCTACGAGCATGTCGACAGAGGGAGGACGATGAGCAAACTGAAGCTGAGTCTCGCGTGGGTAAAGATGGGCGGATGGCGCCGGCGGTCGTAACCGAATCGTTGACGAAGCGGTTCGGGGCGCTCGTCGCCGTCGACGATCTCTCCTTTGCGCTCGAGCCTGGGACGATCACCGGGTTCCTAGGCCCGAATGGTGCGGGCAAGACGACGACGCTGCGGATGCTGCTCGGGCTGGCGGCGCCGACGAGCGGCCGG
The DNA here is from genome assembly GCA_036006925.1 of Gaiellaceae bacterium. GTDB lineage: Bacteria > Actinomycetota > Thermoleophilia > Gaiellales > Gaiellaceae > PALSA-600. The sequence goes on from DASYPH010000418.1 coordinate 3,430, forward strand.
GCGCTTGTCTTCGGCGAGCCATATGCACACGTTGGCGACGCTGCTCTGCGAATCGGTGCGGTGCTGGAGGCGACCGACTTCCACCCGGGACGCTCCGGACGCGACCATCTTCGGATGCTGAGCGACGCGGTTGAGCTGCCGCGCTCACGCGTCGAGGAGGTGCTGCGCACGGTCGAGCTGACCGATGCCGCCGGCAGGCGCGCAAAGGGCTACTCGCTCGGGATGCGGCAGCGACTCGGTCTCGCCGCGGCGTTGCTCGGCGACCCTGAGCTCTTGATTCTCGACGAGCCGGCGAACGGCCTCGACCCGGAGGGGGTGCGCTGGCTGCGAGATTTTCTGCGCACATTCGCGGCCGACCAGCGCACGGTACTCGTCTCCAGTCACGTGCTCGCCGAGGTCGCGCAAACGGTCGACCAGGTGCTGATCATCAACCGCGGCCGCCTCGTCGTCGAGTCCTCGCTCGAGCAGCTGACCGCCCGCGTCGGCGGCTCAGTCCGCGTCCGCAGCCCCGCACCCGACAAGCTGATCGCGGCTCTCAAAGGCGCTGGCATCGAGACGACACCGAGCAACGAACACACCCTGCTGGCACATGGAACAACCAGCGAACAGGTGGGCGATCTCGCGTTCGCCGCACAGGTACCAATCCACGAACTGATCGCCGACAGCTCCTCGCTCGAAGACGTCTTCCTCGAGCTCACCTCGGAGCAACAGGCGTGAAAGCCCAGCTCAAAGCCGAGCTGCTGAAGATCCGCTCCACTCGCACCACGATCGGTCTCGTGCTCGGGATGATTGCCCTGATCTTGCTCTTCTCGCTGCTCTCCGGCCTGCTGACAAAGGCGCCCAGCCTCGTCACCGCCGAAGACCAACGCGGCCTCTTGAGCGTCGGCAGCCTCGCCGGAGTCTTCTCCGCCCTCGCCGGAATCATGCTCGTGACCAGCGAATACCGCTACGGCACCATCCGGCCGACCTTCCTGTTCACGCCCAAGCGATCGCGCGTCCTCGCCGCCAAGCTCGCAGCCGGACTCCTCGCCGGCCTCATCTTCGGCATCGTCGCCGAAGGACTCGGCTTCGCAGTCGGCTACGCCGCACTCGCCGGCCGCGGCATCCACCTCGTCCTCAACGGCAACCAAATCACCCTCCTCCTGCTCGGCACCATCGCGGGCACGGCGCTCTGGGGAGCGATCGGCGTCGGACTCGGCGCGATCATCCGCAGCCAGGTCGGTGCGATCATCGGCCTGCTCGCCTGGGGCTTCGTCGCCGAAAACCTCCTCTTCGCCTTCGTCCCCTCCGTCGGCCGCTTCGCACCCGCCCACGCATCAGACGCACTGATCGGCCTCACCACCAACCGCCTCCTCCACGCAACCGCCGGCGGACTGATGCTCATCGCCTGGACCGCCGCCCTCGCACTCACAGGCGTCGCAATCGCAGCCCGCCGCGACGTCAACTAACCCGAGGGGAAGCGCGCAACGGCGTATCAGCCAGACCTTGGCTCGACGTCGCACCACGTATCCCCCGGCTTCTGGACACTTACGGCTAGACCGACGCGCTCAGGGGTCATTCCGGAACACAGGCCCACGCACGCGTTGCCTCCCCCGCGCGCGGGCTTTAGGGTCGCAGAGGTGACCCACGATCGGCGGCAGGTTGAGCGGCGCGCACGGGAGTACACCGAGGCGTGGTGCAGTCTCGACCCGAGGCGCGTTGCGGCCCATTACGCCACTGGCGGGACCTAGGGGTCATTCCGGAACGCTGGGGGGACGCAGCGTCCTGCCCCAGCAGTACGTCACCCACTACAGGCGCCGCGCAGCAAGCACAAGCGAGAGCGGGTCGAAGTCGGGCAGCGTCGTCTCGCGCAGAGACTCCAGGCTGAATCTGGCACGTTCGATCGCGCAGACGTAGGTCCCGAGCGGTCGATGGATGCCGCCCAAGCCGAGATCGGTCCCCTGAAAGGACATCTCCCACTGGTAGCGCTGCGGGCGGGAGTAGTGGTCCACTTTCCTGCCCGACGAGAAGGGGTGCTCGACGACGGCCACCAGGCTCCCGCTACTGCGTATCACGCGCCTGATCTCGGTCAGGGCAGCATCGAGATCCTCGATCTCCATGAAGACGTGGGCGGCTACAACCGCATCGAACTGCTCGGGTGTGAATGGCAGCGCGGTCGCATCAGCAAGCAGCGCCGGGTGGTACTCAGCAGCAAGTGCGACCATTGACGGGTCAAGATCGACGCCCACCACGTCGTAGCCGCGGGTGATGAGCGCCTTGCCGAGCCGTCCCTCTCCGCAGCCAACGTCAAGGACATCCAGCGGCGGTGGTGGAAGCAACTCGATGACCGCATTTTGCGCCGGTGAGTACGACCGATCGTGCCCCGCCCTGGCCCAGGCGGCATACGCGACTGCGCGACTCGACCCTGGTGTCTCACGAATGTCCACGCCCACAGCTTGACGATTACGCCGTCGACGGCTCAGGGGTCATTCCGGAACACTGGCCCAGGCGAGGGTCCTCTAGTTGCCGACGGCCGGGTCGGGCATGAACTCGCTGACCTCTTGAGCACAGCGGCATGCGACGGCGATCTTCGCGGCCCACTCCAGCGCCTTCTCGCGTGAGGACACGTCAACGACCGAGAGTCCGCCGATGTACGCCTTGCTCGACGGGCCGTCGGCGATCGTCCCATCGGGGGCCACCACGTTCACCTGCTCGTGGGAATAGAGCCCGCCGCCGAACACCCACACGCCGGCATCCATGGCCTCCTGGACCACGGCGTGCGCCGCGACGGACACAGCGGGCAGTTCCTCGTCGGGGAACGTCATCGCGCCCTCATCGAACGAGATCAGATACCGCGTCATCTTGTACTCCCTTCTCATCGGTCTGTGCCCGGCTGCGTCACGGACATTCCCGAACACCGGCTCCTGCCGAGAGTGCTGCCCCTATGACGAGCTCGGTGCGTTACGCAACTCTTTGCGCGATCTCCCAAGTGTGGCCGCCCGGATCGGCGAAGGTGAGCGTCCGCATACCCCAGTCACGGTCTGCCGGGCCGCTGATCACCGTTACTCCGCGCTGATCCAATTCGGCGTGCACTGCATCCGCGTCCTCAACGATGATCGCGAGCTGTCCGACTCCTTTCTGCGCCAGGTCCAAGACGTCAGGGACCGGGCCGTCCTGGTCAGCTTGCCCGCGC
>DASYPH010000419.1:0-1950 GCA_036006925.1 Gaiellaceae bacterium
GGACGCCGAGCGGCTGGCGAGGTTGCTTCGGCTGGGGTGAGCTCACGCCGGTGCGGGTGCCCGGGCCGGAGGAGGAGGCGGCGCGTGATCTGGTGCGCGACCGTGAGGATGCCCGTGGCGATCTGATGCGGGCCCGCTCACCGCGTTCGCGTTGACCGTCGAGCTCGGCGACTGGGGAGTGCGCGGATTTCTGTGTATCTGACTGGTTCGTCCGACGGGGTCGTGACGATCGCGGCGTAGCCGCGTGAGGAGCGATTCCGTCGGGCGGCCCGGAAGGAGCACCGATGACGGGCGAGATGGAGATCCCTGATGAGCTGATCGATCGGCTGTTGGGGGAGTATCGGGGGCCGGAGCAGTTGACCGGCCCGGATGGATTGATCAATCAGCTGCGCAAGCGGCTGATCGAGCGGGCGGCCGGTGCTGAGCTCGAACAGCACCTCGGCTATCGGTCTGGCGCGGGAGCGCCTGAGGAGCAGTCGAACCGGCGTAACGGGAGTTCGTCGAAGACGTTGCGGACGGTCGACGGGCCGGTCACGGTCGAGCTGCCGCGCGACCGCGACGCGAGCTTCGAGCCGCGGGTCGTGCCCAAGCACGTCCGCTCCTTCGATGGGTTCGACGAGCAGATCCTCGCCCTGTACGCGGGAGGGATGACGACCCGCGAGATCCAGCGGCATCTGCGCGAGTTGTACGGCGTCGATGTCTCTGACGGGCTTGTCAGCGAGGTGACCGCCTCGATCCAGGACGACGTGCGGCTCTGGCAGGGCCGGCCGCTCGAGGAGCTGTACGTGATCGTCTACCTGGACGCTCTCCAGGTCTCGATCCGCGACCAGCAGGTCGTGCGTAAGAAGGCCGTCTACGTCGCGGTCGGGGTCACGCTCGACGGCGAACGCGACTGCCTGGGCCTCTGGATCGAGAAGACCGAAGGGGCCCGCTTCTGGACGAGCGTGCTGACCGAGCTCCGCAACCGCGGCGTCAAGGACGTCCTGTTCGTCTGCACCGATGGGCTCAGCGGCTTTCCGGAGGCGATCGACGCGGTCTTCCCGCAAGCGGTCAACCAGACCTGCATCGTCCACCTCGTCCGCCAATCATTGCGCTACCTCTCCTGGAGAGAACGCAAGGCCTGCGCCGGCGAGTTGCGGCGGATCTACACCGCGGCCGACGCGGACGCCGCCCGCCAGGTCCTCGACGAGCTGACGACCGCCTGGGCCGACAGCACAACACGCACCGCCGCGCTCCAGGTCTGGGAACGCGCCTGGGAGCGCGTGATCCCGTTTCTCGCCTTCCCGACAGAGATCCGGCGCGTTGTGTACACGACCAACACCGTCGAGAGCCTGCACATGCAGATCCGCAAAACGATCAAGACGCGCGGCCACTTCCCCAACGACGACGCCGCGCTCAGACTGATCTGGCTCTCGATCCAACGAGCAAAAACGTCATGGCGCACCTGTTACAACTGGACAAACGCCATGGCCGTCCTGCGCATCCACTTCGGAGACCGCATTCCCGACAACACCTAACACCCACCGATACACAGAAAAACGCGCAGGCTCCCGTGGCGCCGGCTCAAGCCCTGCTGCCAGGAGCAGCCGCCTGACCGTGCTCGGCGAGACACGCACGCCCAGCTTCAAGAGCTCGCCGCTGATCCGTGGGTAGCCCCAACGTGGATTCTCCCGTGCCAAGCGCAGCACGAGCTCACGCACACGGCGCTCCACCGGCGGCCGCCCCGACGGCCGGTTCGACTGCGTCCAGCGGCGCCGTACCAGCTCGCGGTGCCAACGCAGCAGCGTCTGCGGCGTCACGATCAACCCCCGCCGCCGTGACGAGGGAAGAAGCCGAGTCAGCGCCGCGAAGAAGGCACGATCGGCGGGCTGAACCGACGGGCGTGGCTGCTGCCGCCGGAGGACGGCTACCTGATGCCGCAGAACGAGCAGTTCCACGTCCTTAGCGAAC
>DASYPH010000420.1:0-10762 GCA_036006925.1 Gaiellaceae bacterium
GCGATCCTGCGGACGTTCGAGGCGCTGTCCCGGGACGTCCTTCTCGTAGTGGACGAGTGGGAGGCGGCGGGAACCGAAGAGGCCGAGGAGCTCCTCTCGATGCTGGTCGAAGGCCTCGACATCCGGTTCCTGATCACGACGAGAACGCGACCCGACTGGTTCACACCTCGCCTCGAGGTCTACGGCGAAGGACTCGAGATCGGCGTAGACGAGCTGACGATGACGGACGAGGAAGCGGCGCTGGTACTCAACGCCGTCGGCGCTGTCGCCGGCCGAGCGCGTCTAATGCGCACAGCCGACGGCTGGCCCGCCGTACTCGGCCTCGCGGCGATGAGCGGCGACGTCGACTTCACGTCGAGCCGCCTGCTCTCCCACACGCTCTACGAGTTCCTCGCCAACGAGCTGCTCGCGAGCGCGGAGACGCAGACCGCCCTGATGCTGCTCGCGGTTGCGTCAGTTCCGGACATCGACGTGGCACGTACCGTCCTCGGCGCGGACGCCGACCATGTCATCGAGGACGCCGTCGCACGCGGCCTGCTGGCAGTGACGGAGCGCAAGTCGCTCTCGCTCCATCCGCTCCTCCGCGAGCTGCTGCTCCAGCGCTTCGGCGAGGCGGATTCGGAGACGCGCGCGGCTCTGCTGTCGCGTTGCCGCAGGTTCTTGGACGCGCACCGGTGGGACGAGGCGCTGTGCGTTGCCGAGGCCGCGCGCGATTCGGCGTTCGTCATCGAGGCGATCGGAGCCGCATTGGACGACCTCCTCGCCGCCGGTCGCACGAGCAGCCTGCAGCGCTGGGTCGCCGCCGCGAGAGCCGCGGGAGCCGAAGGCGGCCTGATTGACTATGCGGAAAGCGAAGCCATGCTGCGAGCCGCCGAACTCGACCAGGCTATCGCGCTTGCCACGCAAGCGGCGAGTTCGCTCGACGGAGATCTTGCTGCACGTGCCCACCTCGTCGCGGGAAGGGCAGCCGATCTGACTGACCGCTCGCCGGTAGCCGAGGAACACGCCGAATCGGCGACTTCTCTGGCTCACACACAGGCGACTCGCGAGGGAGCCTTATGGCTGCGCTTCCTAGCAGGCGTTGGGCCCGAGACCCCCGAGCTGCGAGATCGGTTCGATCTCTTCAAACGCAACGCCCGGTCGGGCATCCAGCAGTCCCTGATGGTGGCGGCCGGGGACCTGACGCTGGCACAGCTGGACGGCGGGCTCGAGCGGGCAATAGATGATGGGCGATGCGCGCTATCACTAGCTACGGAAGGGGTCGATCCGATCGCACATACCGCGCTCTTAAGCACCTACAGCTACGCGCTCATCACGACCTGCCGCTACGAAGAGAGCCTGAAGCACATCGAGGCGCTAACGCGCATCGCGGAGACGTGTGACCTCGAGTTCCCAGTCGGTTATGCGCAGATCTTCCGCGCGAAGGCACTCATCGGATTGCGTAGGTTTGGCCCAGCTGGCCGGACGCTGTCGAGGCTCGAACGTCGGATGCAGGATCAACCAGGCAGCTACTTCCGCACCAATCTTGCGGTTCAGCGTGCTCGGTTACATGTAAGTGTCGGCGATCTGAAGCGAGCCCTCGACGTTCTGTCTCCGGGCCCGCTCGAGGAGTTAAGTAAGACGGGACGGGGTGAATTTCTCGGTTGGCAGGCCCTCCTCAACGCCGCTTCGGGGGAATCCGATCGGGCGCAAACGCAAGCGGCCGAGGCCCGGCTTACGAGCCGCGCCCTTGAAGTAACTGCGCTCTCCGTTCTCGCGGAAGCGATCGTCGCACTAGGCGATAAGGACACAGCGACGGTGGCCGCCCGAATGCAGACCGTAATCGACAGCCGGATCTGGGACCCGGTTGTCATCGTGCTGCGCGCAGCCCCCGCAATTGGTGTGTTCATTGCCGGTGAGACTGCGTGGCGCGGTTGGTTGCAGCGGCTGCTCACTGCTTCGTCGGACACCTCGCTCGCGAGCAGATTCGGGCTTCGAGTGCCCCGCGCGGCCAAGCGCGCGACCGAGCTGACCCCGCGCGAAGGCGAGGTCCACGATTTGCTCGCCCAAGGATTGACCAACGAAGAGATCGCAAACCTTCTGTACATCAGCCTCTCGACCGCGAAGGTGCACGTCAAGCACATCTACGACAAGCTCGGTGTTCGGTCGCGGCTCGAGGCGGCTCGAGCTCTACGTGACGACGTCTAGCGCCACGGCAACGTCCTCCCCGCCTTGCTCGAGCTGCAACCGCTCGCGCATGAACGAGGAGCCTCGGCCGGAGCGATAATCGTCGTCGGCCGTTGCCAGGATCGCCTCGAACGCCGCTACGACCGACGTATCGAACTGTGTCTCGACGGCCTGAGCGAGACGCATGCGAGCGACCCGGCTCGGCAGCGCTTCACGATATGGACGGTCTGATGTCATCGCGTCGTACGCGTCGGCGACACCGATGATCCGTGCGAGGACTGGGATCTCGTCGCCGGGCAAGCCGTCCGGATAGCCCATGCCGTCGATGCGCTCGTGGTGAGAGCGAACGATGTCGGCAATCTCGGAGTAGTCGTCGACGTTGCGCAGGATCCTCTCGCCGATCTCCGAGTGCTTCTCCATCTGCCGGCGCTCCTCGAGTGTCAGAGGCCCGGGCTTCTCAAGCAAGCCGGCGGGCAGACCGATCTTGCCGATGTCGTGGACTAGGCCGCACAGGTGGACGAGCTCTTGTTTCTTCTGGGGTAGTCCCATGCGTTCGGCGATGTCGCGGGCGTAGATCGCAACAGCCGCTGAATGACCCGCCGTGTACTGGTCGCGAGCATCGAGCGTTGCGACCAGGGCGGTCGCAAAAGAAAGACTCGTCCTGCGTAGCCTTTCATTCGCCTCCGCGAGGTCCTGGCTTACGACCTTCTCCTGCTGATAAAGGTTGAGTAGACGCTGCGCCGCGAGAGCTGGAATGAAGAAGATAAGGACGAGCCACAGCGAGTAGACGTGGTAGCCATAGACGAATAGCGCGAGAACTGGAACGTAGAGCGGCACTGTGAGTAGGGAGACCGAGGTGATCGTGCGCAGAACCTCGGCAAGATTCCCTCGGCGCACCCAGACGGTCATGCCGAGGAGCACGCCGTCTGCGGCTAGATCCGCGACAGATGCCACAAGACTTGCGAGGAGGCAGTGTCCGAAGGTCGTTGGGCTGGGCACGAGCGTCCAGGCAGCGAGACCAGCGGTGCCAGCCGTCAGTCCGCGGATCGGCGTATAGACGCCCCATTTCAGGGGCGACTCGCGCAGATCCCAGACATTCGAGACCGCACCGACAGCAAATCCGCCGAGCGGCCCGAACGCGACAGCCGAGAAGACGAGCGGCAGGAACGAGACGGACATCGAAGTCCGCTCCGTGACCCCCACGCTCTGGCGCTCCGCGACCGCCGCGACCGCCCCTACCACGAGCAAAGCCCAGATTGGCGGCAGTCGGTAGCCGTGCAACCACAGTGCAGCTACCGCGCCAGTCGAGCCGACGCAGAGGAAAACCGCCCAGGCGACCGTTCGGACATCGCAGCCAGCTAGACCTTTGACCAGCCGATCCAGCCTTGCGTCTCCCCCAAAAGGGGTATAGGCTGGCGTCGCCGTCAGTTCCCGATTGATCGGAGTTCCCAATGCGCCGTTCCCTTGCAAGCCTCGCCCTCCGCGCCGGTACCGTCGGCCAGGGTAAGTACTGGTAGAGCCGTCGGATAGTCCGTTATCCACAGCTTGTGAACTATCCCCCCTGTGGGGGATCCGCACAAGGGCTGGGAAACGGATCGGCAGTTTCACGGGCGCCGGGTGATGTTCACCCGGCGCTTCGTTTTTCCTTGTCCACAGCAGGAGATCGCGGCTGTGGACGAACCTAGCCGATGATGCCGCGGCGGAAGCCGACCGCGACTGCATGCGCGCGGGAGCGCGCCTGGAGCTTCGCGAGCAGGTGCCGCACGTGCGACTTCACGGTTTCCTCCGAGAGGAACAGCTTCTGGCCGATCTCGCGATTCACGAGCCCGTCGGAAATGAGCTGCAAAACCTCGACTTCCCGGCCCGTCGGCTCCTGCTCGAGCTCGCGAAGCGGGCTCTGGAGCGGAATCACGTCGGCGCCGCCGGTACCGCGACGCCGCGCCGCAACCTCTTCAAAGCGGCGCGAGTGCGTCAAATACCGGCTGAGGATCTCCTTGCGCTCCGCAGCATCCACGACCCGAGTATCGGCCTCGGATACGAGCCGCTTTAGCGCCTGCGACTACCTCGAACGGGTGTCGGACGCAGGCGCCACGGCCGGATCGGAGCGCCCCGACGTGTCCTGCGGCAGCTCCGTCCCAGCCTCGGTCGGCGTCTGCTTCTCCGCCACCTCCACCCGGCGCAGCGTCTCCTGATCGACGTTGAGTGGGTGGTGGCACGCCGCGAGGTGGCTGTTCCCGTAGTCGACGAGCGGCGGTTCCACCTGCTTGCACACATCCGTCGCGTAACGGCAGCGCGGATGGAAGCGGCAGCCGCTCGGCGGGTTGATCGGGCTCGGCACGTCTCCCTCGAGCACGATGCGCGCTCTCTTCTCGGCGAGATCCGGATCCGGGATCGGCACCGCCGAGAGAAGCGCCTCGGTGTACGGCATGATCGGCCGGGTGTACAGCTCATCCGCCGGCGAGAGCTCGACGATCTTGCCGAGGTACATCACCGCGATGCGGTCGCTCACGTGCCGGACGACGCCGAGGTCGTGGGCGATGAAAATGTACGTGAGCTGAAACTCGTTCTGCAGGTCCACGAGCAGATTCAGCATCTGCGACTGGATGGAGACGTCGAGGGCCGAAACGGGCTCGTCCGCGACGATCAGCTCCGGCCGCAACGCAAGCGCCCGCGCAATCCCGATCCGCTGCCGCTGACCGCCGGAGAACTCGTGCGGGAAGCGGTTGTAGTGCTCGGGAGAGAGGCCGACGGTGTCGAGGATCTCCCCCACGCGCCGCTTCTGGTCCGCCCGGCTGCCGAGATCATGGATTCGCATGGGGTCGGACACGATCGTCCCCACGCGCTTGCGCGGGTTGAGCGACGCATACGGATCCTGGAAGACCATCTGCATCTCGCGCCGCAGCGGCCGGAGACGCCGCGTGCCGAGATGCTCGATGTGTGTTCCCTGAAAGATGACCTCGCCGGCCGTCGGCTCGAGCAGGCGGACGATCGTCCGGCCCAGCGTCGACTTCCCGCAGCCCGACTCGCCGACGAGACCGAGCGTCTCCCCCTTTTGGACGGCGAAGCTCACGTCGTCGACGGCGTGAACGTGCGCGACCTCGCGCTGCAGGACGCCCTTCCGGATCGGGAAGTACTTCTTGACGTGGCGGACCTCGAGGAGCGGAGCCTCGCCGGGCTCGCTCGCCTGGTCGAAGACGGTCACGCCGCCTCCGCCGAGCCGCCGGAGATGGTTTCCTCGCGTTGGCCGCGCTTGAACTCGACGTCGAGCCAGCAACGATCGACATGGCCGGGCGTCTCGACGCGGTTCTCCAGCGCCGGCTCCTGCATGCACTTGTCAAAGGCATGCGGGCAGCGCGGCCGGAACTTGCAGCCCTCCGGCAGGTTGATGAGCGACGGCGGCATCCCTTTGATCGTGTGCAGGCGCTCGACTCGAGGCCGGTCGAGCCGCGGGATCGAGCCGAGCAGCCCCCAGGTGTAGGGCATCTGCGGGTCGTAGAAGACGTCGCGCTTGCTGCCTTGCTCGACGACACGGCCGGCGTACATGACGATGATCTCGTCGGCGATCTCCGCGATCACGCCGAGGTCGTGGGTGATGAAGATCACAGCCGAGTCGAACTCGTCTTTGAGCCGGCCGATCAGCTCGACGATCTGCGCCTGGATCGTGACGTCGAGCGCCGTCGTCGGCTCGTCCGCGATGAGGACCGACGGGTTGCAAGAGAGCGCCATCGCGATCATCGCGCGCTGCCGCATGCCGCCCGAGAACTGGTGCGGGAAGTCGTCGGCGCGCGACTCCGGGTTCGGAATCCCGACCTGGCGGAGCAGCTCGACCGTCCGCGCCCGTGCGGCGCCCTTGCTGATTTTCTCGTGCGCCTGGATCGCCTCGCCGATCTGCTCGCCGATCCGGTAGACCGGGTTCAGCGAGGTCATCGGATCCTGGAAGATCATTCCCAGCTCGTTCCCACGGAAGTTCTGCATGTCGCGGTCGGAGACCTGGAGCAGGTCGGTTCCCTCGTAAAGCACCTCGCCGTCGAAGCGGGCGTTCACGCCGCGCGTCAGTCCCATGAGCGTCATTGCGGTCACGCTCTTTCCCGAGCCCGACTCGCCGACGATGCCGAGGACCTTGCCCCGCTCGAGCCCGAACGAGATGCCGCTGACGGCCTGCACGATCCCGTCTTCGGTCGCGAACCGGACCTTGAGGTCCTTGACCTCGAGCAGCGGATCGGCCATCAGGTCAGCCGGATCCGCGGATCGAGGTAGGCGTACGCGACGTCGACCACCATCGAGAAGAACACGATGAAGGCGGCGCCGTACAGCGTGACGCCCATCAGCGTTGGCAGGTCTTGCGTGCTTATCGCCTGGAAGGCGAGGTAGCCGACGCCGTGGATGGAGTAGACGGCCTCGGTGATGATCGCGCCGCCGCCGAGCACGGCAGCGAAGTCGAGCCCGAACAGCGTCACGATCGGAATGAGAGACGCCCGCAGAGTGTGCTTGAGGAGGATTCGTTGGGACGAAAGTCCCTTCGCCTTCGCGGTGCGCACGAAGTCCTCGTTGATCGTGTCGAGGATGTTCGACCGGAGGACCCTCCCGTAGAAGCCGATGAAGAGCACCGCGAGGGTGAACCACGGCAGGATCAGGTGATAGAGCCATTGCACGGGGTCCTGGGACAACGGCACGTAGCCGCCGGGGGGGAACAAGGTGCCGAACGTACCTCCGAGGCCGTTCTCGGTGAAGAGATAGAGAAGGATCAGCCCAAGCCACGCCACGGGCAGCGAGATCCCGATGAGGGCGAGGGCGGTGATCAGACGGTCGGTAGCCCGGCCGGCCGTAACCGCCGAGATCGTGCCCACGAGGACGCCGAGGCCGAGCCAGATGATTCCCGCGCCGATGCAGAGCGAGAAGGTGGCCGGCAACCCTTCTTTGATCTGCTGCACGACATTCGTCCCGTCGTAGTACGAGATGAGCGTCCCGGTGAACAACGACTTCACCATGTCGAACCACTGGATGAGGACGTTGTGGTCGAGCCCGAGCTTCTGACGGATCGACGCGATGTTGGCCGGCGTCGCCACCTTGCCCGCGATCCGGAGGGCGGGGTCGCCGCCTGGGATCACGATGAAGATGAGGTAGACGATGAAGCTGACGGCGATCAGGACGAGGATCATCCCGATGATCCGCCGGATGACGAACGCGACCATCTAGGCGGCCCGCCTCATCAGTGCTCGATCCTGACCTTCGCCCGCGGGTCGAGCGCGTCGCGTAGCCCGTCGCCGAAGACATTGATGGAGAGCACGGTGAGGGCGAGCATCAGCCCGGCCCAGAGGCTGAGCCACGGGTTGTTCGCGAGAGTGCCCTGGCCATCCGCGATCATCGTCCCCCACGACGGGTTCGGCGGCTGCACGCCCGCTCCGAGGAACGAGAGGGCAGCTTCCGTGAGGATCGTGCTCGCGACGATCAGCGTGAACAGCACGAGCACGGACGAGGCGATGTTCGGCAGCAGCTCGGTGAACATGATTCGCACCGAGCCCGCGCCCTGCGCGGTCGCAGCCTCTATGAACTCGCGCTGGCGCAGGGCGAGCACCTGGCCGCGCAGGGGTCGCCCGATGTAGGGGATGAAGACGAAGGAGATGACGGCAATCGGGATCCAGAGGCTGTTACCCGCGATGTTGATGGGGCCGTGATGGAAGCCGTTGAGGCTGAGCGCGGTTCCGAGCGCGATCCCCAGGAGGACGACCGGGAAGGCCCAGATCAGGTCGAAGACCCGCGAGATGATCCAGTCCGAGGCCCCGCCGAAGTACCCCGCGAGCAGGGCGAAGACCACCGAGAGGAACGTGCAGATCAGCGCAGAGGTGAAGCCGATGAAGAGCGAGTTGCGACCGCCGTAGAGGAGGCGCGTCGCGGTATCCCTACCGAGTATGTCTGCGCCGAGGATGTACTGGCCGCCGGCCTTGCCCCACTGTGGCCCGATCGGAACACCTCCCGGAAAAATGTTCACCTTGCCGTTCGGGCCGATCGTCGTGTGGCCCTGCGAGATGACGCGGATCTTCTGGCCGTTCACCGTGATAACGCCGCCCGTGTTCGTGTCGTTCTGTCCCAGGTGCGAGACATGGTTCGCATAGACCCCGGCGAGCAGGCAAGCGACGACGATGACGAGGAAGACCCCTAGAAAGGCAAGAGCGAAGCGGTTCCGCCGCAGCCTGCGACCCGCGAGCGCCCAGGGGCTGCGCCCCTCGATACGGGCTCCACCCTCCTCCGCCGCCAGTTGTGAGGCGGTGTCGAGAGTGAATTCCTCTTGGCCGGTGGTCGCCACGGGTGCGATTCAGGGTAGTGCAGTAGGCAAGCCGGCGTGGCGGCGCAGAAGCACCGCCACGCCGTGCCTCGAGCAGTTACTTCATGCACATCTGTGCGAGGTCGTCGTTGTTGTCGTCGAAGATGTCGCAATTGAGATCCATCTTCGAGTTGAAGAACGACGTGAGGATGACGTTGAGATACGGCACCGTGGAGGCTTGCTGCACCATCAGGTCGTGGTCGATCTTCGCCCACCCCGCGTTGGTGCTCGAGGAGAGCGCCTCGCTCGGCGGCAGATGGGCGAGGTGGGCCATCTGGCTGTTCGCCGCTGCGTTGTCGACGTTCCCGTAGTTGTTGTTGTGGACCTGGGTGATGTTCTCGCCGTTCTGGAGGACGTTGAACCAGTCCGTCGGGTAGGGGTAGTCCTCGAACCAGTTGGTGAAGCCGATCTGGGCCTTGGTCGACTGGTTGCCGACGATCGTGAAGTAGTTCGCGCCGGCCAGCTCCCGGATCTGCGCGTTCCAGCCGATCGCTTTCAGCTGGCCCTGCAGGTACTCGCCGGTGGCCTTGTCGACCGCCACGTCCCCGATGGTGTAGACGGTCACCTTCATGCCCTTCGTCCCCGACTGCTGGACGAGCTGCTTCGCCTTGGCCAGGTCGTAGGGGTAGGGCGTCGGCGTGATCTTCTTGTACTGCGGGTAGCTCGGCGGCAGGAAGTTCCAGGTCGGCACGCCGAGACCGCCGCGTAGGTTGACCAGAGCCTGGCGGTTGACCGCATAGTTCACGGCCTGCCGCGCCTGCAGCTTGTTGAACGGCGGCGTCCGCTGGTTCATGAAGAAGTAGTACGTGGACGGCGTCGTGAAGAAGTTGATCTGCTTCGCATAGTGCTGCTTGTAGTACGCGAGCCGGTCGGTCGGGAGGATGTTCGCGTCGTACATGTACTGACCGGAAGCGACGAGCTGCGCCGACTGCGCCTGGTCGTCCGTCAGAGTGATCGAGATCTTGTCCGGGTTCCCGTCCGGGACAGACGCGATCTCGCCCTTCTTCCAGTACGGATTCCGCTGCATCACCATCGACTTGCTCGGCGCATAGCTCGCGAAGTAGTACGGGCCGTTCGCGGGCGGCGGCGGGTTCTCGGTGTCCTTCTGAGGCGTCGAGCCCGGCACCACCGACGTGAAGGGAATCGAGAGCACGTACAGGAAGTCCGACGCGGGCTGCTTGAGCTTGATCTCGACGGTCCCGGCGTTGTCGTCGGTCACGATCCCGGAGATGTCCTTGCACTTCGTCGGGTTCGCCTCGCAGGCGTCGATGCCGACGATGTTGGAGAAGAAGCCGATCCCCGGCGAGTTCAGCACGAAGTCGCGAATGATCGTCGACTTGAAGTCACTCGCCTTCACGGGCTCGCCGTTCGAGTACTTCAGCCCGCTGCGCAGCGTGAACTTGTAGTTCTTGCCGCCGTTGGTGACCGTGCCGGTGGTCGTCGCGAGCCCCGGCAGGATCTTCGTGCAGTTTTGCGTCTGACAGCTCACGTGCGCCTTGACGACCAGGCCGAGGTACGTGTCCTGGAACAGCTGCCACGACTCGAGCCGGTAGGACAGCCCCGGGTCGAGATAGTCGGTCGTGCCGTTGACGACCTTCAGCAGGGCGAAGGTCTTTCCGCTCCCGCTCTGGACAGTGGTGGTCGTCCCGCTGCTCCCTCCGCCACCACAAGCGCTCACGACCAGTGCAAGCCCAGCCGCGACGACCGCCGCGAACGCGACGGATCTCCCTCGCTTCGTTCTCACTCTCCTACACCTCCTGGTTAGCGAGTAAGAGTTGTCTGGGCCGCGTGGCCCTGCTCATGGGCCGATCGGCCCATGGACGAAGTCTTATCAATCCGCACTATTTCTTGCTGACGCAGATGCTTGCGTAGTCGAACTCGTACAAGACGTTATTGACATAACAGCCGAGATCGACACGTCCGCTGAAGACATTCGTCTGCTCCCGGTTGAGGAACGGTGCCCACGGAGCGAGTCGCATCACCTCCCGGTCGAGCCTCGCCCAGCGGCGAGCCACCTTGGGAGTCAGCCTCGGGCTTCGCGTGAGCGCTTCGATCTTGCGGTTCACCCAGCCGACATCGAAGTTCGCGTAGTTCGAGTTGTGCGTCGGCGTGATCGTCCGGCCGTCGAGGAGCCCGAACCAGTCGAGCGGATGCGGATAATCCTGGAACCAGTCCGCGAAGCCGATCTGCGCCCGCGTCTTCCGGTCGCCGAGCGTCGTCCAGTAGTTGCTCGCGGTCACCACCTTCTTCTGCGCCCGGAAGCCGATCCGGTTC
>DASYPH010000421.1:0-3191 GCA_036006925.1 Gaiellaceae bacterium
CGGCGGCTTCCTCGTGGACAACCTCTCGTGGCGCTGGGTCTTCTACGTGAACTTGCCCGTCGGCGCGCTCGCGATCGTGATCGTGATCACGCGCCTGCACCTGCACACGCCGCACATGAGCCATCGCATCGACTACCTCGGTACCGCGCTCCTCAGCGGCGGCGTCGGGACGCTGATCCTGCTCACGACCTGGGGCGGCAGCGAATACGCGTGGGGCTCGAGCACGATCGTCGGGCTCGGAATCGCGGGAGTCGTCCTGCTCGCGGTCTTCGTCTGGTGGGAGCACCGCGCGCCCGAGCCGATCCTGCCGATGCACCTCTTTCGCTCGCGCGTCTTCAGCGTCGCGAACGCGATGGGTTTCACGATCGGGATGGCGATGTTCGGCGCGATCATCTTCATCCCGCTCTTCCTGCAGATCGTCTACGGCTTGTCCCCGACGGCCTCCGGCCTGCGGATGCTGCCGCTGATGGCCGGGCTGCTGGTCGCCGCGGTCCTCTCCGGCCGCGCGATCAGCCGCATCGGCCGCTACAAGGCCTTTCCGATCGCCGGCACGGCGGTGCTCGTGGTCGGCATGTTCCTGCTCTCGCGCCTCGAGGTGAGCACGGCATTGTGGATCGCCTCGGCCTACATGGTCGTGGTCGGCGTCGGGCTCGGGCTCGTGATGCAGGTGCTCGTCCTCGTCGTCCAGAACGACGTGCGGCCGCAGGAGATCGGCGTCGCCACCTCGACCGCGACGTTCTTCCGCTCCGTCGGCGGCGCGTTCGGCGTGGCGCTCTTCGGCACGATCTTCGCCAGCCGGTTGGCGAACGGCCTGGAGCAGTTGCCGCGGCGCATCACCGCGCGGCTCGGCAGCGGCGTCCACCTCAACCCCGAGCAGGCGAGGCATCTTCCGCCGGCCGTGCACACCGACTTCCTGAACGCGTTCGCCCACGCGCTCCACGGCGTCTTCCTCTTCGGGATGGCGATGGCAGCCGTGCCGTTCATCCTCTCCTGGTTCCTCAAGGAGGTTCCGCTCCGGACGACGGTCGCGCGAGCGGCCGAGGGGGCTCCGCCCGAGCCTTCCGGGCAGCTCGCGTGGCAATCGAAGGAAGTGTGATCCTGCAGTCGTAGTAGTCTCGCGTCCGTCGCGGCAAGCGAGACAAGGAGTCACACGATGGCTGCAGTTCGTCGGGGAGCGTGGGTGGGGTTGAAGTACGTGACCACGGTCTTCTTCCTGGGCGTGATCGTCCAGTTCTTCCTCGTCGGGTATGGGCTGTTCAGCATGAAGACGGGCTCGAACATCGACAACGCGGACTCGCTGAACGCCCACCGGGACTTCGGCTGGGCCCTGACCGAGTTCGGCGGCATCCTGATGCTCATCCTCGTGTTGCTCGCGTGGCCGACACCTCGCAAGTGGCTCGGGCTCTGGATCCTGCTGATCGTGCTCGCCTTCCCGGTGCAGCCGATCCTGGCCGCTGGCGGGTTCCACCACAAGTGGGTCGGCATGCTGCACCCGGTGAACGCGTTGCTCCTGCTTGGTCTCTCCGGCCGCCTCGCCCACTACGCGTGGACGAGTGGCAAGCAGAAGGAGAGCGCAGCGGCGCCCGCGGTCGCGCCGAGCGGCTAGGGAGCGTCTCTACGAGGGGCGCGGGCCGTGCACGGCATCGAGTTCGAGTGAGACGTCCTGACCCGCCGGGCCCGAGGAGGCCTTACCGTCAAGATATGGCCCGACATTCGGCGACAAGGACGACACGTGTCCTGGGGCCAACAATGTCCGAGCAGAGCGGCTCGGGTCGCCCTATTGCGGCTTCCATCCGGTCCGACATGGCCCACAGGTCGCTTTAGGCTTGGTGCGTTCGACTGGTGCGTTAACGCGATAAGCTTTCTGGGTGGCAAAGGCGCGTCGTCTACGTCATCTCAGTCCCGATCCGGAGCTGTTCGACCGTCGCGTGGCCGGCGAGTCGCTGCGGACGCTCGCGCACGACTACAGGATCGCCCACACAACGTTGCTGCGCTATTTCGGGCGACCAGACGTCCGAATCGAGTTGCGCGAGGCACGTCGGCGGCTCCTGCTTAAGCGCAAGGCCCTTGCAGCCCAACGGGCGGAGGAGCGACTGCTAAAGCAGGACGTGCGACGCCGCGCACGAGAGCAGGCAGCGCGCGAGCGCAATCTTCTGCGCTTGCGTGCGATCGCGGCCGCCCGGCCGAGGAGATCGGGAATTGGGGGGTGGCTGGACGAGCACGAGGCCCCGCGCGGCCTCCTGCGCAGGGAGCGCTGGAGCGAGCACGATCGGGTGGCAGAGCAGGCCGTCGCCGCGGGCGGAGGCGTCGACGAGGTGATCGCGGTCACCGGCCTGCGCACGCGGGAAAACGTCTACCGGCTGATCGATCCCGAAACAACGGTGCGCGCTCTGGCCAACCAGAAGCGTCGCCGTCCGGCCGCTGAGTCCGGGCCGCCGAGGCTGCGGCGGCTCGCCCCGGACGACGACCTGATCAGGCGCCGAGCCGCGGGCGAAACCCTGCGCCGCCTGGCAGGTGACTACGCGGTATCCCACACCACCGTGTGTCGCTACTTCGCCCGACCGCAGATCGCGAAGGAGCTCCGGACACAGCAGGAAGCACTGCGGGATCGGCGGCAGCGAGACGTTCAGTTTGTGGAGCGCAGCGCCGGTGGTGGCTGCCAGCCCGTGTCACGGCAGGCGCCGGAGCATCTGCCCTGACCGCAGCCAGCCGAGGAGGCGGGGCTCGTCGTCGACTGCTGCTGTCTCGAGGCTGTTAAGGAGCTCAACGCATTAACCGCCGCGGCCGACTAACTGAAGCTTCGGCTCCGTATACTGGCCAGTAGACACGCAAATGGCCCGGCGACGCGCCAACGCCCCGGGCCTGGCACCAGGAAGGTAGTCCTGATGCAACCGGCATCATCACAACTCGATCTGACGCGCGGGGTCGCGACCCGGAGCTTCGGCCGCATTACCGCGAGGCAAGGAAGCGAAGGGTCGCAGCGGTTGCCCATCCCTACGCTGGAGGACTACGCGGGTACCTGGCTCGTGGGTATCTCGGGCCTCGTCCGGCCGAACACGTTCGAGGCTTACACATACCGGCTTGAACAGCACGTAATCCCGCACCTCGGCAGGCGCCGACTCAACGAGATCACGGTCGACGACATCCTTTGGCTGATCGGTGTCTTGCGCGAGAAGGGCTTGTCGGGCGGG
>DASYPH010000422.1:0-5467 GCA_036006925.1 Gaiellaceae bacterium
GCCGCCGTCCTGAATCAGATGATGCAGGCGGTCGTTCAGTCGGGAACCGGGACGGCCGCGGCGATCCCCGGCGTCAAGGTCGCCGGCAAGACGGGAACCGCCGAAACCGGCCAGAATCACGTCTATACGGCATGGTTCATCTTCTTCGCCCCCGCCGACCATCCGCAGGTCGCCGGAGCCGTGGTGCTCGAGCACCAGCTGAACGGCTTCGGCGGCTCGGTGTCCGCCCCGATCGCGAAACAGCTGATGGAGGCGATGCTGCCAGCAGCGTCGAAGTAGACCGGCACTCATCATGACCACCTCCGACACCCTGATCGACCGCATCTTCGACACGCGCTACGTGATCAAGCGCAAGCTCGGCTCGGGCGGCATGGCCGACGTCTACCTGGCCGAGGACCAGGAGCTCGGGCGGCGGGTCGCGCTCAAGCTGCTCGACGATCGCCACGCCTCCGACGAGCAGTTCGTCGAGCGGTTCCGGCGGGAGGCGCAGAGCGCTGCGGGGCTCAATCACCCCAACATCGTCTCGATCTTCGACCGCGGCCGCGCCGAGGGCACCTACTACATCGCGATGGAGTACCTCGACGGGCGCACGCTCAAGGAGCTGCTCGTCCGCAACGGGCCGACGCCGATCCCGATCGCGATCGACTACGCGCGGCAGATCCTGAGCGCGCTGTCGTTCGCGCACCGGAACGGGATCGTCCACCGCGACATCAAGCCGCACAACATCGTCGTCGGCGGCGACGGCCGACTCAAGGTGACCGATTTCGGGATCGCCCGGTCGGGCGCGTCCCAGATGACCGAGGTCGGCTCGATCGTCGGCACGGCGCAGTACCTCTCGCCCGAGCAGGCCCGGGGCGCGCCCGTCGATCCTCGCTCCGACCTCTACTCGTTGGGCGTCGTCCTCTACGAGATGCTGACGGGCGCGGTCCCGTTCACCGGCGACACGCCGGTCGAGATCGCGATGAAGCACCTGTCCCAGGTACCGACACCGCCCTCGGAGTTGCGACCGGACGTTCCGCACGACCTCGACGCGGTCGTCACGCGCGCGCTCGCAAAGGACCCCGACCAGCGCTACGGCTCGGCCGAGGAGATGGACGCCGACCTCGCACGCGTCGCACGCGGCGTCGCGGTCTCGCGAGAGACAGAGGACGCAATGACGCAGGTGCTCGCCGGCGCCGGGATCACGACTGCGGCGACGATGGTCACCCGCCCGCGCGGGGTCGCACCGCCGGCCCCACCCGTCTATCGGGCTCCGGGCCAGTACTACGAGGAACCGCCGCGGCGCCGTTCGGTGTGGCCATGGCTGATCGCGCTCGGGCTGATCATCGCCGGCGGGATCGGCGGCTGGCTCCTCTACAACAAGATCCAGGATCAGCTGAACCAGAACAAGCCGGTCGCCGTGCCCGACGTGCGGCTGCTGGCACGCCCCCTCGCCGTCGCCAAGATCCAGCAGGCCGGCCTGGTGCCGCGCGTCTTCACCGCCCCGAACGAAACCGTGCCCGCGGGCCAGGTCTCCGACGAGAATCCTGCCGGGGGGTCCAAGGTGGGCAAGGGCTCGACGGTGACGCTGACCGTCTCGAGCGGCGTGCCCCAGGTTCAGGTGCCGAGCGTCGTCGGCCAGGACGTCAACCAGGCGGTGGCGACACTGGCGCAGCTCGGCCTCGATCCGAACATCGTACGCCAGTACTCGACGGCGCAGACCGATACGGTCACGGCGCAGCAGCCACATGCCGGCGACCGGGTCCCGAAGGGGACGAAGGTGCGGATCAACGTCTCGCGCGGGGCGAAGCCCGTGCAGGTGCCGGACGTGACCGGCGAACCGTTCGCGAACGCCAGGTCGGCGCTCCAGGGCCAGGGATTCACGGTCACGCGGGTCGACATCCAGTCCGACCAGGCGCAGGGCGTCGTCGTCGCCTCCGATCCACCCGCCGGCAGCAGCGTCGGCAAGGGCGCCAAGATCACGCTGTCCGTCTCGAAGGGTCCTGCGACCACTCAGATCCCGGACGTCTCCGGCCAGAGCCAGGCCGACGCGACGGCGCTCCTGCAAGGCGCCGGTCTCAACGTCGCCGTGATCACCGACCCGGTCACCGATCCGAGCCAGGACGGGATCGTGCTCTCGACCGACCCGGCCGCCGGCGCCGACGCTAAGGCGGGCGAGATCGTGACGATCCACGTGGGGCAGCTGACCGCATCGCCCGGCACGACCACGAGCACGACGCCGACGACGCCGACGACGCCGTGAGCCGCCGCATCGCCGTGATCCTGGGCGGCCGGTCGAGTGAGAACCCGATCTCGGTCGCGTCGGCGGCGAGCGTGATCGCCGCGCTCGAGGCGAACGGCGACGACGTCGTCTCGGTGCAGATCGACCGCGAAGGCCGCTGGCAGCTCGAGCCCGGCCCTGGGAACGCGTTGGCACGAGCGTCGCACGCACCTGGAACCGACCTGGAGCGGCTGCCCGGCAGCGAGGTGGCGGCGACGCTCGGCGACGTGGACGTCGTCTTCCCGGTGCTGCACGGGCCGTTCGGCGAGGACGGGACGGTGCAGGGCTTGCTCGAGCTCGCAGGCGTGCCCTACGTCGGTGCCGGCGTGCTCGCCTCGGCGCTCTGCATGGACAAGGACGTCTTCAAAGCGGTGCTCCGCGACCATGGGATCCCGGTGACCGAGAACATCACCCTGCGGCTCGGCGACGAGCCCCGGAACCCGTTCGGCTACCCCTGCTTCGTCAAGCCGGCACGGCTCGGGTCGAGCGTCGGGATCACGAAAGCCCACGACGAGGCCGAGCTCCGGGCGGGTGTGCGGCTCGCATTCGAACACGACGAGAAGGTGCTCGTCGAGCAGTTCGTCGACGGGATCGAGATCGAGGTCGGGGTGCTCGGCAACCGCGAGCCCGTCGCGTCGCTGCCCGGCGAGATCGTCGTCACCCACAACGAGTGGTACGACTTCGAAGCCAAGTACGACGAGGGCGAGATGGACTTGATCGTTCCGGCGCGCGTCGCCGAGGCGCAGATCGAACGGGCGCAGGAGCTGGCCGTGCGCGCGTTCATCGCCACCGACTGCGAAGGCATGGCGCGCGCGGATCTGTTCGTGCGCGCCGATGGCGAGGTGCTGGTGAACGAGCTGAACACGATCCCCGGGTTCACGTCGACGAGCGTCTACGCGCGGCTGTTCGCCGAGTCCGGTCTGCCGTACGGCGCCTTACTCGACCGGCTCGCGGAGCTCGCGGTCGAGCGGTTCGACCGGCGCGGCCGCCTGCGCTATTGACGACGCTCCGCCGGTTCTGGAATCCGTGGCGGCTGATCGTCGTCCGCCACCCGTCGCTCGGCGATGACGACCGTACCGCGTTCGACGAGCTGCTCGCGCGCACCCCGCCCGGCGAACTCGTCGACTATCGCCTGCCGCAGCCGAAGTGGTGGTTCCTGCACCACCAGATCGAACGCGGCTTCCTCGTACACGGTTCGAACGAGCCGGAGATCGAGGAGTTCCGCACCCGCGCCAACCTGGACGCGCACCAGCGGCCGATCGAAGCAGTGTTCGCGTCGGACGACGCGATCTGGCCGTTGTACTTCGCGGTCGTCAACCGCCCCGTCGCGCAGAGCTACATCAACTGGTGCGAGCACGTGGGCAGCACGTCGCGGTACATCTTCTCGATCGGCTCCGACCCTGGGGACGAGCGCTCGTGGACGACCGGCACGATCTATCTGCTGCCGCGCGCAACCTTCCGCGCCACGCCGTCGAGCCGCGAGCTCGTGAGCGAGGTCCCCGTGCGACCACGAGCGCGGCTGACCGTCGCACCCGATGACTTTCCGCTCCGCAGCAGCACACGCGGCCACAAGCGCGCCGAATCCGTCCGGAGCGTCTCACTCCGGCACGCGCTCAGGTTGCGGTGACCTCGTTGACCCGAGCGTCGATGAAGCCCGGTCCGAGCCGCGTGATCCAGAGCTCGTAGTAGCGAAACGCCGCGCCGGAGATGGTGAAGCGCGTCACGCCGGCGACGGCCTGCGAGGCGGACACGTCCTGCGTGAACGAGGTCGGCGAGTCGCCGCCCTTGACCACGGCCACGAAACCCGGGGTGGTCGTCGTGACGCGCACGTCGTGCAGGGCGACCGTGCGGCCGGGGTCGAGCACGAGCCCGACGCCCGGCTTGCCGGCCAGGCTGGGCGCGTCGTCGTAGTGCTCGGTCTTCCAGAAGGTCTGCCCATTGCCGTCGGTGGCGTAGTGGGCGAGTTCGTTGTGCTCGCCGCCCGTTCCGTACGGGTCGTAGGCCGTGGTCGCGATCAGGTGAACCGGCGCGCGTACCGCGGGCGAGCCGCTGCCACGGCCCGGGGAGTGGCCGGTCAGGACGAGCGCGGCGACTACCGCGCCGATCGCGAGCAGCGCCACGACCGCCGCCAGCACCGGCCAGGGCGACGGTCCACCTCGATGGCGTCGAGCCCGTGGCGGGACGATGATCTGGGTCCCTTCCTCGCCCGGGCTGAGCTCGCGCAGGCAACCCTCGAGCTCTGCGCAGAACGCGGCCATCGTCGGCCAGCGGTCGTGGGGATCCTTCGCCATCGCCACCTGCAGGGCGACATCGACCCGGGCGGGCACATCCGGACGCTCCACCCGGACCGACGGGGGAGGCTCGTTGATATGGCGCATAGCGACCGCGACGAAGTTCTCGCCCGGGAACGGCACCTTGCTCGTCAGCAGCTCGTACAGCACCACCCCGAGCGAGTAGACGTCCGAGTGCTCGTCGACCCGCCGACCCTGGGCCTGCTCTGGCGCGATGTAGTCGGACGTACCGAGCACGGTCCCGGTCTGGGTCATGCCGTGCTGCACGTCGAGCGAGCGCGCGATCCCGAAGTCGGTCACCTTCGCCGCGCCGTCTCCGTTCAGGAGCACGTTCTGCGGCTTGACGTCCCGGTGGACAAGACCCTGACCGTGCGCGAACGACAAGGCTTGAGCGATCTGGATCACCAGTTCGAGCGCGCGTGCGACCGGCAAAGGCCCCTTGCGCTCGAGCAACCGCTTCAGGTTTTCGCCGTCGACGTACTCGAAGACGATGAACTGCCTGCCCTCGTGCTCACCGCGGTCGATCACCGCGACGATGTTCGGATGCGAAAGCGTGGCGACCGCCCGGGCCTCGCGCCGGAACCGCTCGACCTGCGCCTCGTCGGAGCCGTAGTGCTCGTGCAGCACCTTCAGCGCGACCTTGCGGTCCAGCAACCGGTCGTGCGCCCGGTAGACGCTCGACATTCCCCCGGTCCCGACGAGCTCCTCGAGCTCGTAGCGGCCTGAAAGCACCTGGCCGACCATCCGCAGGTGAGGGTACTCCTCGTTCGTCAGACCGCTGCTGCGAGCGCGTCTTCCCAGACGTGGAGCGCCTCGTCGAGCTCCGCATCCGAGATCACGAGCGGCACGAGCACGCGGATGCAATTGCCCGCGACGCCTGCCTTCAGCAGCAGCAGGCCGCGCTGCAACGCCTGAG
>DASYPH010000423.1:0-3081 GCA_036006925.1 Gaiellaceae bacterium
AGCGCGGTCAGCGTGCTCAGCTCGGACGACCCGGTCCGCGTCTTCGAGGAGTTCGCCAGCCTCGACCTGATCTCGACCGGCCGCGCAGAGATCATGGCCGGGCGGGGCTCCTTCATCGAGTCGTTCCCGCTGTTCGGGTACGAACTGGACGACTACGACGCTCTGTTCGCCGAGAAGCTGGAGCTGTTGCTCGCACTTCGCTCGACCGAGCGCGTCACCTGGTCTGGCCGGCACCGCGCCCCACTTCCGGGCCTCGGCGTGTATCCGCGGCCGGCGCAGGATCCCCTCCCTGTCTGGGTGGCCGTCGGCGGCTCGCCCGAGTCGGCAGCCCGTGCCGGCACGCTCGGGCTGCCGATGGCGCTCGCGATCATCGGCGGCCGGCCCGAACGCTTCGTGCCGTTCGCCGAGCTGCACCGGCGCGCCGCGGCCGAAGCGCGCCACGAGCCGCACCCGCAGCTCAGCATCAACTCGCACGGCTACGTGGCCGAGACCTCGCAGGCGGCGGGCGACGAGTTCTTCCCGCCGTACGCGACGATGATGAACCGGATCGGGAAGGAGCGCGGCTGGACGGGGCTCGCGCGGCAGGACTTCGACGCACTGCGCACGAAGCGCGGCGCGCTCGTCGTCGGCAGCCCCGACGAGGTCGTCGAGAAGATCCTCTTCCAGCACGAGCTCTTCGGACACCAGCGGTTCATGGCGCAGATGAGCGTCGGCTCGCTGCCGCACGCACAGGTGCTGCGGTCGATCGAGCTGTTCGGCACCGAGGTCGCACCGGCGGTTCGGACCGAGGTCGCCCGGAGAGCCGCCTGATGGAAGAGCTGACGCTGCTCGACTGGAAGCGCCGGATCTTCGAGCTCTATGCCGAGATTCGCAGCGATCGCTCTCCGCGGCACGCGTGGGAGCATTGGCGCGCGGTTCGCGACGAGCTCTTCCGCTCGCACGTCCAGTCGCCGGTTCCCGCCGAGAGCCGACGCGACTTCCCGGGGCTGCCGCTGTACCCCTACGACCCGGCGCTGCGGGTGTCGGCGACCGTCGAGCCGGCGGCCCGCGAGCTGCGCGAGATCGCGACGTCGGGCGAACAGCCGTATTCGTTCACGCGGTTCGCCCGGGCGAGGTTCGAGCTCGGTGGCCCGCAGACCCTCGACCTCCACTGGCTCGAGGGCTACGGCGGCGGAGTGTTCCTCTCGTTCGCCGACGCCACCAGCGGCACCGAGACCTACGGCGCCTGCCGGTACCTGCTCGACACCGTCAAGGGAGCCGACCTCGGCGAGACGAACGGCCGTCTCGTGCTGGATTTCAACTTCTCCTACAACCCGTCGTGCGCATACGACCCACGCTGGGTCTGCCCGCTGGCCCCTCCAGGCAACCGCCTCGCTGTGGCCGTGCGGGGCGGTGAGCGGGTCGCTGACGCGTCTGCGACAATCGCCTCGTGACCGCCCTCTACCGCAAGTACCGCCCCCAGACCTTCGCGGAGGTCGTCGGTCAGGAAGCGGTCGTGCGAACGCTGACGAACGCGATCGAGCAGGGCAAGGTGCGGCAGGCGTACCTCTTCGCCGGCCCGCGCGGCACCGGCAAGACGTCCCTGGCTCGGATCCTCGCCAAGTCGGTGAACTGCCAGCACGGGCCGACGGCGACGCCCGACAACACCTGCCATTCGTGCGTGGCGATCACGAGCGGTTCCTCGCTCGACGTGATCGAGATGGACGCAGCCTCGCAGCGTGGGATCGACGACATCCGCGAGATCCGGGAACGCGTCGTTCTGCAGCCCGTGGAAGGCCGCTCGAAGGTCTACATCCTCGACGAGGCGCACCAGCTGACGGACGCTGCGTGGAACGCGCTCCTGAAGCTGATCGAAGAGCCGCCCCCACACCTGCTCTTCATCTTCTGCACGACCGAGCTGCAGAAGGTGCTGCCGACGGTGCGTTCGCGCTGCCAGACGTTCGTCTTCCAGCGGCCGCGCCTGCCCGAGCTGATCAGCAAGCTGCGGCTGATCGCCGACGGCGAGGGGATCGACGTGCCCGACTCGGCGCTCGGACTGATCGCGCGCGGTGGCCGGGGTGCCTACCGTGATGCGGAATCGACGCTCGACCAGCTCGCCTCCGCGACCGGGGGCGCGATCACGCTGCAAGACGTGCTGCAGCTGCTCGGGGCGGTCGAGGACGAGGTGCTCTTCCGGCTGTGCGACCAGATCGTCGACGGCGACACGGCCGGCGCACTCGTCTTCCTGGAGGAGCTGTCCGAGCGCGGCCAGGATCTCGGCAGGCTCGTCACCGACCTGCTCGAGCACCTGCGGCATCTGCTGCTCGTCCAGCACATGAGCGAGGTCCCGGATTCGCTGCCGGTCACGGACGAGGCGAAGGAGCGGCTCCGCGAGCAGGCGAACCAGCTGCCGGCCGCGACCGTGATCCGCCTGATCGACCTGCTCGCGGTCGCGGTCGACGACATGCGCCAGGGGGGCGATCCGCGGCTGCCGCTGGAGCTCGCGCTCGTCAAGGTGACGCGGCCGGCTTCCGACCTCTCGCGCGAGTCGTTGGCCTTCCGCCTCGAGCGGCTGGAGCAGGCTCCGGTTCGGACCGAGCCTCCCGCCACCGACTCGCCGGCGGGTCCGGCTGCGAGCGCGGCACCGGCCATAGCCGCAGCTCCGGCCCCGATCGCGGTCGAGCTCGAGCAGCTGCAGGAAGCCTGGCGCCGCTCGATCCTCCCGGCGGTCGAGCAGCGGTCGATCCCGATCGGCAAGACCCTCGGCGAAGCGCATCCCGCCGCTCTCGACGGCGACACGCTGACACTCGAGTTTCCACAGACGGCGTCGTTCCATCTCTCACTCGCCGAGGATCCGAAGAACGCCGCGCTGCTCCGCGACGCGCTCTACGAGGTGACGGGGCGCAAGCTGGCGGTTACGTTCGAGCTCGGCGACACTTCCCACGCCGAACCGGTCGACGACACACCGGTGAGCGAGGAGGACGTGCTCGAGCTGATGAAGAGCACCTTCGACGCGAGGGAGCTGGACGAATGAGCTTCGACCTGAACGCACTGATGAAGCAGGCGCAGGAAATGCAAGCGCAGATGGCGCGGGTGCAGGAG
>DASYPH010000424.1:0-5355 GCA_036006925.1 Gaiellaceae bacterium
GACCACTCCCACGGCGAGGCGATCTCACCACCCATGAAGAGCAGCTTCTTGCCGGGGTGCGCCCACATGTACGCGTAGAGCGCCCGCAGGTTCGCGAGCTGCTGCCAGCGGTCGCCCGGCATCTTCTGCAGCAGCGATCCCTTTCCGTGCACGACCTCGTCGTGCGACAGCGGCAGGATGAAGTTCTCGGTCCACGCGTAGACGAGTGAGAACGTCAGCTCGTGATGGTGGTAGCGGCGGTGGATCGGATCCTGTTCGAAGTATCCGAGCGTGTCGTGCATCCACCCCATGTTCCATTTGAAACCGAAGCCGAGGCCGCCCATGTAGGTCGGCCGTGAGACACCGGGCCAGGCAGTCGACTCCTCCGCGGCCGAGATCACACCGGGCTCCCGTGCGTGCACGAGCTCGTTCAGCTCTTTCAGGAACGCGACCGCCTCTAGATCCTCACGGCCACCGAAGACGTTCGGGAGCCACTGCCCGTCCTTGCGGGAGTAGTCGAGATAGAGCATCGAGGCGACCGCGTCGACGCGCAGGCCGTCGGCGTGGTACTCGCGCAGCCAGAAGAGTGCGTTCGCAAGCAGGAAGTTCTGCACTTCGCTCCGACCGAGGTTGAACACCAACGTGCCCCAGTCCGGGTGCGAGCCGCGGCGCTCGTCGGCATGCTCGTAGAGCGCCGTCCCGTCGAAGCGCGCCAGCGCCCACTCGTCGCGTGGAAAGTGTGCGGGGACCCAGTCGAGGATCACGCCGATCCCCGCCTGATGCAGATGGTCGACGAAGTAGCGGAAGTCGTCGGGCGACCCCATCGACGCGAGCGGCGCGTAGTAGCCGGTGACCTGGTAGCCCCACGAACCGGAGAACGGGTGGTGCATCACGGGCATCAGCTCGACATGGGTGAAGCCGAGGTCCTGCACGTACGTCGCGAGCTCGTGTGCGAGCTCGCGCCAGCCGAGCCCGGTGCGCCACGACGGCGCGTGCAGCTCGTAGACCGAGATCGGCCGTTCGAGCTGTTCCTGGGACCGGCGCTCGTCGATCCAGTCCTCGTCCTGCCACACGTACGACGAGGCGTGCACGACCGATGCCGTCTTCGGCGGCACCTCCGCCTCGAACGCGACCGGGTCGGCTTTCTCGCGGCCGTCGACGTCGTACTTGTAGTGCTGCCCGGCCTCGGCGCCGTCCACGATTCCCTCCCAGATCCCGGTCTCGGCGACCGGCTGCAGCAGATCGGCGGCGGCCCTCCAGTCGTTGAAATCACCGACGACGCCGACCTGTCGGGCGTTCGGCGCCCAGACGGCGAAGCGGACACCGCCCTCGACGGGATGCGCTCCGAGCTTCGCCCACAGCTCCTCGTGGCGCCCCGCCCGCGCCAGCCAGATGTCGAGCTCGCCGAACGCGCTCGCGCGCGCCTGCGTCACGGGTCCACCTCCTCATCGAGCATCCTGACCAGCCCCGCCACGGGGATCCGCAGCCAGTCCGGCCGATGATTCAGCTCGTAGCGCAGTTCGTACACGGCCTTCTCGAGCTCGAACACCGCGAGCAGCTTGTCAAGTGCAGCGCCGGAGGGCACGAGCGTGGGGTCGATCGCCGACCGGTAGCCCGCGAGGAACGAGGAACGCGCACCCGCTTCCCAGCCCAGCGGAGGCTCTGTCGCGCGGAGCAGCTGCGACGCCGAGGCGGCGTACGAGAACGAGCGGAGCATCCCGGCGACGTCCCGCAGCGGGCTCCGCTTGCGGCGGCGCTCGGGCAGCGAGCGCGCGGGCTCGCCCTCGAAGTCGAGAAGTACCCAGTCGTCGCCGGCGCGAAGCGTCTGGCCGAGGTGGAAGTCGCCGTGGTGACGGATCACCTGGCCGGTGCCACCGAATTGCGTCCAGAGCCGCAGCCGTTCCCGCACCTCTTCTCCACGTCCCCTGATCAGAGCGACGTCCTCGTTGTCGTCGGGAAGGTCGACGAAGACCTTCGCGATCTCGTCGTCGATCGACGCGCTCAACAAACCGAGCGACTCGGACGAGGGAGTCTCGGGAGCGAAGCTGGGGTCGGCGAGGTCGCTGCCGAGCAGCGTGTGCATGCGCGCCGTCGCCTCGCCGAGGCCGTGCAGGCTCGCTAGGAACGCGTCCGCGGTCTCGCCCATCGAGTCGAGTGCCAGCGCGAACCCGTCGCTCCCGCCGGGGATGAACCGTTGGAGGATCCCGAGGGTCGCGTCCATCGGACGTCCCGAATACGCGTACCAGCCGGCAAGCTGCGCGATGTTCTCGAAGCCGCGCTCGGTCAAGAAGCGCAGGAGCTCGAGCTCGGGGTTGATGCCGGCCTCGAGCCGCCGGTAGACCTTCATGATCAGCTCCTCGTCGAACACGATCGAGGTGTTCGACTGCTCCGCACCGACCGACCGCGCCTCTCGCAGCTCAGGGCCGGTTCCGGCAAAGCTCTCGACGGCGCCGAACTCGACGGTCCCCTCCTCGGCCGGCAGCTTCGCCCCCGCGCTGATCATCGTCACGAGCTCGCGCACCTGGCGCGGGTCGGCGAGCGCGTCGAGGCCGCCGTCGACGAGCAGTTGATACGTCTCGTGCGTTCCGGTGTCGAAGCGAACCTCGACCAGTTGCAGCTCGAGCGCCGGATCGCCCTCGCGCAGGATCGCTCGGTCGATCACCGTCGCGTGGCCGACCTGACGCGACTTCGACCCGAACCAGCGCTGCTCGGAGACGAAGTCGATCAGTGTGCGTTCGTCAGTCACAAGGAGTCTTCTCTCCGCAGTTGGAACCAGAAGAAACCGCGAGGCCCAAGCGTCAGCAGGTACGGCAGCTCTCCGATCCGCGGGAATGCCGTCTGGCCGAACATCTCGACCGGGATCAGGCCCTCGAACCGCGACAGGTCGAGCTCGACCGCCTGAGCCGAGCGCGCGACGTTGTGGACGCAGAGGACGATGTCGTCCTCGTAGGTCCGAACGTGCGCGAAGATCCGTGGATTGTCCGGACGTAGCGCTTCGTAGGTGCCGAGACCGAAGACCGGATGCTGCTTGCGGAGCGCGATCAGCCGTCGCAACCAGCGCAGCAGGGAGTTCGGCTGGCGCAGTTGGGCCTCGACGTTGACCGCCTGGTACCCGTACACGGGATCCATCAGCGGTGGCAGGTACAGCTGCGCGAAGTCCGCGCGCGAGAAGCCGCCGTTTCGGTCGCCCGTCCACTGCATCGGCGTGCGCACGCCGTCGCGGTCGCCGAGGAAGATGTTGTCGCCCATGCCGATCTCGTCGCCGTAGTAGAGAACCGGCGAGCCCGGGAGCGAGAAGAGCATCGCGTGCATCAACTCCACCTCGTCGCGCCCGTTGTCGAGCAGCGGGGCGAGGCGGCGACGGATCCCGAGGTTGATCTTCATGCGGGGGTCCTTCGCGTACTCCTCGTACATGTAGTCGCGCTCCTCGTCGGTGACCATCTCGAGCGTCAGTTCGTCGTGGTTGCGCAGGAAGAGCCCCCACTGCGTGCCGTCGGGGATCGGCGGCGTCTGCTCGAGGATCTCGATGATCGGCAGCGCATCCTCGCGGCGCACCGCCATGAACATGCGTGGCATGACCGGAAAGTGGAACGCCATGTGGCACTCGTCCCCGTCGCCGAAGTACTCGACGACGTCACCGGGCCACTGGTTCGCCTCGGCCAGCAGCACGCGGTCTGCGTAGCCGTCGTCGACCTCGGCGCGGACGCGTTTCAAGAAGGCGTGTGTCTCGGCAAGGTTCTCTCCGTTGGTGCCGTCGCGCTCGTAGAGGTACGGCACCGCGTCCAGCCGGAAGCCGTCGAGTCCGAGGTCGAGCCAGAAGCGCAGTGCGTTCAGCATCTGCTCCTGCACGTCCGGGTTGTCGTAGTTGAGGTCGGGCTGGTGGGCGAAGAAGCGGTGCCAGTAGTACTGACCACGTGCGGCGTCCCAGGTCCAGTTCGACGGCTCGGAGTCGAGGAAGATGATCCGCGCGTCACCCCAACGCGTGTCGTCGTCCCCCCAGACGTACCAGTCGCCGTACGGCCCGGTCGGGTCGGTGCGGCTCTCGTGGAACCACGGGTGGTCGGAGGACGTGTGGTTCATGACCAGGTCGGCGATCACGCGCAGCCCGCGCTGGTGGGCCTGCTCGATGAAGAACTTGAAGTCGTCGATCGTTCCGTAGTCCGGGTGGATCGAATAGAAATCGGCGATGTCGTAGCCACCGTCGCGGAGCGGGCTCGGATAGAAGGGCAGGAGCCAGATGCAGTCGACGCCGATCTCCTGGAGGTAGTCGAGCTTGTCGGCGAGCCCGACGAAGTCGCCGGAGCCGTCGTCGTTCCCGTCGAAGAAGCCGCGCAGGTGGATCTCGTAGAAAACCGCCGTCTTGAACCAGAGCGGCTCCCGCTCGAACCAGTGCCCCGGCTCAGACACGGCCGCTCGCGACGTGACCGGTCCAGACGTGACCGGTGGCAGCCACCGCGGCAAAAGTGTCACGCGAGTGGAACAAGAGTGTGAAAGCTGCGCCGGTCACGGCGTCACTTTGACGATGTGCGCCTTCCCGGGGGCCAGTTGGACGTAGTTGCGGCCCGCACGCCACGTGAACGTGGCGCCGGTCAGCAGCTCGCGCGCTTCGAACGCCGGCGGGAAGCCGAGCGCGACCGGGATCACGCAGACGCCGGCTTGCTCGGCGAACGGATCGATGTTGACGACGGAGATGACATCGTCCTTCGCGTACGCGACGAGCGCATCGTTCTCCGTCTCGAGCCAGCGGAGGTTGTCGACACGCTGCAGCGCGGGCTCCGCACGCCTCATCTCGTTCAGCGCCTGCACCAACGGCAGCAACGGCCCGTCGAGCGTTCTGCGCTTGAGCTGGTACTTCTCCGAGTCGAGGTACTCCTCCGACCCGGCCTGCACCGCTACGTTTTCGAACGATTCGAAGCCGGAATAGATCCCGTAGCTCGGCGAGAGCGTCGCCGCCAGCACGAGCCGCGCCTCGAACGCCGGCGGCCCTCCGACCTGCAGATACTCGTGGAGGATGTCCGGCGTGTTCACGAACGCGTTCGGCCGGTAGAACTGCGACCACGCGATCAGCTGCAGCATGTACTCGTGCAGCTCGCCCTTCAGGTTCTTCCAGGTGAAGTACGTGTAGCTCTGAGCGAACCCGAGCTTGGCGAGCGTTGTCATCAGCGAGGGCCTGGTGAACGCCTCGGCGAGGAACAGCACCTCGGGATGCTTGCGGCGGACCTCCTGGATCAGCCACTCCCACAATGCCGCCGGCTTCGTATGCGGATTGTCGACGCGAAAGACCGTGATCCCGCGGTCGACCCAGCCGAGCACCACGTCGAGCAGCGCTTGCCACAGGCCGCGCCAGTCCTCCGATTCGAAGTTGACGTTGTAGAT
>DASYPH010000425.1:0-2580 GCA_036006925.1 Gaiellaceae bacterium
CCCCCACCCGGCCGGTGAGTGACGCGCGTGGTGACATCGGCATCGTCGAGCTGACGCCCACGCAGGCGACCGTCGCCCGACGGATGGCGCAGTCGGCTGCGGACATCCCGTCCTTTAGCGTCTCCGCCGATGCCGATGTGACGGAGATCGTCGCGCTTCGCCGCGGCGCTCGCCAGGAGTCACAGGATGCGCCGTCGTACAACGACTTCGTGGTCAAGGCCGCCGCACTCGTGCTGCGCGAACTCCCTCGATTCAACGCTTCGTATGTCGACGGCAGGATCGAGTGCTATTCGCGTGTCAACGTCGGGGTTGCGGTTGCAATTGATGACGCCCTGCTGGTTCCCGTCGTGATGGATGCCGACCGGCGGGACCTCGCCGAGATCGCCGCCGAAACGCGGCGGCTCGTGGGCGGCGCGCGCAATCGGTCGCTCCGGCTCGAAGAGCTGAACGGCGGTACGTTCACCGTCTCGAACCTCGGCATGCTCGGCGTGGGCTGCTTCACCGCCATCGTCGACCCGCAGCAAGCCGCGATTCTCGCCGTCGGCTCGGTGCGGCGCGCGCCCGTGGAGGATGTCGCACGGCGGGTCGTCTTCCGCGACGTGATGACGCTCACGCTTAGCTGCGACCATCGCGTCGTCTACGGCGCCGACGGCGCCCGTTTCCTGTCCCGTCTCTGCGAGCTGCTTTCGCGGCCGCTGGTTCTCGCCCTCTGATGCCACCGATCGCCTTCCGCACCGCGATCCGTGACGCGCTCGACGAGGAGCTCGCCTTCGACGAGCGCGTGATCCTCTTCGGCGAGGACATTGCCGCGGCGGGGGGTGTCTTCGCCACGACGCCGGGCCTCTACGAGAAGTACGGCCCGCAGCGAGTCTTCGACACGCCCATCTCCGAGCTCGCGCTCGCCGGCGCCGCATTCGGCTCGGCAGTGACCGGGCTGCGCCCTGTTGTCGAGATCATGTTCGGCGACTTCCTCACGCTCGCGATGGACACCGTCGTCAATCAGGCGACGAAGTACTGGTTCCTGACGGGGGAGCAGGTGAGTGTGCCGCTTGTCTTCCGTTCGGTCGTCGGCGCTGGCGGTCGGTTCGGAGCGATCCATTCGCAGATGCCGGCGTCCTGGTTCATGGGCGTGCCGGGCCTGAAGATCGTCGCGCCCTCGACGCCGGCGGATGCGAAGGCGCTCCTCAAGGCGGCCGTCCGCGACGACAACCCGGTGCTCTTCTTCGAACACAAGCGCCTGTATGGGGTCGAGGGAGAGGTGAACGGCGCCGTCGGAAAGCTCGGCGAGGCGAACGTGGTCCGCGAGGGCAGCGACATCACCGTCGTCACCGCGATGAAGAGCGTCCACGACGCTCTCGCTGCAGCGGAGCGGCTCGACGGGGACGGCATCTCGGTCGAGGTGATCGACCTGCGCACGCTCCGCCCAATCGATGTCGAAACCATCCTCATCTCGGTCCGCAAGACAAACCGCATCGTCGTCGTCGAGGAGGGGCCGCTGACCGGCGGATGGGCCGGCGAAGTGCTCGCCTGCGTCACCGAGCAAGCGCTCGGGTACCTCGACGACGCGTGGCGGATCGCGACTCCGAACACGCCGATCCCGTACAGCCCTCCACTCGAGGACGCGTTCCTCCCCGGGACCGATCGAATCGTCGCAGAGATCCAGCGGAGGCTACGGTAAGACATGGCCACCATCGAACGCAGCTTCGAGTCCTCGAAGGTCGGGAGCCGTCTGCGGCAGGAGCGCGAGCGAAGCGGGATAAGCCTGCGCGAGCTCGCACGCCGGGTCGGCGTCTCCCCGAGCCTTGTCTCGCAGATCGAGCTCGACCGCGTCAACCCCTCGGTGAGCACGCTCTATGCGCTCGTCTCGGAGCTCGGGATGACGATGAGCGACGTCTTCGGCGACGGGCCGCAGCCAGCAGCTCGAGTCCGACCTTCGCACCGCGACGACGACGCCGGTCTCGCCACGTATCCCGACGCGCGACGCGTCATCAACCTCGCCTCCGGCGTGCGCTGGGAGCGCCTGACGCCGCGCAGCGACCCTGACGTCGAGTTTCTCCACGTCATGTATCCCGTCGGTGCGGAGTCGTGCCAACAGGACGCGCTCGTCACCCATGGCGGCCGTGAGTACGGCTATGTGACGAGCGGCACTCTCGGCGTTCGCGTGGGTTTCGACGAGTACGAGCTCGGTCCCGGTACGTCGATCGTCTTCGACTCATCCTCCCCGCACCGTCTCTGGACGATCGGCGACGAGCCGGTGAACGCGGTCTGGCTCGTCATCGGTCGTGCGGCCGATCCGCGCCCGAGGACGACGACGCACGCTGCTCCGTCCTAGGTCGTCGCGGGCGCCTCTGTAGCGTCGATCGAGTGTCGGGAACGCCGGTAGCGCGCGACCAGCTCGGGGGACTGGTAGAGCAGCAGCGCGAGCAGGATCAGCGCACCGATCGCCACCTCCGCATATTCGGTCGGCTGCTGGAAGAACGGGAGCACGTTGTTGATCTCGGTGAGGAAGAACGCTGCGAGGAGCGTCCCGAAGAAGGATCCCCGCCCGCCGGCGAGGCTGGCGCCGCCGAGGACGGCGGC